>NZ_JASNGE010000038.1:0-44156 GCF_030164735.1 Bacillus sp. RB3
CCATCTGTTGCTCGCCAAGTGAAAATAAATATAGGTCTATCTAACTCATTTGGTTTCGGAGGTCATAATGCGGCTATTATTTTAAAGAAATATGAGAGAAAATGGCCCGTTTGCTTAATAAGAAAAAATCCTACATTATCAAAAGTCCACATATAAAAGGTTTAACTTTGTTTTAAATCCACAATTAAAAGTACTTAAAAATCTTTTGTGCGCTCATAATAGGTGATTTTTGGTACCAAGGTTGAAGAATTCCTTCTTAGCTTTAATTCAAAAACATCAAAATTACTGGAAGCATAAGTTTACCATAAACCAAAAGAACCATAACCTTGCCAATTCGGAAAACTTATGGTTTATATCACACCAAAATCAGAAACTTCCAGCACGTGTCATTTAATAGGATATGTAACACATTTTTTTATTCAAGAAGACATAAGTGGGTCTAACCAAAATCAAGTAAATACTTTTCAAGATGAGATAGGCCCCGAATCAAAGATAACCCTCGTCTATTAAAGGTGGGAATCCATACGATACTACTAAAGAATATAATGAAGGCGAAGAGGCATTTAGATGGATGCAAGGAAAGAACGTATAAAATACGAGAAGATGTCAAGGAACTATGAACGTATTTATTTAATCTCATTTATCCTATTAATAGTACTTATTTGTAGTAGTGTAATTATCATAGGAGCGGCAGAGGGGAAATATGGAGTGTTTTTGTTGTTAGCAATTTTATTTAACGCACGTATTACTAAAGAATTTCAAAAAAAGTATAAGCAGTATTTTAATAAAGGGCGTATATAAAATGATACATATCTTGAAAAAACAACATAGATATACATTTAAAATATCCCTATTTCATCATCTATTAACTAGTAAAAATAACCTTATATAAATAATTTTTTAGGAATTTAGGAATAGAAAACGTATCTTATTAAGATGTTATTTCCGTTCATATAATGAATTATCTTTCTAGCATATTTATAAGATTTATATCATATATTAGGAGAAAGAATGCAAGTTAGAAAGGAGCATTATAGAATGAGTTATTTGGAGGGAAATGATTTTAATGAACAAAATATGGTAAGTGTACCTAATCCCTATGTATATCAGACATTACAATCAGTAATTGGAAAACATGTGGTTATTGAAACTGGAAGAGGTAATGTAAGAGCAAAGTTAAAGGATGTGAAACCAGATCATTTGCTAATTGAAGATACGGTACCGTATATTGTACGAATTCAACAAATTGTATGGATTATGCCAAAACAATGATTCAATTGGTTTCATAGACATCCAAAGAAAAACACAGGGTTTTATCTCTGTTTTTCTTCAAATTTTCTTTTTTGGATATATGCTTGAGCATGGATAATTTCTTTCTGAAGTTCTTTTAATTCTTCCGTAGATCCTGATTCAATCTTCATGTACGTAGTAACTAGACTAATCATCATATCCATCTTCTCTACTATATTTTGAATGACTTGTTCAGATTGTTCTTTTTTAGGGTGTTGTATTGCTATTAATGCATTTTCTATATAATTATTCTTTCTTTGCTGGATATCATAAATAAACTGTTTTGTGTTTGCGTTCATTTGTTCTTCCTCCGTTTTAGATATATCTCCATTCTATCATATTTGAATGGGCAATATTAGATTCCCTAAATTGACACCTGACTAACTGAAATTCATGATTTTATATACCGACATTCAAATTAAAGATAGATTTTCAAATATTATTAATATTTTTCATCATTCATATCCCAAACGAAGCGACAGATAAACTATGTATTTTTTACATAATAAAATTAAAATTACAATAAATAATAAAAGGTTCAGCAATCTAGGAGAGAGAGCTGAACCTTTTTATTATTTTTCTTTCCCTATTCTGCCTAAACTATCTTTAATAGTTGTTTCCCCAAGTTGAGTGTATAACAATGCTGTATCTTGACTCGTATGCCCAAGTTGCTGCATCACTTGTAACGAGTCTTTTTCTTCCATATATAATTTATTTGCTAATGTATGTCTTAATTTATGAGGAGACATTCTTTTTCCATAAGCCTTAGTATATTTTTCTACTATATCTTGGATAGCCCTAACAGAAAGAGGCTGTGCAGTATGTTTATACTTCGATAAGAATACATTTTGTAACTCTTTCCCTGG
Source organism: Bacillus sp. RB3 (assembly GCF_030164735.1). NCBI lineage: Bacteria > Bacillati > Bacillota > Bacilli > Caryophanales > Bacillaceae > Bacillus > Bacillus sp. RB3. The sequence continues at coordinate 2,157 of NZ_JASNGE010000038.1, forward strand.
AGCATATTTGCTATCCCTAATTTCCATATATTTTTCAAGATCATTTAATGCAATTGGGGTAATCCATACTGAATCTTCTTTATTTCCTTTGCGGATTACATCAATTAGTCTTTCTTTTAGGTTTATATCCTCCATACGGAGATCGGCCAATTCACTTACACGAATACCACTACCAAGAAAGAGGGAGAGGATGGCTACATCGCGCTCTTTATCTCTTAGGAAATAGAATAACTGATGTTTTGTTAAAGATTTTTCATGTTCGTACTTAACATAATTCAGAAATTCTTGATCATCATCATTATGGAATATTTTAGATCTCATACGTTTTGCACGAGCATTTAATGTTTCTTTATCTTTATGTATTTCAATTTTAGCCATCACATTTCTATAAAAATAACATTCTCCATCTTCATTCTCTGATAGGGAGGTGAGGTACTTAAATAAAGACTTTAAGGCCGAAATTTTTCTATTAACAGAGGAATTCTGCATGTTTTGTTGTAGTTTTAGAAACCTCATAAAGTTCTCAACATCTTTTTTCTTTAAATTCTCCAAATCAGAGAAGGATATGTCTTTAATGGGCTTAAATTCAATAATTTGTTCAGATAATAGCCAATTAAAGAAGACTCTAAAATCATATACATAATTCAGTAGGGTGGAGGGAGAGGCATCATGCAATTCTTTGTACTCCACAAATTCTTCTATGTAAAAGGGCATTTCATTTAAATTCTCGTATAATTTCTTACGATGTACGGATTTTTGACGTTGTTTACTATAATCCATAAAAATCACCTCATATATACTATAACAAAAAAGAAATACGAACACAAGTTCGCATTAAATTCAATTTTTACACAGACTTATTTACATAATTAAATTATGAGATACTAAAATATACTCGAAATTAAATAAGGATAGTGTAGTCATTCTAATAAAATTATAGATAAGCACGGGATAAATCTTTATTAAGCTATAAAAATTAGTACAAAAATCACATTCACAGGTGTGCAAAATAAAACAATTTTCATATATAAATTCATACAAAATGAATACACGAAAAATTTTTAACAGTTGTTATAAAATACAAATTGGTTAATTTAATCATGATTATAAGGAGTTAAATAGATCAACATAAGAAAAACTTTTATAAATTTAAATGTAATTTACTATAAAAATTTTGCAATGAGTAATTTAGTATTTGATAATTTCTATATAAAATATGAATTATATGGACACATACCAATTACAGAGATTCATGCTAACGAGCTCAAAATCCTTAAACACTTAATTAGATTTTTATTTATATATCTTATTGTTCGTAAAAACGGTATTTCGTGCGAACTTATAGCTATTAGAAAAATAGTAGCTTTACTACCATCTTCCTGTTGTTGATTCGCCCTTATTTGTTTTCTAGCTAGCGCTTCAATTACATCTTTAATATCCTTCTCAAGGGGCTTTACTGAATATGATGAAATCATACTCTCACCCTTTCATATATCAATTATGTTTAGGATATATATTCAAAAAATATAAAGTGATATTGTGAACAGAATAAAAAATATCAAAAAGTTAATTTAGAAAAAGCACTGCCAAAGTCTTCAGCACTGCCTTTTGATTAGACGTACTACGATAATGAACGTCTACTTTCTTCTATACGTTTGCTCATAAATAGAATACAAATTATTATTTAACATAGGTTCTGTATGTTCTTTTTTAGCATAATAATGATATAATTCTATCTCTCTATCATATTTAAAGTTTCACTTCAAAGTGTACTATTATCTTTAAATATTCCTTTATAGGACGAAGTTATAGTCATTGAACCAAGTTTTTTCACACCTCTCATTGTCATACACATATGCTCAGCTTCAATTACTACAGCTTGTATAATATTTGCATTCATATTTGCAAGTATCTTAGGTATCTTTTCCTTAAACAACCTTGGCTCTAAATTCAAAAGGACTACAGTTATTTAATTTCGTTTGAATTTGGTTTCTCATTTAAATTACTATGTTTTATTGAATAAACAAAATATATTGCTAATCCGATAGTTATCCAAATGCAGAAGTATAGCCATGTTCTTAATGGTAAATTTAGCATCAAAAACATACAACTTACAATTGAAATGATTGGTAATATAGGTACAAATGGTACCATAAAACCGCGTTTTAAATTCGGATGAGTTTTACGAAGGATAATAACTGATAAGCCCACCATTGAATAAGTCACCAAGCCACTAATATTAACTAAATTCGCTAATTCTTTCAAATCAATAAAACCAGCTATAAAAGAACTTCCTATTCCTATCAACCGTATTGTGAAAGTTGGTGCCCCAGTCTTCTTATTAATTTTCGCAAGTGATTTTGGTAACAGTCCATCACGACTCATTGCAAAGAATACTCGTGTTGCTGCATACATAGAAGAGAAAATAACAGCCATAAGACCAATGACTGCTCCTACAGCAATTACACCAGCGACTTTACCTTGTCCTACTACTTCCATTACATAAGCCATTGCTTCAGGTACATTTAATTCTTTATAGGAAACCATCCCTGTCATCACAAGACATACTATAACATAGATAATTGTACATATAATTAACGATACAATAATACCAATGGGAAGATTGCGTTGTGGATTTTTTACTTCTTCTGCCGAAGTTGCTAATATATCAAATCCCATAAAAGTAAAAAATGCTGCTGCCCCGCCAGCTAAAACGCCACTTAAACCATATGGTGTAAACGGTACCCAGTTTTCTGGCTTTACATAGAATACACCCACTACAATAAATAATATAACCATTCCAATTTTAATTAACACCATTATATTATTGATACGTTTACTTTCCTTTGTACCACGCGATAACATCCATGTAATTATCAATGTAATGACCATCGCTGGTAGATTCATCATACCACCTTGAGATGGAATCATTAACAGTGATTTTGGCATATCTAAGCCTAATCCAGTTATTAAATTGTGAAAATAACCTGTCCACCCACTAGCAACCGCTGCTGTTGCTAAAATATATATTGAAAGTAGCATCCAACCTACTAAATGTGCAACTAATTCACCAATTGTTGCATAGGCATACGTATATACACTTCCTGAAACCGGAAGTATTGAAGCAATCTCTGCGTAACATAAAGCTATAAATCCACATACAATTGCCGCCAATACAAATGAAAAAACAACTGCTGGTCCAGCGTCTCTTGCTGCTACTAATCCTGCTAACACAAGAACTCCCGTTCCAATTATTGAACCCAATCCTAACATAACTAAATCAAATGAACCCAATGTTTTCATTAAGGTTTTACTCTTACTAGGCTCTAATAATTGTGTAACAGATTTCTTTTTAAATAACTTACTCATATCTTCTGTATCCCCTTTGAAAAATAAGGTGTGTTCTTCTAATACTTATAACATGCATACATGTATATAAATATTGGCTAATTCAAAATTATTAAATTTACAATACATATTGTTGAATTATGCAAAAAAAATCAAAGATATTTTTCCATAAAAATTATAGGAATCGATTCCATAAACACTACTCCATATCGGTATCTAAATTTATTATTTTATCCGTCCGTCTATTTGGAGAGGATATTTCAATACTGCTTTGTAAAAACAATTGATATATCTTCTACTTCTGTTTTGAATCTTCTTCTGGGAATATTAAAATTGAGCTTTTATCCCTTGTACTTTTTATTTCTTCATCTATTTTCTCTAGTTTATCTGAAAATACTATAGAATCATGAGTGATAAAATTTCATGTTCCTCAAGTTTAAAAAATAAATACCCCAAAATGAAAAAATTTGCTTTCCCAAGTCAAAATGCATATTTTTTATTTTGGGCTATACAAGATTCTTAAGACGCGAAATAACAGTTCAATTCAAGTATGCTACGATATCAATTCAACATATATTTCAATCCTTACCTTCTATCCTGTGGTTCTATGGTTATCTTTCGTGCTATGACTTGGCATTTAAACATGACAATTGATTGAATACAGTACTTAAGTATTAAAACAAAAAGTGCAAAACTATAATGGAAACAATACCTCCCAGTACGGTTCCCAATAAACTACGTGTTTTTATAGCAATAAAGAAAGTTGGTATGGCTGCAAAAAATTCAATGTTACTTGTAAGTGATGCAATCTTTCCATCATGTATAAATATCTCTTGACCAATCAAAGCAGCTATAACAGAAATAGGGACATAATTCAACCATCTCATTAACCATTCCGGCAATTCGAAACGACTTAACACCATAAGAGGAACAACCCTTGGAATAAACGTTACAATAGCTGACCCTAGAATAATTAAAAAAACGCCCCATCTTACTTCCATTTTTCCACCACCATTCCTATTGTTGAAGCAATAATTGTAGCAACTATAACACCCATACTATTGGATAATACGAAAGAACTTCCCACAGCAATAACAACTGCTATAATTGCGACAATGATATCTAGTTTGATTGTACTTCTTCCTAACATTGTTAGTATAAGAATCCCTATAAACATCGCTGGCAAGGCAAATCCTAGACCGAATTCTTCAGGATTGGAAATCCACTGTGCCAAAAATGCTCCTGCTAAATTTGCTACAAGCCAGTTTATATAAGCTGCTATGTTAAGGCCATGCATCCATCTTTCACTGATTTGTTTTTTCTTTGCAGCTTCGCTAATAGCAACACCAAATGTCTCATCGGTAAGTAGAGAACCTACTAACATGTTCCTAAATGGAGAAAGATGCCGAAAATAAGGTGCTAGTGCTGCACTAAGTAAAATATGACGAAGATTAACAAAGAAAATCGTAATAATAATAGCAGTAAGAGAACTGCTTGTTGCTATCATTCCTGCAGCAATAAACTGACCAGATCCAGCATAGAGGATTAAAGACATGAGAGTTATCTCAGCTATGCTAAGTCCCGCAGTTTTTTGAATAACACCTGCCGCTATTCCGATACTTAAATAACCCAGTAATGTAGGGATACAATCTTTTACTCCTTTGATAAAACTATCTTCATCTCTCTGAGATGAATTCACTTGGGCGTTCGACAGACTCATTTCATTCCCTCCTTATTTTCGAATAACTAGACGCTAACACACTAACTACTATTAAAAAAATGAAAGAAAATACGGTTCAATTTATTTGAACCGTTTTCCAGTGACAACATGAAATAGATTAGAATCGTTTTTCCAAAGAGCTTCCGTTTTCTCTGGACCAACTTCTTTAACTAATTCTGAGAACATAATGTCATGTCTGATGTACTCCATTGCAATTAATACCAAGGCTGGATCCTCTGTTTTTATTGCCCATGCAGGTGTATTTGGAGAAAAATTTGCAATTAATACTTCTTCATTGTCCCGTGCGACAATCGTTAATCGACCATTCATACGTTCCTCAGCTACTTCGGGAGCCATGTAATTATGATGAGTAGTTATACCAAGTTGCATATCAGGTGCTCCAAAAAGAATAGAAAAAACATCGATTTTTTCATTAATACGTCTATCTATAGCACTTTTTATAGACGAGGCTTGTGGTTCCCAAATCGACAACCATATTTCTTCTTCTGCTTTATCTATGATATCAATCATTTCAGCAACAACATGCTCATCACTGCTGATACGATGAATAACATCTACTTCTTGTTCACTTTCTAAAGCAGATAAATTCTTTTCAAGATAATCCATAGAGTTTTCGAAGTTGTTACGTAATCGACGAATTAACTCTTTAGCTGGCAAGGGAGCGTAGGTTACAGGATCAGAAGGAACTGTATAAACCGCACCTTTATCTATTAATTTTGCCACCACTTCGTAAATCGTTGAACGAGGTACACCTGACCTTTTACTTATTTCATATCCTGTTATGGGGTAATTTTTTAAAAGACCTATATACGCTTTACATTCATATTGTGAAAAGCCCCATTTCTGAAGTTCTTTATAAAGTTCGTCCATAATAACTCCTTTAGTAGTTAGTGTAGTACTTACTATAAAATAAAGTGAATTATATGTCAAAGTTATTTTTAAATAATAACTATATAAAATACAATCCTTAAATATTTGAGTTATTTTCACATATATCTCAATTAAACTTTAATATCATAAATAGAGGGTAAATAGTCCCTTAACGTGGTATAAAAAGATTTGCAAAAATATCTTAGCAAGATAAAATTTCATTTAGGAGTTACTTTAAAACCTTAGCGTGATAGCGATGTGGTGATACCCCATCCCCATCAAGCTAACATTTTGAAGTGCCCCCAAAAAAGAAAAAACCGATTCATCCCCCATCTTCACTCCGTTTAGAGGAGGGGGTCTTCTCGGTTAAATGATAAAAAAACCAACTATATAATGACTAATAAAAATTGCTACATAAATCAAAGTGATATATGGTTGATAATCAATGTAAAATTCTTTATGTGTTAACCTAAATTTATGAGGAATTAAAACCCAACTAAGATAGTCGATAATTATCGACAATGCTGTCCATTGAATAACGGTATTAAGCATAAATTCTTTTACATTATCTGTATCTATCCCTTTGCTATATAGCCATAGAAAAACGGGGAAAATCGCAACGTTGTAAAGAACCTGATAGGGTCTAGATTTAACATAAACTGGTGATTTCAAAAAAGTTGTTCCTGCCTGTTTCGCGTTTTGCACACCAAAATATTTATTAGAGATTAGCATATGTATAAAAACTATTAATGTTGCAACACCATAAGCAAGTAACAACCATAAAAAAGAAATACCCAAATTATTAAACAACTAACTTCACCTCACTTTTAGTTACTAATACATTAGACAAATATTAGTTCAAATATATTATCCTTAAAATTCCAGTAATAATAAATCAAATATTTAGATAAAAATTCATATTTTTTAGTTAGATACTTAGTTCTCCTGATAATTACCAAATTAATAAAATCAAAGATTAGTTAATTAGACCCTCGTATTCTTTTTTAAATTTCAAATTAAGTCCTTCAGCTTTATTTGAATCCTTCACATATACGCTATCAAAGCCCTTCATATGCCTCAAATCAAAGTTGATTTTCTATACTCCTAAGCATAGGAGGTGATATCAATGAGTATTATCTTCAATCGAAAGATTAGGGTACCGTCACACATCCATCAACTTAAGGGATATTTTCAAACAAAATGTGGTTTTTTTATATAATTTTTTATTATCTTTTATAGATTTTATAAAATTAGGCATATCAAATAAACCCTGACGGGTTTCAATTTTTTACTATGCTACCTGAGGATTAGAAGTGGTATACTCATAAACAACACCCAAAATATCAAAGACTGTCTTTTTCTCATATCGATGAGATTTTCGTCCGTATCAAGTAAAAATCACTATTTTAGCTTTTTTGTACAAATATTGACACCTAGCAAGCGTTAAATGGATAAAAAGACTTTTCTTTAAATGACTCAAAAAAAAGGAATTCTTGCCGTACCCCTTTTTGAATTCCGTTTCTATAACTTGGGAATCCCATGATTATGGAAACATTCTATAATTCTACTTATTTGAATGCTTTTCTGATGGCATATTCCGCTGCAACTCATTAATAAATTTATAAGTTAATGGGGCTTTTTCTTCTAACTCAGCCTTCGTGTCTGGACCAGCATAAAAATAGGCAAAGGCTTCGGCGAAATATTCTTCCTTGTAATCGAAATATGGATTGTCATTAAAATCATCATGCTCCAAAGCGTGAATTTCAGTAAACTCATCCGAATAACTAACATTGTCAAATACATAACAATCAATGGAATGGGCTGTTTCATGCAGCTCAAGACTTACAGAACTATGCATCTTTTTATAGCTGTAACCGATTCGAGCAACAACTGTCTGCCCACCTGCACCCGGCACATCATCCCACGTATATGGAGTATGTTCCCATCCCCTTGGAACGGTTCCCCTTAAATATTCATACTCCGGCAAATCAGTAAGAGGGAAATTAATCAGTTTGACCTGAACTCCCTGTTTATGCATGGTGATCAATATATTAGTTGGGATGCTCCAGAGACGATCAACCATATTTTGAGTCTCTTCATGATCAAATTCACCCTTTGTTTCAACCGTCACAACCCTTTCAAGAACATTGTTCATTTTAAGTGATTGGGTAGTTCCGGATTCTCCAAATGTAGCAGTAGAAAATGAGAATGTTAAAACTGTAGTCAATAATAACGCGGAAAATGCTTTTTTCAATAAAATCCTTTTCATAGGCTCCTCCTAAATTTAGTATATTATAGTTAAATATTCGAAAATTAATTCTTTTTCCCTTTGTGGGGTACGACGCATGCCCATAAACCTAAGAAAACAAATCCACCCCAAAACGAAAAACGAGTTTTTTATTACAAATTAGGACAAAATCTCGTTCTGGGAGAGTTGTATTTTCTTAGCTTGATAGCGATGGGGTAGCACCACAAATCTATTAATTTAAAGAGAACTTTATTTCTGTACAGCTGCGTATAACGATTCTTTCTGACATAAAAACACGATGTCTTAAAAGACATCGTGTTTTTATGTCAGAGATTCATCTCTTGCTTCAATAATTTTATTGTATATTAGCATCTTTTTCTTTTATCAAAATTAAACTGAAATACCCGATGAGTAAAAAGACTGAAGCTAAATAAAATCCTGCTTTCATACTTCCTGTATAAATTGATAATACACCTGTGATATAAGGAGCTAGTACACTTGAAGACATTCCTATAAAATTGTATAGCCCAAAAGTTGTGCTATATAGATTTTGAGGAGCATTATTTGCTACAAAAGCTACAATTATAGGATCCATTGCAATTTTCCCCATAAAGCCATATAATACTAGCCCCACTATAATCCAAACAGTACTATTAGTAAAGCCAATTAAAAAAGTGAAGAATGAAGAAAATATCAACATAAATTTCATGATTTTGACATGTTTTTGAAAGCGGTCGTTTATCCAACTAAATAAAATACTTCCAGGAAGCGCTAAAAGTGCAATTATTGACGATAAATACCCCGCTATACTACCTTCTATTCCTTGTTCAGTTTGAAGATAATAAGGAAGCCAGGTTACCATAACTGAAAATCCATATAATGAACAAAAAGCTACAATATAACTAACTATTAAGTTTCTGTTCATTAATAAGAGTTTAATTGAACTTGAGAATTTTTTTTCTTCTATATCAATTTTCCTCTTTATTGAATTTTCATTTTTATTATCATTTTTAATAGTAAATAACATTATTATTGACACTATTATTGTTAGTAGAGCAAAAATAAAAAAAGTAATTCTCCAGCTAAACCCTAAAGATAGCGTAAAGTAACTAGAAAATATAAACCCTAAAGATAACCCTATTGCTCCTCCACTATTTATTATTGCACTCCCAATTGTTCGATATTTATTTGGAATAGATTCTGATGATAATGCAAATTGTGGACCATAAAAGGTTCCTTGTCCAATCCCGGCAATCATCCATGCAGATATAAGTAACAAATACCCTTCTGACAACCCCGTTACAGCTAAAAATATTCCAGAAATCAGAAATCCAGGCACGAGAACCCATTTTTTTGAATACATATCTCCTAAATAGCCCGATGGAATTTGTACAATTGTATAAGCTAAGAAAAACAAACTATTCATAAGCCCTATTTCTGCATTGTTTAATGAATAATCACTTTTAATCTCCCCTATTACTGGGGTTAAAATAGCGCGATTTCCATATATAAAAATCCAGCCTAAAAAAAATACAATAACTAATCTTATCCAATAAGGAGTCATTTTATTTTTTTTATTTTCTATTAATACTTTTTGTTCCATTATGTCCCCCTTTTAGAAATTTAATATTAGGGTCTTTGCTTGTAGTAGATCTGAATTGAATAAAATAATTAAATAGTTAATTTCAATAATCAATTTACTTAAACCGTGTTAATATGCTAATTCATATAATGTATGAATTAACACATTTACTCCCTCAGCTAAATCTTTAGGATCCGTATACTCAAAAGGAGAATGACTAATACCTTTATGACTTGGAACAAAAACCATGGCTGTCGGTATATATGGTGCTATAATCTGAGCATCATGACCTGCACCACTATGCATCATTTTATATACAATATTATTTTGCAAACATTGCTTTTCGATAATGTCAGTTATATCTCTATCCATTGGTACTGGTGCAGCATCCATCCACATTTTAATTTTTATTTGAACTCCTAATTGATTTGCAACTTTGTTCATTTCCTGTACTATTTTATCAGTAAATTGATGCAATTCTTCTTTTTCTACATGCCTTACGTCTATGGTAAATATAGCTTTACCTGGTACTACATTTACGATATTGGGTTCTACTTTAATTTCCCCAACAGTTGTAACAAGTGGCTCCCCATGTTCTAAAGTCATCGTATAAATCCTATGTATCATATAACTAGCTGCACTCATCGCATCTTTTCTATATTTCATTGGTGTTGTGCCTGCATGATTGGATTCACCAATTATTTCAACTGTAAACCGTCGTTGACCAACAATGTTTTGGACAATACCAATGGATCTCTCTTCTTTCTCTAGTACTTCTCCTTGTTCTACATGAAGTTCAACAAATGCTTTAATATCCTTACGAGCATATTCAGGATTAGCTTTAAATGTGAAACCAGTTTGTCTCATCACCTCTACAAATGCTTGACCATTAAAATCTGAGATATTCTGAACATCTTCTTGTTTAGCAATCCCAACAATATTTTTAGATCCCCAAAATGTATATGGAAATCGACTTCCCTCTTCTTCCGCCATGGATACAACCTCAATATTCCGCAAAGGCTGTCCATATTTTTCTTTTAAATATTTTATAGCTAAAAATCCAGCGATAATACCATACTGTCCATCAAATAATCCTCCATTTTTTACTGTATCAACATGAGAACCAGTTAATATTGTTTCGTCTTTATATTTACTACCTTCAAGCATTCCAAATAAATTTCCGATTTCATCATAATGGATAGATAATTCCTCTTTAATAAATAGTGTTTTTAGAGACTCTTGAGCCTCTAGCCACTCTGAACTATATAAGAACCTGGATACGCCCCCTTCTGGATCTTTTCCACATTCTCCTAACCAATGAAGTAAATCGAGTGTATCCTTTCCTAATTGCAACTTATCCAGTGTATGCATTAATTTCCCTCCAGTAAACTTCCAATTAATTTACTCTTATCCTCTTAAAGGTTTCCTTCTTCAAAATGTGTATTCGGAGAAGTCTCCTTAAAAAACATCATGATAATTAAACTTATTCCAAGAATGATAACAGCTGAATAAAACCCAGCAGCCATACTGCCCGTTAAATCGGCTAAATAACCTGCGATAAATGGAGCCACAATTGAGGATGACATTCCTATAAAATTATAAAGACTAAACGCTCGGCCATATGATTCTGGATTTACGTTCTCTGAAACAGTTGCAATTAGCACCGGATCTAGCGCTATTTTCCCAAAAAGACCATAAATAATAAGAGCTCCAATCATTAAAGGAATACTTTGAATATACACCGTTGCCCATAAAGAAATTGCGGCGATTGGAACCAATGTAAATACAAATATCTTTTTCTTTCCATATTTATCAGATAAATAACCAACAAAAAGTGATCCAGGTATTGCTGCCCATGGAACTAATGATGAAATAAAACCTATTTCACTTCCCTGAAATCCGCGCTCCACTTGTAAATACTTTGGTAACCACGTCATAATAACTGTAAATCCATAAATAGAGCAAAATAATACAATGAATGTAATTAAAAGATTACGGTTCTTTAATAAAGAAAGCATACTTATATCAGCCTCTACATCTATGACTGGATTACTCACATCTTTCTTTTGTCTCTTTCCTTCTTTGACAACAAAACCAATGAACAAACCGCATAAAATGGTTAAAACGGAAAATATGTAAAACATCATTCTCCAGTTTATTCCCCATTCCAACACAAAGGTACTAGAAGAAATAAAGCCTAATGATATTCCTAAAGCAGCTCCACTATTAATGATGGCAGAACCGATACTCCTTCTTTTATTTGGTATTGCCTCAGAAGAAAGTGCGAACTGTGGTCCATAATAAGTAGCTTGTGTAAGTCCTGTTAAAGCACGCGCCACTAAGAATCCTGTAAATCCAGCCATAATACCACTTACTCCTGTAAAAATTCCAAATAAAATAAAACCCGGAACCAGAATTATTTTCCTTCCAAACTTATCGCTCAATGTACCGGCCGGAATTTGTGCGATTGTATAAGTGAAAAAGAAAATACTATTTACTAAACCCAGTTGAGTATTGTTCAAGTTATACTCCAACCCTATCTCTCCCAATATAGGGTTTAAAATGTACCGATCCGCATTAAGAAATATTGTTCCTAAAGTAAATGCTAGTACAACTTTCCACCAGTAAGGAATAAAAGTAGTGGATTCTCCAAATTTATCTTGTTTTTTCATTAAAGATTCAGACATATTAACAATACTCCCTTTACATTTTTCAGTGAAAATCCACCTTATTTAATATTTTTATAAGCATACTACTTTAACACTTTGTCAAATTCGTATAATACTTTCTCTCACAATTCATTTTAAATCTATTTATGGAGAATCTTTCAAACATAACTCTGAAATAATTGGATATCCAACAACTTTTCGAATTTTTTATAAGGCCTATTTCATATATTATTATTTAATTCTAATAACTACATTGACAAATCATCTAAATATATACTGTTTTTTTAGTTATTATAACCATACTTAGGGATAACACCGTTTACTTTCAGGTTTCCTGTTTTATAATGGCAGTTATTTAGAAAAATATTATTAATGAATTTATCCAGTTATTATTTTCCATAACGTAGTATTTACATTTAAACTTTGTAATACATTCTAAGAGTTAGTATAATCTACTTATTTAGTAATTTGGCTCTTAATATCCTACATAAGTCACCCTTGGAGGAAATCGAATGAAACTATATGATATTATGAAAATCCCTATTTTTGATCAAGCTAAACTTATCGCTGGTCATAAGGGTTTAGAACAAGAAGTTTATACCGTTAATATGATGGATGCACCTGATATTATTCATTTCTTAAAGAGAAACGAATTGCTAGTTACAAGTGCATATCATTTTAAAGACGATATGTATGCATTACGAGAACTTATCATACAAATGAAGAAACAAGGTTGTACAGCATTAGGTATAAAAACTAAACGGTTTTTACAAGAAATCCCCGAAGAAATTATTTCATTAGCAGATGAAATTTATTTTCCAATTATTGAGCTCCCATTTGACATAGGACTAGGAGATCTTGTAAATCAAACCTTAAGTTATATTCTGGATATGCGAACTAATGAATTACATCAAGCAATGCAAATACATCAACAATTTTCAAATCATATTATAAGTGGAAAAGGCATAAATATGATTTTGGAAAATTTATCATCACTAATTCAGTTACCAGTAGTACTACTTGACTATCACTTACGCCCTATTTCCGAACACAATAACACTAAAGCATCTATTCAAAATTTAAAGAAGTTTTTTATAAACGGGCGTAAACTACCGTTATCAACAATAGAAATTGTTACTTTTTCTCTTCTTACTAAAACTCGTGATACAGTTTCAATTTTTCCCATTTATACACAGAATAATCAATACAGCTATTTAGTTATAGACGGCTTTATTTCGCCTTTAAATCGTTCAATGGTATTGGCTGTTGAACAAGCTGCAAACGTCCTTGCTTTTGAATTAATAAAAGAACATTCTTTAAGACAATACTCAAGACGCATTCAGGATGAATTTTTTACGAATGTTATTAATAGTGTTTTCTCTACTCAAGATGAAATTATTAATCTAGGAAAAGAATTTAATTTATCATTTGATCAAAAGTATATTTGTATTATAGGAAAAATAGATATAAAAGAATTCACTATGTCATTTATGGAATATCAAGAAGAAAAGGATCTTATATATGACTTGATAGAGGAAGAACTAAATTCTTATACTGCAAATGTTCATTTATTCATAAAAGATGATATGTATGTTTTGTTGGTGAATTGTGATGGCATTTGGAGACAAACTGAAAAAGAACGAATGATCTCTTTATTAAAAAACATACAGGTGAAAATCTATACATATTTTCAAAAAAGCATATCTTTTGGAATTGCTAATTCTAGCGAACAATTGTTACATATATCTCATTCATTTAAAGAAGCAACAGATGCATTTTACTACGGTGAAATATCAGGGAGTAAAGAATTTATTGAGATCTATCAAGCAAAAGAAATCTCAGCGATTTTACGTATGATTCCACAAGAACAATTAAAAAAGTTCTATGAGAGCACACTACATTCCCTTGCAAATGAAAATGAGAAAGATCATGCTGTACTATTGCACACGTTATCTGTTTATCTAGAAACTCATTGTGCAATATCCGAAACTGCTAAACGTTTATTTTTACACCGTAATACCGTTATTTATCGTTTAGAGAAATGTGAAGAAATACTTGGACGAAACATAAAAGATCCAAACGAAACTTTACAATTAAGAATTGCATTTAGAATAAAACCATTAATCCATGTTTGAGATTTATATAAATTAGAAGCTCATAAATAAATTTTAATTTGTTGGTGCTACTCATTATAAATACATATTATTTATGAACCTGCTTTGTATCGAAAGTTAAAAGAACTAAATATAAATCAAAAAACGATTCTTTAAATACATGAGAATCGTTTTTTTTTTTGTAAAATATTTCATCTCTGATTCTTCTCACTTTATTTTGCGCAAAATTAGCTTACTTTTAAGAGACTTTGCAACAAAATCGAAGCCCTACTTAAAAATCCTTAATTTTTATACAGAGTGAAGCATGGTTTGATGCGGTGTAACGTGTCCCCTACATCTAGAGATGTATAGAATTTTAAGACTGTTAGCGGATTTCAAGACTGTTTTTTACTGATATATTTAATGAGTAGAGCGAAAATATATTGACTACTTATTTTATAGTATAAAACTTATTGGGCCATTTATTCACTCACATTAATCTCTTATGCTATGCTTTGAACTCGAAATATATTTTTACCATTTAAAACGGTATAAAAAGAAGAGCAGCAGTGAAAATCAAGATTTATAATATAATGACTGATATTTAAATGTAATTTGAAGAAAGACAAATATTTTGACGGTTTTATATGCTAAATAATTTTTAATCCCCCATTCTGTTGAGTTAATTGAAGATGAAATATTTAGGTTAAACCTTAAATGTCAGGTTCAAATTTCTAATAAATTAAAATATATTTTGGAAGGATGAGAACAATGAAAAAATGGTTTTTAGTCTCTTGTTTAATCATGCTTTTTACAGTCATTTGTACAGGCTGTACAGGATTAAATAATCAAATCAATCGTATCGGAAAAGATTCTTATTATGTACAAGTAACCAAAGAAGGAACAAAAGAGGATACAGGAGGAAGTAAAACGGAAATATATTGTTATGAATTGCCCGCCTATGATGAAAAAGGAAACGAAAAAATAATAAAATTTACATCCGATAAGCAATTGAAGAAAGACGCATTTTTACGTCTTTATGTGAAAAAAGAAAAAGAAGTAACAGCATGGGAAGAGGTTTCTATTGAAGGTGTGCCATCAAAAGTGAAAGAAAAAATGAATAAAAAATAATTTTATTCTAAATGGTTATACACCTTTGGAGGAAACTCTACTAGCAGAGTTTCCTCTTTTTTGATACGAAGATAATACTGTAAGGAAAATGTAATGTGAATAGATAGCAAAGAAGATTTAATACACACTAAAATAAAAAAAGAAGAGAAAGTACAGGATGAAAACGATGAAAACAAGCGTTGTACGCGTAAAAGATGTGCAAAAAATATACGGTAAAAAAGGAGAAAGTCAGTCACATGCTTTAAAAGGGGTTTCTTTCTCTATCCAAGAAGGAGAATTTGTAGGGATCATGGGACCATCTGGTTCCGGAAAAACAACATTATTAAATGTGATTTCAACATTAGATAAAGCAACAGGCGGCGTAGTTGAAATTGCAGGTACGGATATTACAAAAATGAAGCAAGGTGAGCTTTCTGATTTCCGTTCACAAAAGTTAGGATTCATTTTCCAAGATTTTAACTTATTAGAGAACTTATCTGTTTATGAAAACATCGCACTTCCACTTTCACTTCAAGGTGTTTCATCACGTAATATTGGACCGAAAGTAGAAAAGGTAGCTGATATGCTAGGAATTTCAGAGATACTTCAAAAGTATCCATCTGAAGTATCTGGTGGACAGAAACAGCGTTCAGCCGCAGCCCGTGCACTTGTGCATGAACCGGCAATTATTTTAGGGGATGAGCCAACAGGAGCACTTGATTCTAAAAATGCAACAAGTCTACTAGATGCCATGACAAACTTAAATCAGGAACAAGGCGTATCTATCATGATGGTAACTCACGATCCGTATAGTGCAAGTTACTGTCAGCGAATTTTATTCATTCAAGACGGAGAGTTATATAAAGAAATTCGCCGCTGTGATACGCGTGAAGCATTTTATAAAGAAATTTTAGATGTACTATCAGACATAGGTACACAGAAATCACTGGTAAGGAGGAGCTAGTATGTTATGTAAACTTGCCTTGTCAGGACTTAAAAGTAAGCTACAAGACTATATTGTTTTACTTATGGGCCTTGTGATGTCTATTGCAATTTTTTATATGTTTCAAACACTAGCGTTGAATAAAGTATTTATTGAAGCGAATTCTATCATTAGTTGGATTCAATTCATTTTCCATGCGGGTTCTGTACTATTGGGTATCATTACATTCTTTTATATTGTATATGCGAACTCTTTTTTACTATCACTTCGTCAAAAAGAGTTTGGTATGTATATGATGTTGGGGGCCAAAAAACATAAGGTTATCATTCTTATGTTCATTGAAACAATTGTATTAGGAGTAGCATCCCTTGTAGTCGGTATTGCAATTGGTGTAGGGCTAGCACAAGGAATCGGTAAACTACTTATGCAACAGTTAGAATTTACTGCAGGTGGTTATCAAGCATTTTATATGCCCGCTGTGATTGTTACTTGTATGTTCTTTCTTGTGTTATTTATTCTATCTGGAATCATGAATAGTATAAAATTATCACGTATTACGGTTTTGCAACTGTTTCATGTGGGTTCGCAAGCAGAACGTACTTCACTAAAAGGAAGAAACATCGTTTTTGTAGCATTCTTTTCGATTGTTTTATTGATAATAGGTTATGCTGCCATGATTTATATGAATCGATTAAAACAATCCGGAATTATTATCGCATTATTTACAGTAACATTTGGAACTTATCTGTTATTTGGTACATTCCTTCCACTTTTGATTAAAAAATTCAAAAATAATAAAAATCAAATTGGAAAAGGGCTAAACGCTTTTACTTTTGCTCAATTAAGTTTTCGAATGAATAGCTTAACGAAAATACTCGCAACCGTAGCCATGTTAGTAGCTTTGGGAGTAGGTGCTATTGCAGGTGGGATGGCTTTTAAAAATAATGTGCTCCCATTAACCGAAATAATTCAGCCTTACGATGTAGTCATCCATACTCCAACTATAGAAGAAAAGAAACTTTTAAATACAATTACATTTAAAGAGAAAAAGGAATATCATTATAAAACAGATGGAACCTTTGTTTATTATGTAAAGGAAGAATTAGAGCCGAACCGTCCAATCATACCTGATTATAGTAATAATAGTAGAAAAGTTGTTTCAGAATCCCTCCAAACAGGGGAAATCCTGTCGGAAGAATGGCAAAAAGCCTTCAGCTTCATCCAACCACCTTATGTATCTCAAAAACAAAAAATCAATATTGTAAATAAAAAAAGTTATGATCATATACAAGCTAATGAGGGGATCGTATTACTTGGGACATCAGATGGTTTTCTCCGATATAAAGAGAAGTGGAAAGAACTTGATGAGTTGGAATTAGCTAAATATCCGTATACGAAATCATTGCAAAGTAAATATGTTACGTACACAGGATTAGAAGGGATGTTTAGTGGTACTATATTTATGGGATTTTTCTTAGGTATTGCGTTCTTAGCCATGATGGCCAGTTGCTTAATGTTTAAAATCCTGACTGGTGCGTCAAGTGATATACCACGTTATCAAATGCTTCGTAAGATAGGTGTTCGCCGTGAGTTATTACGGACATCCATCTATAAAGAATTCTTTTTTGTATTCCTATTTCCAGCGATAGTGGGAGTTCTTCATGTTATAGTAGGAATGAATATCTTCCAAGGTATCGTATTGAACCCATATTTTCGTATTTGGCTTCCTATTCTCATTTTTGTAGGTATTTACTTCGTATATTATTGGATTACAGTTCAACTGTATCAAAAAATTGTTTTGCCTAAAGAAGATTAAAAATTTAAAAAGAAGAAATTCTATAAAACCCCTGATTCTTTCATCCATAAAAAATCGGGGGTTTCCATATTATGTCTTACCGTACAATTTTCTTTTTTAGGTCGTGTCAGACCTAATAACGTAGCAAAAGTGGCTGCTTCAGAAAAAAATGCAGTGTAATCAATTAATCGTGTTAAGAATCCACTGAAAAGGATATTATTAAACTTTTCTTTATTTTTTGATACAAGTATTTTACATTGTATTTCATATATATATCAAATTAAATTGATATGCCGTGTAATTTAAATATCGTCACCTAAGTTTAAATATTCGTATCTAATACTTTTCGATACTCTTTTGAGGTCATTACACCAAGATACATGCTACTTCCCTTCTGAATACTGATTAAGACTAGATTTATGTTATCGAATGAAGCTTTGATTTTGCAGCTCGTTCATACTTCATTCTTTGTTGTAGTTGTCAGAAACGTTCGGGTTTAAGGAGTCTAAGTATGTTTGCAAACTTACACGTTCTTGTAAAATATAATACCGCTCATCTTGATCTATCTATCTCTCCCTCCTCTTCCTAGCTGATAGCTATACCTATCTCATTTACACAGTTATACAAGATTTTTCTTCTAGTGGAATGTAATCCGCCTCTTTTAGCTCATTAAAAGGGCGTAATTGTACACTGTATATCGTATCTCCCGCTGCTTTCATTCCCGAGAAAAAATAAATCTCTCCTTCTATTTCGTAGGCAGGACGTATGATTAGTCCTTTTTGACTTTCATATTGGACATGGCCAATTTCAACGATTCCTTCATTTAACAAGGCATCTCGAGCATTTGTATAGTCATTTCGAAAATCGGTATGAATCGTTTTATAAGACATTGTATCCCTCCAGCGTTTGATGAGTTGCTTTTAGCTATGTACATCCAGGTGTCTGGCATCTATTTTGAATGACATGTACGTTTAAATTCGATGTAGGAAAACATAATTCCTAGTTTGTTCTTGCTCTTTTATGGAAAAGTAACATTTGTCATGTTGTGTTTATAGAATCAAAAAAGAGTAACACCCTTTCTCAGGTACTACTCTATCTTTGTGTTATTGTATATATGGTTTAATATCCAAGTATGCCGACAATTTGAGTTGCTTTGTTATTACGAATGGAATAATAAATTTCTAAGCCTTTACGTTCAGCTTTTAGTACTTTACCCTTCATTTTCGATAAATGTTGTGAAACAGATGATTGGGGTATCTCTAAAATTTTTGTTAGCTGCGAAACATTAAAAGTATTTTGTTTGCTTAGCTCGTTCACAATACGTAAACGAATTGGATGCGCCATTATTTTTAAAATTTCAACATCTTCTTCAGTAATGTTAGTTTTTTTTGATTCCAGTACGGTGCTTGTCATAGTTATTCTCCTTTATTACTTTCTTATAAGAAGTTATTTACCCTAGTATTCCGTATCAAAATTTTATATTTTATATATCTCAATAGATAAAAAATTAATGTAATATTAATAAATTCTATAGTTATTATATAACGGATTTTCTATTGGAGTGTGAAGTTCATCTGGAGTTTACGTGATTTTTATATATCCTAATGTACAACTGAATAAATGTATATATGAGGTCTGATATTGCATAATCGTAAAAAACAAAAATATAAAGTTCTCATATTTACTAAAGGTAAGTAATCCTTCTATTTTATTTTTCTACAATACAATTACGTTCTTACAGTGGGGCACCAGACATCTATCAACTTAAGAATGGAAACAAAGTGTACTTTCATTTTGTGGGGTAAAGCATTCCTAAAATAGAAGCATACTCTTAATAATACGCATACCAAATAAACCCTATCGTTTTATTAAAAGTCAAGGCAATGGTAATGAAATCCTATATTTATGCGATTGAATACAATGTCACACATTTTATAAGGTAAAAAGGAAAGGATAGATGAACAGGAGAGTATACCTGTTTACATCTATCCTTTTTTACAACAATATGACCACATTTACTACTACAACAAGGATTATTACCACAACAAATTTTCATATAGTTATTGAACTATTTTTTGAATAACTAAATTAACCTCTTCGTTAAATTTAATTACGAATAAATGGTCCCCTTCCCCTTCACCTTCAATTGAATCAACTACATCTTCATTAAAAGATTCAGCATGTTGTCTACCATATCTATTAAACTAGCGGTTTTTATTTTCTCTGATTCCTTTCCATACCTAAGGTACCCAAAAGTCCAATGGATTCCCGAGGCTACCATCCACATTTGTGTCTCTGAAAAGACATTTTGTGCCACTAGACGTAACTGTAGATTCCTGAACTAGCTAAATTATGAAAATACACACAAAGATAGATTATCATCCATTACATTACTGTTTTGCTTCGTTCGAATAGAAAAACTCGGAAGAACGCCACTTCTTCGATATCTCCTCAATGTGATAAGGTGTCGTTCTACAGCATCCGCCTATTAAACGTGCACCTGCTTGGTACCATTCTTCAGATTGAATATTCAACGTGTTACATTGTTCATGACCATGCCATGTTTTTGTTTCTGGATTATAAGTTTCACCAGAGTTTGGATAAACAATAATCGGTTTTTTGGTGTTTTCCCTCAACGCTTGGATTGCACCAGTCACAACGGTTACTGGTGCACAATTGATGCCTATCGCTACAATTTGTTCACTTTTCTCAAAAGCTCGTGCACAATCCACGAGTTTCTTACCTTCACTAATCTCTTTCTCATTTTTTAGCGAAAAGGAAAGCCACGCATATGTTTCTGGAAACTCACGCAATAATGTGTCTAATACTCTTGCTTCTTGCAGGGAAGGGATCGTTTCAAATGCCAATAGATCTGCACCTGCTTCGATTAACGCAGACATTCTCGAACGGTGAAAGTCTGCTAATGTTTTATCTGTCACACCATAGTTGCCTACATACTCTGAACCATCTGCAAGGTAAGCACCGTACGGTCCAACTGATGCAACAACCAATGGTTTAGGCCTATTCGTTTGCGTATTTTCCATCCAAAAATCATCTCTTGCCCTTCTTGCAAGTAACACCGTTTTCTTAATTAATTCCAAAGCTTCCTGTTCTTGTATTCCACGCGCGGAAAAACCACTAATAGTAGCTTGATAGCTTGCTGTTATGGCACAGTCCGCTCCAGCACGAAAATAGTCTAAATGAACCTGGTAAATTAGCTCCGGATTTTCTAGTAACACACGTGCCGACCAAAGAGGATCGTCCAAATTACATCCATGCGCCTCCAATTCTGTAGCTAATGCTCCGTCAAGAATCATAATAGAATGTTGGGATAAAATAGCTTCAATTGGGTTGATTTTGTTCGACATAATCTACGCCCCTCTTTTTTAGATTTTTTGTTAGATAATAACTTCCATAGCAAAACAAAATAAACGGTATGCCGCAATATAAGGCAATTCTCTGTGTTGGATCGAATGCAATTCCAATACACGATGCCAGACAAAGGATAAAAGAAGCAATTGGTACTAATGGATATAGTGGTGTGCGATAAATCAAGTCCTTCTCTGAATTTCCTTCTTTCAAAAATTGTCTGCGAAATAGGAACTGCGAAGCACTAATACTCATCCAAACTACAACTACTGCTAGACCGGAAATGGAAACAAGTACGATATAGACAGTATCTGGTGCCACAATACTCGAGAGCAAAGCCAAAGCTCCACCCACCATGCTGAAAATGACGGCGTTGATTGGAACACCTTGCTTCGTCATTTTCCCAAAAATTGGGGATATCATATTCTTATTAGCAAGCGACCAAAGCATTCTAGAAGAGGCATAAAGGCCTGAGTTTGCCGCAGATAAAATAGCTGTTAAGATAACGAAATTCATTATGTCAGCTGAATATGGCACCCCAATTCGTTCTAGAACTGCAACAAAAGGGCTCTCTAATACCCCCGCATCGGAAATAGGCAATAACGCAGATAAAACAACAATCGTTCCTACAAAAAAGATGATTAATCTCCACAGAGTAGTTCGAATTGCCTTCGGTATCATTTTTTCCGGGTTCGCTGTTTCTCCAGCTGCAATACCTATTAATTCTGTTCCCGAAAAAGCAAAATTAACCGCAAGCATGGTCATCATAATGGCCGTAGCACCATGGGGAAATAAACCTCCACTTGTAAAATTAGAAAAGAATGGTGCAGCTTTTGAATGAGTCATCGGAAGAAACCCTAGCATTGCCGCTACTCCTAAAACAATAAAAATCGCAATAGCTATAACCTTTATCGTTGAAAACCAAAATTCGGATTCGGCAAAAAATTTAACAGTCAGGACATTTAATACAAAGATCAAAATGGCAAAAAGAGCACTCCATACCCAAACATTAATCGATGGAAACCATCGCTTCATAAGTAATCCTGCGGCTGTAAATTCAGAACCTAAAGCAACAGTCCAAGTTAACCAATACAACCAGGCTACTGTATACCCTGTACCCGGTCCAATGTATTTAACTGCATAACTATGAAATGCGCCCGTTTCAGGCATATGTACGGAAAGTTCTCCTAAACATAGCATAACTAGATAAACCACTAGCGCACCAACCAGATAGGATAGAACTGTTCCAAATGGGCCAGCTTGTTGAATAGTGTAACCCGAACTTAAGAATAAGCCAGTTCCAATCACCCCACCAAGTGATAGCATGACTAAATGACGTGCTTGCATTTTCCTTTGAAATCCTTGCCCATTTTTGTTCTCCATTTCTACTCTCCTTTAGTTATTACCCAGAAAAAACAAAAAACGCACTCTAAAAAAGAGGGCGCTACTGACAAATAAAAACGGAAGCTCTCATCTATCAGGATTATCACCCGCTGGAATTAGCACAGTGTCTACTTAAGCAGACCTGTTGCTGAGGTTTCATAAGGCCAGTCCCTCCACCTCTCTGGATAAGAAATATTTTTTTATAACCTTATCAATCCATTCAATAACTGTCAAGACAATTCTGTTTTTTAAAAAAATTATCTATTATAGAAATACAAAAAAAGGAGTATTACTATAACTGCAATCCACTCCTTCTTGGGTAGTATTTAAAAATCGAACATACAAAACCTCATTTATTTATGATACGGTTCACAAGCACTTCCTCAAAATTTGATGCATTTCTAAATATCTTCTTACTTCTTTGGCTACGGGGGCACCATACATATCCAGCAACTTAGGGATGTATGACGAGATCCCATGGCCATCAACTTAAGGATGTGTATGGTGACCCCTATTAGAATTAACCTTTAACTCTTTTTCCATAAAAGATGTATTATTTAGTAACACTTGTTTTTGATAGACTTTTTTAGTTTTATAGCCACCGATTAAACTTCCTAATGTATATTCTCTTTATAAATTGAGTAACTAGAGCATACATTGTTAAAATTCCCAATAACCACAGAAAATAATAAAATGGAAGGGGAGTTAAACCAATTTGAGTACTTAAACTGGTAAATGGAAGGGAAATTCCTATAAACATAACTAAGCCTGTAAGTATCAAAACTGGCCTAGCAGCCGTACTTTGTAGGAAAGGGATATGTTGAGTACGAATCATATGCACAATTAATAATTGTGTTAATAACCCTACTACGAACCAACCCGTTTGAAATAAGGATTGCATCTCAGGAATATTTGCACCAAATACATTCCACATTACGATAAAAATGATTATATCAAAAACACTACTTACCGGCCCAATAAAAATAATAAAACGAAATAAATCTTTTGTATCCCAACTTCTTGGTTTTACTAAAAATTCATTGTCTACTTTATCCCACGGAATTGAAAATTGGGATAGATTATATAGTAAGTTTTGACATAATATTTGAATTGGTAGCATTGGAAGAAAAGGAAGAAATGCACTAGCAATTAATAAACTTAATACATTTCCAAAATTTGAACTTGCTGTCATCTTAATATACTTCAGTATATTTCCAAACGTTGTCCGTCCTTCCACTATAGCATCTTCTAAAACATGTAAATCTTTTTCTATAAGTATAATATCTGAACTCTCTTTAACAATATCATCTGCTGTATGGATAGATACACCAACGTCAGACTGTTTTAAAGCAAACACATCGTTAATTCCATCCCCTATAAACCCAACTGTATGACCATTCATTTGAAGTGCCTTTATAATACGGAATTTTTGACTAGGATTTAATTTTGCGAACACACTTGTTTTACTTGCAAGTTTTCCTAATACCTTATCAGGAAGACTATCAATTTCATAACCCAGTACTGGTTCTCCTATATACAAGCCCATTTTCCTACATACATTTCTTGTCACGGACTCGTTATCACCTGTTAAAATTTTCACTTGTACTCCTTTCTTTTGTAGAGTATGAAGTGCAGCGATAGCCGATTGTTTGGGTGGATTTAAAAAACCTACATATCCAACGAGTATCATATCTGATTCATCATTTATAGAATAACTTCCCACTTTATCACTATTTAATTGCTTATATGCAACTGCAACAACTCGCATCCCCTGCTCTTGCCAGAGTTCCATTAGGTGTTTATTTCTACGCTGGATTTCATCTGTAATAGGAATTATCTTATTATTTTCTTTTATAAAACTACAAATTGATACAACTTCTTTAACTGCACCTTTACAAATCATTATTCGTTCGTTAGCATTTTTTTCTATAACAACTGAAACTCTTCTTCTATCAAAATCAAATAGACATTCATCTATTTTGGAGTATTGAGACAGATCATATTTACTACTATCTTTTACATAACGTATAACTGATAAATCAATTTCATTTTTATAATTTGTATGGAAGTAACTATTTATATACGCTAATCTTAAAACCTCATCTGACTTCTCTCCATTTGTATCTGTATGGCGTACCAGGTCCATCTTATTTTCTGTCAACGTGCCTGTTTTGTCGGTACAGAGAATATCCATAGCTCCGAGATTATGAATAGAAGATAATTGTTTTACAAGTACCTTTTTTCTACTCATTTTAATAGAGCCTTTAGCTAAATTAGCTGTTACAATCATTGGAAGCATTTCTGGAGTGAGTCCAATTGCTATAGCAATTGCAAATAAAAAAGCCTCATACCAATTCCCATTAATGCCCCCATGGATTAACATGACAATAGGAGTCATGATGATCATAAATTTAATTAATAGCCAACTAACTTTGCTTACCCCTTTATCGAATTTAGAATCAGATTTCTTTTTCAGCTTAACCTGATTCTTTGCTATTGAACCAAAGTAAGTATCTGTCCCAGTACCTACAACTATTACTTTTGCTGTACCACTTATAATATGAGTTCCCATAAAACAGAGATTTTCCAATTCAATTAGATTTTGGATTTTTCTAATTTTACGTTTTTTGTACATATGGAAATACTGATTTGATTTTTCAACGGGTAATGCTTCTCCTGTTAGGGATGATTGATTTACCAGTAAATTTTCTGATGAGATAATCCGTACATCTGCAGGCACAATATTTCCAGCAGATAATTCTATAATATCCCCTGGTACAAGATTCTCAAGACCAATTTGTACCTTTCCACTTTCCTCCAATAAAGTTCTCTTATTTTCTTTATAAGGAATATTTCCCTTCCTGAGGACAGTTACCTTTTCATATACAAGATTTTTTAATCTTTCTATAGACTTCTGAGAACGAATTTCTTGTATGAACCGAATTAACACGCTTAACGTCACCATAATTCCCACAATAATAGTACCTTTTATATCATTGGTAAAAAAAGATAACATACCTAATATAATTAGAAGTGAAATAAACGGACTTCTAAAAGAATTAAATAATGTTATGTACCATTTTATTCTTTTTTGAGAAACTACTTTATTTTCTCCATACACTTCAAGCCTCTTAGTAGCTTCCTCGTGAGACAGCCCTTGAGACGTTGTTTTAAAAAAATCTAACGTTGATTCAACATCACTTTTTGCAATTTCAATTAGCATATTATAATTTTTGCTCAATACTTCCTGTTTATAAAAATATTTTTTATTAGATCTCAACAAATTTACCTCCTATCCAAATAAATAGAATCCCCCTGTTTTTAAAAAATAATTTTAAAACTTCATTTTATAATTAATCTGAATTTCCAATCATTATTAGAAGTTCAATAGCACTTAAATAGTATTATTCTCACCATAAATAGTAATTTTTATTTATAAGTTCCCTCTTATTAGCAACCAAAAACTACTATAGCCATAATTTTTAACTGCAACAATTGAGCCAGCACTATACATTATCAAAATTCCAAATACAATTGTAATGATAAGCGAAAACACCAACGGATATTCCAGTAACTTGAATACTTTTTCATTTCTATTCTCTCTTTCTCTATACTTCCAACGCGTTTGTCTACAAACTTTGCGGGAACGAACTTAGGTATTAAAAACTTAATATAAATTTCTTATAACCCTAGTAACATTTTTGCAATGGTAAAGTACAGAATTAACCCCGTTCCATCGACTAATGTCGTAATGAACGGACCTGAGATAACAGCTGGATCCAGCTTTAACTTATTTAAAATCAAGGGTAATACAGATGAAACAATGGACGACCAAATAACAATGAACAATCCAGTAATAGCTACAACTTGCGCGACTTCTGTACCTACGCCTAAAGTGTACGCACGAATTAATGCTGCCACGGCTAATGTAAGACCTAGTAAAAGGCCTACTAATGCTTCTTTTTTCATAACACGAAATATATCTTTAAATTTCACCTCATTTAGAGCTACAGCTCGAACCAATGTAGTTACGACCTGTGTACCTGTATTTCCACCAGTTCCAATTAACAACGGAATAAAGAAAGCCAGTGCAACTACATGAGTCAATGTTTCTTCATAATGCCGAAGTACAGAACCAGTATATGCTTCTGCTACAAACAGAAGTAATAACCAACCTATACGTTTACGGTATATTTGCCAAATAGAGGTTTCGAAATATGGCTTATCTAATGGGGTGCTCCCTCCTAATTTTTGAATATCTTCAGTTGCTTCTTCTTCGAAAACATCCATTGCATCATCGAAGGTTATAATACCTATCATCCTATTATCCATCGTTGTTACAGGTATAGCGGATAAATCATAATCCATTAGTTTTTGGACGGCTTCCTGTTGGTCTAGGTTCACTGAAACTGAAATAACATCTGATGCCATTATAGATGATAAAGTCTTATCATCTGAAGCTAGCAATAATTCACGAATTGAAACAATTCCATTAAGCTGACCACGTGTATCCAGAACATAAATATACGAAATTGATTCAACCCCTGCCCCAATTTTTCTAATATGCGACAGCGTATCTTTTACTTTCCAATTTTCCCTGGCAGCAATATAGTCAATCGTCATCAAACTGCCCGCTGTTCCAGATTGAAAAACCAGCAGACTTCTAATTCTTTGTTGAGATTCTTCAGACAAAAGTTGTATAAGTTTTTCAGCCTGAAGTGGATGAATTGAAAGAATTACATCAACAAGGTCATCAATAGATTGCCTAGCTAATAGCTCTTCTCCTTTATCCACAGGCAAATTGGTACAAATATTATATTGCTCTTCTGGTGTAAGGTAACTGAGAATCTTCGCACCTTTTTCAGTAGGAAAACATTTCATTAAAGATATCTGATCTTTATGTTGAAAACCTTTCATTTCCATTGCAATATCATAGGATTGGTTTTTTATAAGCTCCTGCACTAAGTGTATGTCTTTTGTCGTTAATAATTGTTTTAAACATTTTTTCATCGTAAATCCTCCTTAAGGACAATGGTACTTGTTATCATTTCCCACTTCAGGGAAAACATATTTCTTAATAAATATGGGATCAATATCATCAATCATTAGTTTTCCCCCCTTTTATAAGAGACTTATTACAAATAAAATTTTGTATATAAAAAACCTCCTCTAGTGATTCAACTAAAGGAGGTAGATTTAAAAAAGACATAGCTAAATAAAGCTCATTCCCCCTAGTTGAGTTTTGGCACTATACAACGTAAAGGATGAATCATTCATCACTTAGCTATCTTAAGAAGAGCCTTAATCCGACAATTCCTGTTCTACCCATTGGCATCTTTCGATATTTTTGGGCAATAGCCTGTGTTTGTATAGGAGCCTCACCTAACAGGTTATTAATATTTTAAATTTTTTGTTTGTTTCGTATTAAAGCATATTAACTATTTTTGAACTTGTCAAGTATTGATAAAACCTATTACTTCATTTTTTGATATCATAACATTCCAAAATCACACATATATATCCGTATAATAATTTGTATTAATATAACGAATTTCATAAACTATAAACTATTATGTTAATTTTTTATTATTACACGTGTCCTGACGCTTTATTTTTGAAGATTATTGTGGTGGGAATTTTTAAAAAGCATAAAAAGCCCGATAGATAACAAAAATTTCAACTTGATTTCCTCTTACAGCTCGATATAACATGTATCTTGAAAAGAGATACTGAAAATTTAGAGGACAGGATTGAAATTTTTGGAAAGCTTCTTCATGCTTTCCCATAATTAAATTGATATTTCTAGAAGGGGTAGCTCCATAATCGATCATTTTAGTCATGGTAATTTGCATTTTACAATGAGTTATCTTTAAATGAACCAAATCTATATATAGGGGAAATATAATTAAACTTATCTGAGAGAAAAAATTAAAATTTATGATGCATACTATTACTTTATTATCCTTCACCATTCTCATTTTATATGGCATTATAATTTTTTATGTATCGTTTATTTTTTATTTCATATTTAAAGGAAAAGAGCTTCGTATATTTGCTATTGAAACAGCTTTTTATCAGCTATTTACTTGGATTATTGTATTGATTTACAAAACTTTTGTTATAAGAATTTTAATGTGTTCTGTGTTCCATTTCGATATAAATGCGAATAATATGTCAATCATATTGTGGACAGCTCCATTATATATAATCCTAACTATTTTATTTGTTTTCGGGCCTCTTAAAGGAATTTTATATGTATTACAAAGAAAAAGTTTTCATTAACCGGTTATTTCTAAAAGGATTAACAAGTAAAAAATAATAAAATCAATATATTTCACACAAATTAATTAGCTCCTTTAAATCAGGATCTAATTAATTTGTGTTTAAACGAAAATTTATAATATGTATATAAAAATAAATAAATTTATATACTTGAAACAACACATATAGAGCTACCTACCAAATCGTATCTTCCAAAGCAATTAGGTATTATAAAGTGGTCCCCTTTTTTAAAGCAATAATGCTCCCCTTCTTTAATTAACTCACCTTCACCCTGTATTACACTAACAAGAAGGAAAGCCTTTTGTTGTTCCAAACTAGTTGATCCATCTAACTCCCATTTTGCCACTGAAAAATATGGACATTTGATAAAGTTAGTTATACTCAAATCATCTACTTTTTCATGTTTAACCGTTAACTGATTCGATATAAATGGGGCTTCTATTACATCAATGCTCCTTTCAAAATGCAGCTCACGTAAATTCCCTTCTGAATCTCTTCTATCATAATCATACAATCTATAGGTTGTATCAGAGTTTTGCTGTGTTTCTAATACTAAAATCCCTTTACCAATTGCATGAACAGTTCCACTCGGCACATAGAAGAAATCTCCAGGTTTCACCTTTACACGATGCAATAGTTGGTTCCACTCTTTCTGTTCAATCATAGCCATGAATTCTTCTTTTGTTTTCGCATGATGTCCATAAATAATTTCCGCGTCTTTTATGGAATCGATTACATACCAGCATTCTGTTTTTCCTAGTTCTCCATCCTCATGCACGCTAGCATATTCATTATTAGGATGAACTTGAACAGATAGATCTTGATTGGCATCCAAAATTTTTGTAAGAAGAGGGAAACGCTCCCCCTCCATATTTCCAAATAAATCTCGATGGTTATCCCACAATTCACCCAAGGATAGCCCTTTATACTTTCCGTTCTTAACAATGCTTTGTCCATGTTGATGCGCTGCAAAAGCCCAACACTCTCCAGTTTGATTTGATGGAATTTCATATCCAAAAGAAGTTAAATGTGTCCCACCCCAAATTCTTTCTTTAAAAACAGGTGCAAAAAATAATGGTTCAGTCATGATTTAAATCCCCCATTCTATGCTATTTCATCTAGTAGTTTGTATGCTTCTGCTTTTGTTTGAACAGATAATAACCGCTCTCTATAACTATCATCCATTAGTTTTCGAGAAAGCATTTGAAGGATTTTTAAATGTTCATTTCCTTCATTTTCTTTTGGTACCGCAATCATAAATATTAACTTTGCTTCCGTTCCATCAAGGCTGTTCCAATCTATACCCGATTGTTTAATTCCAAATACCACGCTCGGTTTCCTAACGGTAGCTGATTTCCCATGTGGAATCGCAATGTTTATACCAATACCTGTAGTACTTTCTTGCTCACGGTTCATAATAGCCTGTTTAAATTCTGTCACTGAATGTAATGCACCTACCTGCTTTAACTTTTGAATCATTTCATCAATGATGTCATCTCGTGTTTCCCCTTTTAAGTCTGTTTCAATTAATTCTAAACTTGTAATATCTGTTAATTTTTTAATTTCTACCTTGTCTACTTGTTTGCCTCTTACTTGAGTCTCTCGTTCCAGTTGTTGCACTTCTATTGTTGCTGATACTTCTTTTACTTGCTCATTTTCTTGTTTTTCTAACTTCGAAACGTCTTTTTTCAATACATTTACTACAACAGCTGTCACAATAGAGCCTACAATTACAGCTACAAAAAACATAAATACATTATCTACTGCCCCTAACACTGCAACAATTGGACCACCATGTGCTACTCTGTCTCCTACATGACCAATCATCGCAATCACAGCACCCGTCATCGAACCAGCCATTATACTTGGAATAACCCGAAGTGGATCTTGTGCTGCAAAGGGAATCGCACCTTCCGTAATACCAAATAGCCCCATTGTAAATGATGCTTTACCCATTTCTCTCTCTGAATCTTGAAATTTCCCCTTACCTATGAAAGTAGCCAGTCCCATTCCAATTGGTGGTATACAAATTGCTGCAGCAATTGGTCCCATAATTTCATAGTTTCCTTCTCCAATCATTGCTGAACCAAATAAGAATGCTACTTTATTGACTGGACCACCCATATCAAATGAAATCATTGCCCCTAAAATTAATGCTAAGAGAATTGAACTTGACCCTTGCATACCTGCTAACCAAGCTGTTAATGATACGAAAACTTGCGCAACAGGAGCACCAATAATAAATACAAATGCTAAGCCTACAATAAGTGAAGTAAATACCGGAATAATAATAATCGGCATAATTGGTTGAATCGCTTTTGGAACTTTTAATTTTTTAATTCCTAACGCTATGTAACCAGCTAGAAAACCAGCGATAATTCCACCAAGAAAACCAGCACCACTTTCACTTCCGTAAAAGCTTCCTGTTGCTGCAATATATCCACCAATCATCCCAGGAACAAGTCCAGGTTTATCCGCTATACTATATGCAATATATCCAGCCAGTATTGGGACCATGAACGTAAATGATGCACCACCAATTTGTTCAATGGTTTTCCAAAAAGAACCCTCTGGAATCACTAAACCCCCAGGAGTTTTTTCTCCCCCAAGTGTTAACGCAATAGCAATTAATAATCCACCGACTACGATAAATGGGACCATAAAAGATACACCATTCATTAAATGACGATATATGGGATTTTGCTTTTTTTCCTGTTGGTTACTTTCTACTATTTTTGACTGTGAATGATAAATAGGTACATTCCCGCTGATTACTCTCTGAATTAATTCTCCTGGTTTACGAATACCATCTTGCACTCCGACAACCAACAATTTTTTACCTATAAATCTATCTTTATTTACGACTCTATCTGCAGCTATAATAATGCCGTCTGCTTCGCGAATATCTTGTTCAGTCAACTCATTTTCTACCCCTATTCCACCTTGGGTTTCAATTTTCATTTGGACTCCTAATTTATCCGCTGTTTTTTGCAAATTTTCAGCTGCCATATAAGTATGGGCAATCCCATTTGGACACGATGTAACCGCTAACAATTTCATTCTTAATCCTCCTTACACTTCTTATTAAGCGCCTACACTTACTATAAATCAATATTACGACATCAAAAGTTTCATTTTTTACCGTAACTTCCGGAAAAATAAACCTTTTATCCAAGCAAACAACAGGTTAATTAATCCTCCACTTTTCGGTTAATTATGTAAAAAGGACAAAAATTTCATGACATTTGTTTCTTTCACAAGCTTTTGAATAAAGGATGGTTGCTCACTTATAAAGGATAGTTCCTGAAACAATTGTTTCGTTACCTCTTGTCCATCACTTTTAACTGCTAGCATAAATACAAGTGATACCTTCTCTGCTCCCCAATCAATTGGTTCCTTTAATGTAGCAATTGCAATTACTGACTCTTGAATAAATTTTGGATTGCCATGTGGAATTGCGATTCCTGCCCCAATCGTTGTTGCTGACATTTTTTCTCTTATGATTGCATTTTCTGCATACTCTTTATCTACATAACCCTTACTATGCAAAGCATACGCTAACTTTTCAATTAGTTCATATGGATGCTGTATATCCTGTTGTAAAAACACTAAAAATGGAGATGTATAATTGAACATAACAAAGTCTTTTTGTTCTTTATAACTTGGCTCATCATAATTTTGTATAAAGTCCCCTAGCTTCTTTTCTTCTGGCCCCTCTAATAATGGTGATACTACTATATGAGGAATGTTTAATCTTGAAAGAGTAGTAGTTGAAATAACGAGATCCACATCACGATGTTTCATTATATAACTTTGTAAATCAGCTTTTGAAATACAGTCCATCACATGGATATGACGAAATTTACGCTCAATTTTTGTACGTAACAACTGCGACATGCCAATGCCCATATGGCAAACAATAATTACATTTTTAGATTTTCCCTGGTGATTTAACCGTTCAACAGATGCTTCAAAGTGTAGAGTAAGATAAGCCGCTTCCTCTTCTGGAATATATATAGTGAGAGATTCATTTATCTCTTCTAATACTTGTATCAATACATTAAACACATAGGGATACATTCTCTTTATATCGTGTAACATCGGATTAGAGACAGAAAGATCATAGCTTAAGCGATTCAATGCGGTATATAAATGAATCGTTAACCCTTCAATTAAAATTTTGTCTTTACTGAAATCAATTTCATACAACTGCGACATACGTTTAACTAATTGCTGTATAACCATAGAAAGAATTGGATTACTTTCAGTAAGTGTACTATCCTGCATTGGTTTATCTTGATAACGGATTTTCCCACCTAAAATATGAGCTGTTAAATACGTAACTTCTTCTTCTGTAAAATGAACTGAAAAAACACATTCCAACTGTTTTAAAAATTGCAATGTCCATATATATTCTTTTGTTTCTTTCAGTATTTTTATTTCCTTTTCAGCATTTAAAATAGGTTGCTTAAGTTTCATTCTCCGTACCATAAGCAACGTATGTACTAATAAACTTTCAAATGTATCATCCGTAAAAAACAATGCATTTCGTTTTTGTAACGCTTTCAACTCGTTCGTAACAAATTCAACCTCATGATATTGAAATTGTTCTTTAATAAATTGATTCGTAAGATCAGAATTACGAATCAAATCTGATAATCTAGCCAATGCTCTTCTTTTTTTCTTTTCATTTCCATCAATAATAAGTCCAACTCGCTGTTTTGAAACAATGGTTAAATCAAAATGACATAACCATTTTTCAATTCTATCTAGATCTTTTTTTATAGTAGTTCGACTTACAAAATGTTGGGATGCCATTTCCTGTGCAGTAACTGCCTTTACATTCATTAATAAGTTGTATGCAATTTGTAGAATTCTTTCTTCATCTGATTCATACTTTGTGCAATTATTAATACAATAAAGTTTATTAAACAAGTCCACCTTTTCATATTCCTCAATCTCTAAGTACACGCCTAATCCCGGTTTCCTAACAAGAATCGCACTTGAATAATTCGCAAGGTGCTCCTCAATTATTTTAAAGTCATTACGAATTGTTTTTTCAGAGCAATTCACCTTATCCGCAAGGTCTTGTACTAATGAATAGTCGTTAGATTCAGATAATAGTAGAAATAAAATTTCTTTTTGTCTTGTATTCATAAATTTCACCTATCTCTTATATCTTTCTATGTTATATGCATTACTTTACAAGATACTTTTACCCTCTCTTATAACTAGCAATTTCAATTAATTATACTTATTTTCAAATTTTAGCTACCTTACGTTAAGAATTCTTATTTAGAATTAATTATTTTTCTTGATACTCCAACATCATTTCTATATTTAGTATCTTCAGCAACTAAGAAGACAATTAATTTCAATATACCGTAAAATATCCCAATTAAAAGTTTAATTTATTACCAAGGCTCCGGAAAAGCTGCTTTATTTCTGTACCGAAATAAAATCCTGTATTAGTAGTTTTTTTATCTACATAATTAATTTTAATCTCTCTTCTAGAATCTCCCTATCTGATTGTGATTTTGAAATTACAAGACATGTATCATTCCCACAAATACACCCCACTTTTTCTTTCCAGTCTACAGAGTCTAATAACACCCCTATAACATGTGCATTACCTGGTAAAGTTTTAATAATGGTCAATTGATTTATATAATCAATCTTTACGACAACTTCTCCCAACTTTTTCTTTAACATCATATCAGTTTGTATAATATCTCCTGTGAAGTTTTTATATATAGTTAAACCGTTTGAAGAAACAGTCTTTATTATATTTAATTCGCGAATATCTCGCGAAATAGTAGCTTGTGTTACAATTTCTCCTTTTTTTGCTAACAGTTCTACTAACTTTTCTTGTGTATCTATTTCATGCTCTCTCACCGCTTGTTTAATTAGCCTTTGTCTTTTCTCTTTTCTCATAAAAGACGCCCCTTATATCGTTATACTTTTATTATATCTTCCTATAAATTTTATTCGAAAGAGGTAAAGGGGAATGTTGCGGAAACGTTCATAGTTTTGGGCACTTTACGCCCTTATAGGAGCCCACCACATCGCTATCAAGCCAAGAAAAGCAAATACCCCAAAATGAAAAAATGAGTTTTTTGATACAAGTTAGAACAAAATTTCGTTCTGGGGAAGGTATAAATTTTCCAAGTTGATACACATGAGGGCGATCCCCTATTACGTTTAGTATTTCATTTCCGTTAAAAAGCTTGTTCTCCCTCTTCGCTGAAGGTATCAAAGCTACATAATATTTATTCCCATTATAAAATACAAAAAATTGGTATAAACAGATTCCTACATGTAATATATGTAATGATACATACTATTAGGAGGATTACAAATGTGGCTAGCATTTTTTCGGTATTTTCTTTTTTTCTTAGGATTAACTTTCTTTGGGCTGGGCAATGCGATTGCAGTAAATGTTAAATTTCTTGGACTCCATCCATGGGAAGTCTTGAATATGGCGCTCTATCAGCGATTTGGATGGACCATTGGAACATGGAGTGTTATATGTGGTCTATTTCTTGTTCTCGTGTCCTTGGTAGTAGCTCGGAAATATATAAACATAGGTACATTCTTAAATGCATTGCTAATCGGTCCTATCATGGATTTTTTCTTAAAATTGGATATCCTTCCTCATGCCACACACTTGTTGTGGATAAACCTTCTTATATTACTTTCTGGAATTATAATTACAGGTATTGGAGGCGGTATGTATGTTGCTGCCGGAATTGGTGCAGGACCAAGGGATGGATTCATGCTTGCTATCTCTGATAAAACAGGATTATCTGTAAGCCGAGCTAGAATTATTGTGGAAAGCTTTATATTAGTAATTGGTTATATTCTAGGTGGTCCTGTTTTTATTGTAACTTTCCTGTACACCTTTATCCAAAGTCCTATATTCCAGGGATCATTCAAGGTGTTTCAAGAATTATTATATAATTTAGAGAGAAAAAATAAGGACAAAGTTCATGTAAATTTATAAGTACTCATTTATCTTTATATGCTCCATTAATATGACACTAAATTTCTTTTCTTGTTATGAAAAGACAAATAATTAGTTCTTCATAAAATTAACAAATACGCTATTCTTTCTTTAGATCATATGTGGTCTGGCCCCATTTGGTGAGACAAAGAAAAAACACCTAGATAACATGTTTCCTATAAGCTATAGGTGACATATTAT
This sequence comes from Bacillus sp. RB3, assembly GCF_030164735.1. NCBI lineage: Bacteria > Bacillati > Bacillota > Bacilli > Caryophanales > Bacillaceae > Bacillus > Bacillus sp. RB3. Next base: position 38,794 of record NZ_JASNGE010000038.1, read on the forward strand.
CTAATTTCCTCTGAATCCGTTCATTATTATAGTAGTGGATGTATTCATCCACAGTTTGTATTATACTAGCATTATTCGATTGTTTTATATTTTGCGCATAGAATCCTTCGGATTTCAAATGAGAATGAAAGGATTCTATGAGGGCATTATCATGGCAGTTTCCTGTACGAGACATGCTTGTGATAATGCCTTTTTCTTTGGCATAAGTTTGAAATTGTTTTGATGTATACACCTTTCCTTGATCCGAATGTAAAATCGTATCAATCACATTTCGCTTTTTTAAAGCCTCTTTTAGAGTATCTAATACAAGAGAAACATCCTGTGTCTCAGCTATTTTATAACTTACAATTTCATTGTTAAACCCATCTATATTAGATGAAAAATAAAGAGTCTTATTGCCGAACATCAAATATGTGATATCAGTGAACCATTTTTCATTAGGCTTGGTAGCTTTAAATCTCCGTTGTATTCTATTTTTAGCTACCACTGGTTCATGACCGAGTACAAATATCTTTTTCTTTTTTCTAACCCGAGATAATACGTTGTATTTTCTCATGATACGTAATACTTTTTTATGATTCATTACGATGTTAAATTGATCACGTAGACAAGCTGTAACCCGACGATATCCATACCGATATTTATGATGTTGACATATTTCTATTACGGTTTTTTCTTCATGGTTAGTTACTGTTTTCTCCTGCTTTTTCCAACGATAATAAGTAGCACGTGAAATATTAAATATGGAACACAGTTCCGCAATTGTAAAAATTGATTGCCATTCCTTTATCATTTTCATTATTTCTTCTTTTCCTCCCACCTCCTTAAGATTTCTTGGCACTTTTCCAGCAATATAATCTTTGCCTTTAAATAACATATTTCTAATTCTTTTTGTTCAAGTTCTGTTAACCTTTTTAAGCCTTTTCCATGTACAGATTGTCTTCCAATAGATTGTTCAAACCGATAGGTTTCGCCTTCACGATACCATTTCATCCAAGTTTTAATTTGAGCCACATGTCTAATTCCTAAGGCATCCATAATTTCTTTATTTTTGAATCCTTGGTGTTTCATTTCAACTACTTTCCACTTTATTTCGGCGGGATAATGCACCTTTTTCCCCATACGAAAAACACCTCCATTAAAATCATAACTGATACTTACGATTTAGAGAGGTGTTTTTTATCGCCTCATTCTCAGGGTTCACTCCATACAAAAAAGATAGCGTTTTTTGATTAAATGATTACATATTAACCATTATTAGCTGGAGCCTCTCCTGTATTTCCCTCATTACTTGATGAAGGTGGCGTTCCATGGTCATCCTCATTGTTTGGTGGTATTGTATTCCCTTGGTCACCGCCACTTTTTGGCGGCGTTGTATTTCCTTGGCCATTACCATTGTTTGGTGGTGTTGTATTCCCTTGGTCACCGCCACTTTTTGGCGGCGTTGTATTTCCTTGGCCATTACCATTGCTTGGTGGTGTTGAATCTCCCTGGTCACTACCACTTTTTGGCGGCGTTGTATTTCCTCGATTACTACCATTGCTTGGTGGTGTTGAATCTCCCTGGTCACTACCACTTTTTGGCGGCATTGTATTTCCTCGATTACTACCATTGTTTGGTGGTGTTGTATTTCCTTGGTCACTACCATCGTTTGGTTCACTTTGCTTTCGCTCTTCCTGTTTCTTTAATTCTTCTTGTTTCTTTTGCTTTTCTTTTTGCTTATTTTCACTCGGCTGTTCAGTCGTATTTGCTATTTTCGTATTTGGAGAAGAATCACGCTTCTCACCTTTAATACGTAATTCGCTACCTTCTTGAACTACACTGTTCGGCATTTTAAATTGTGACTTATCTGTAGCAAACTTACTCATCATTTCTTTAAAAATCAATTGAGCTATTTTCGTATTTTTACTACTAATATAATCATCTTTACTATCCTTTGTATATCCGGTCCATACTGCCATCGTATATTGTGGTGTATAACCAGCAAACCAACTATCACGAGTTGCACTTTCTGGTAGATTATATTGTGCTATTTGTTCTAAAGAATAGTTTGTTGTACCTGTTTTACCCGCTATATCTAAAGAACTTATATTAGCTGTTGTACCTAATCCAGATGAAACAAAAGTACGAAGCATATCAGTAATCATATATGCTGTAGAATCCTTCATAACTCGTTTTGACTTTTGCTCAAAGCTTTTTGATTTACCATCTGAATAAATGACTTTCTTAACAAAATGTGGCCTCGTATACTTACCATCATTACCAAATGCCGCATAAGCACCTGCAATTTCAGTCGGTGACGCTTCATTTGTACCAATCGCTGTTGATTCGGTCGGTGCTACATTAAATGTAATACCTAGCTTTTCAGAGAAACCTTTTGATCTATTAATTCCTACTTCTTTTGCAGTTTTTATTGCCGGGATATTTCGGGACGTCTTCAATGCATCACGCATTGTAATTAGTCCTAAATGCTTTCTATCAGCATTTCTAACTTCTTGTCCCGTTGAGTACTTAAATGGAGAGTCATCAATTTGATGGTAAGTAGCCCATTTTAAATATTCAATTGCAGGAGCGTAATCAAAAATTGGTTTCATTGTTGAACCTGCTGAGCGATTTAATTCAATTGCAATATTATGTCCTTTAAAAACAGCTTTATTTTCACCACGCCCACTACCAATTGCACGTACTTCTCCTGTTTTCGTATCCATAAATGTGAAAGCCCCTTGGAATTTCTCATTTGGATAATTAATAATATCTTTATTTAAAAGTTTGTCCGCAAAATCCTGTGCCTTTGGATCTAATGTTGTATAAATTTCTAAACCGTCAGATCCGATATTAACATCTGGCAACTCTTTTTCAACTTCTTTCACAACCGCATCCATAAAAGCTGGATAGGGCATTTCTTTTTGTTCAGTTGCTTTCTTAAGTCCTTCTGTTACTGGAACTTTTGATGCTTCTTCCATTTCTTTTTTTGTAATATAACCATGTCGATTCATTAATTTAAGTACAACATTTCTTCTTTCTGTTGCTTTTTTGATATTTTGTTCTTTCGTTGGATCATAGTTATTAGGAGCTTTCATTAAACCAGCAAGCATTGCAACTTCTGGTAGTGTTAAATCTTTTAATTCCTTACCATAGTAATTTTGGACTGCTGTTGCGATTCCATATGAACGGTTACCTAAGTAAACTTTATTTAAATACATTTCTAAAATTTCATGTTTTGAATACTGTTGTTCTAGCTTATATGCTAAATATATTTCTTGCGCCTTTCTCTTTGACGTTTTTTCCATCGATAAGAAGTAATTTTTAATAACTTGCTGTGTAATCGTACTTCCACCTTGAGAGCCGTAATCCCCTTTTAGGCTGACTAAGGCTGCACGTGCAGTACCCTGAAAGTCTACGCCACTGTGCTCGTAAAAACGTGCATCTTCTGTTGCTAAAAACGCATTTTCTACTAACTTAGGAATCTGATCATACATAATATTCGTTCGTTTTTCTTTTCCATATTCATATATCAATTTCCCATCTTTATCATAAATTTTTGAGGATAACGGATTAACAAGTTTTGCTTTCTCAAGTTTTGGAGCATCTTTGATCATAACGAAAAAGGTAGCAACCCCTGCGACTAACCCCACAATACCAAGTAATAAACAACTAACTAAAAACTTACGAAAAAATGAAGTTTTACCTTTTGCATTTTGTTTCTTAGCAGCAGGCTGTTTTTTCTTTTTAATTTGTCGTCGCTCCTCTCGAGAACGATAATTTTCTGACATACTACTTTCTCCTGCCTTTCAATTCTCGTGTTGATTTACTTAAAATTATTGAAGTCACTTTAAGAAATATATTCATATTTAAAAAGTGTACTAAATAGACAATTTAAGTAATCAATTTGTTCCACTTTAAGATGAGGAAGAAATTTTGGCTTATCTGATAACGAAACAAAAACGGTAATAGTGGCACAACTAAAAAAATGGAATTTCATAGAAAATCCATTTTTAGCTTGATGGACATATGGCTGTACCCCTTGTATAAGAGTTTGTTTTTAAACAACTCTGTCTCAATAGTATCCTGATATTACAAAAAAGAACTAAGATGTTTCATCCTAGCTCTTTTTTGCAATATCAACTTATTATATACATTCCTCAATCATTATTTTACTTCATTGGCAACAAAGAAATGCTCACATACACTTGAAATACGTTTTAAATCCACATTGCCACCTGAAATAACCGCTACTACTTTTTTATCCTTTACATATTTATCAACTTTCCCTGCAAGAAGAGCGGCTGTGGCTAACGCTCCCGCTCCTTCTACGACAGCCTTTCCGCGTTGCAATAAGTCTTTCATCGCTACTTCTAATTCTTCTTCTGATACAGTTACAATGTCATCTACTAGGTTTTTTACAATTTCAAAGGTTAAATTTCCAGGTATTTTAACTGCACAACCATCCGCTATTGTTGGGGCTTTATAATGTGATACAATTTCTCCAGCATCATAAGAAGCTTTCATACCGTGTACGTTTTCAGCTTGAACCCCAATAATATTAATGGAAGGATTAAATGATTTCAGTGCTACAGCAATCCCTGAAATAATTCCTCCTCCACCAATAGGTACAATAACAGTATCAACATCCCACATATCATCTAGAATGTCTAAGCCAATTGTCCCTTGGCCAGCCATTACTTCTACATCATCATATGGATGTAGGTATGTTTCGCCTGTTTCTTTTATAATCTCTTCACATTTTGCTTTTGCATCATCAAATGTATCACCGTATAAAATAACTTCAGAACCATATCCTCTCGTCGCATCCACTTTAGCTTGCGGTGCAGAGGTCGGCATCACAATTTTGCTTTTAATTTTGAGTAAATGAGAAGATAATGCAACACCTTGTGCATGATTTCCAGCTGAACAAGCGATTACTCCACGTTTTTTTTCTTCATTTGTTAGTTGGGAAATTTTATTAAATGCACCACGAAATTTGAATGACCCCGTTAACTGCATATTTTCTAACTTCAAATAAATTTCTCCACCGGTTTTACTGGTTAAATAAAAAGATTTAACCAAAGGCGTTTTTCTAGCATTCCCATCTAAAATTTTTTGTGCTTTTTTTATATTCCCAATGTTAAGTGGTAAAATCTCATTACTCATATTAACACTTCTTTCAATGGCTTATAATCTAATTCTAGTGTTGTACCTAAATTCTCATAAGTTATAGTACCCTTGTAAATATTTATCCCCGTCGCCAAAGCCGGTTTATTTTGGATTGCATTCTCTAATCCATTTTTAGCTATTGCTAGTAAATACTCAATATTTCCATTTGCCAACGCCATAGTTGAAGTACGTGGGGTGGCACCAGGCAT
>NZ_JASNGE010000039.1:0-43400 GCF_030164735.1 Bacillus sp. RB3
TGTGTAGCTACGATATGGTATGCGTCTGAACTTGCACCATATCCAATGACTTCTGCATAAATCTTTGCCTCTCTATGTAAAGCATGAGATAAAGATTCTAAGATTAGAATTCCAGCTCCTTCTGACATGACAAATCCATCTCGATTTTCATCAAATGGACGACTAGCTTTAGTGGGATTATCGTTTCTTGTTGATAATGCTGTAGCGTTACCAAAACTGGCTATTGATAAGTCTGTTATAGCTGACTCTGTTCCACCCGCAAATATAACGTCAGCTTCCCCAGAACGAATTAGTCTAAAGGCTTCCCCGATAGATGTATTTCCAATTGCACAGGCAGAAACAGGTGACATAGAAGGTCCCATCGCATTCCACTTGATACTAATTTGTGCTGCAGCAGCATTAGACATTATGGCAGGTACTAGAGTTGGGCTGACTCTTCTTGGCCCCTTCTGCCTAAGCGCATCAACATTCTCAATCAAAGTTTCAATTCCTCCGATACCTGAACCTACGTATACGCCTAACCTTTCTACATCTATACGATCGAGGTCTAACTTAGAATCTGACCAAGCTTGTTCAGCTGCAGCTAAAGCAAATTGAGAAAAACGATCTAAACGTCTTGCTTCTTTCTTTCCTAAAACTTCATCTGCATCAAAATCTTGGACGAAACCCGCAATTTTTGTTTTATGATTGGTAACATCGAAAGTATCGATATTGACTATACCAGATTCCCCTTTAATTAGATTGTTCCAAAATGTTTTGATGTCGTTTCCTATAGGAGAAACTACGCCCATACCAGTAATCACAACTCTTTCCACTTTGCATTCCCTCCAATCAATAATATACTTGTATTTTACAGTCAATTTATCCTATTACAAGGGGGGATTTATCCTAGTATAACTACTACTAGGTTAAATTGATAAGAGAAGGAGTTTTAAAAATGAATAATAAAACAAGGCTTGAAGCTCTGTCGGCATTCTTAAAAGCTAAGCGCGCCCAAATTAGTCCAGAGTCTATTGGTTTGTCTACCGGAAACCGGAGAAGAACGCCTGGGTTACGAAGAGAAGAGGTTGCACAGTTAGCAGGTGTAAGCACCACTTGGTATACATGGCTAGAGCAAGGAAGAGATATAAAGGTTTCTACAATCGTACTTGATTGTATTTCTAAAGCTTTGCAATTAAATAATGATGAAATAGACTACTTATATGACCTGGCATTCGAAACAAATTTAGAAATTACAAGTCCAAAAAAGGATCAATCAAAGCTTAGCCCTTCTTTAATACGAATACTAGATGAATTAACATATTGTCCGACTATCATTACGGATCAACATTGCCATATTGTGGGCTGGAATCCTGCAGCTGCTTATGTTTTTTTAGATTTTGAACAAATACCGAATGATCAAAGAAATTTAATTCGTTTAGTGTTCACTAGAAAAGAATTAAAAGCATTGGCCGTCAATTGGGAACATTTTGTGAAAGGTTTTCTTGCTATTTTCCGTACCTATTATGGACGCTATTTAGACGATGAATGGTACAGCCAGTTTATTGAAGAAATGAGTCATTCCCATCCAGAATTCCAAAATTTATGGCAAGAAAGTCAAGTGAGTAAGGCTCCAGACATGATAATTGAATTCAGACATGCTAAAGCAGGCAAAATGTTGTTTAATTTAACTTCTTTTCAAGTTCAAGGTGATATGGATTTACGGTGCAGTATCTATACGCCAGTAGAGGAAACAGATACAGAAAATAAATTAAAGCGATTAATGAAGAAGGTATCCGTTGAAAATTAATAAAGTAAGTTCATTATATTAGCAAAATGATACTGATTACTGAACAAAGTCATTATTCCTTATGAGAAAAAGAGTTAACTTTACTATTTCCTTTTTGTTCCATGGGTGGATGGCGTTAGTTGAAAAGAAATAAGCTAATTTGCATTCGGATTTCTATGATCCTTCTTCCATTATAGGGTGCTTTAATGAAAGAAGGATTATAGAAATGAACAGACCTTTTTATAAAAGAATGAATCAATTAAATAAAGTAAGAGCGTGTTTCGAATAATTTCAGAACACATAGGTCATTTATCTCTTTGTTCTGTACCCATTAAAGATTTCCACAATACGAGGTCAATCTATTTGTTTTTCGTACAGAATAGATAAGACGAGCTCTTTTTAAAACATTTATGACTTAGCCCCCATATCTATCAATCTAACAGAAAAGGTTGCCCCTAAACGAAAAAATAAGCCGTTTTCTATTAAAAATACACGGAATTTTCATCCTGAGGGTGTTATAAAATTCTTAAGTTAATGGGTATGTATGGTGTCCCCCTAATAACCCTTACAATTTTGTAATATTAATGTCACTAAAATCAATTTCTTCACTATAAATCCTTTACTATAATTTCCATATACAAAGATAAGGAGCTAGTTATATGAAAAAATCATTAGTTATATTATTCGTACTGTTTTCTAGTTTTGCTATAGGGTTCGAAAGATCACCTACTATAAATAGAATGGGAACAGAGCAATACTATGTACAAATAACAAACAAAGGTGAGGTAAAAGGTAACCAACGTTTCTATACTTTATCTACTTATAATAAGGATGGAGTAGAAAAAACAGTTACATTTGGAAGTGTAAAACCAAAAGACACCCCCCTTAAAGAAAATGCCTTCATACGCCTTTATATCGATCAACAGGATAACAACAATACAGAATTAAATCATAAAGAAGTAAAATCCTATGAGGAAGTTCAACAAAGTGATTTACCTTCAAAAGTAAAAGAAAAATTACATATTAAATAATTAACCAATCAAAATAAAGGATACTCTCTTATACACGATGAGGTAGCACTATATCGCTATCAAACTAGCTGAATAAAATATCCCCTAAAATGAAAAAATACGCCATCCTTTCCTATAATTCTACGAAAAGAATAGCGTATTTGTTAAGTGACAATAAAGTTGTTTAATTCTTATTGGACTAACGCGCAGTTTAGTACAAAAATCAAGGGTAAGGGAGGATTTCCACCTTTACCTTATTTTAACTTTAGCTCTAGTATAGGGTATGGACGTCCAGAAGAATCTGTTTCCGTTTCACTTACTATAAAAAAGCCATTATTAATATAGAATTTAGTTGCACTCTTATTGTCTTTATTTACATCAACTGTTGTAATATCAAAGTCTTTAATTAAAGAATTAATAATAGCTTTACCGTATCCTTTACCTATTTTATTAGGTTTTAAGAATAACATTTCTAAGTGTTGTTTATTTATAGCAGAAAAGCCAATTAAATCCTCTTTCTCATACCATAACTGGACATTAAGATGTGGGAAATATGAGGGGATTTCTTTTTTAAACTCTTCTCTATCGGTATCTCTTAAAAAATGATGAGTAGCTAAAACCGACTCTTCCCATATATTCAAAATTGTATCATAATCTTTCTGATTTGCTTTTATATATATCATTAATATCTCTCCTTTAGTTTTAAATTATCAACTCCTTCCCAATAAGTATTTTATGATTTTCATATTATATAACCACGAACTTAAAATGTTCATTAATAAAACCTCCAAATAAACATTTAGATAATTTGATTATACTATCAAATCTTTATTATTACTTTACAGTATTTTTTCATTTTAGGAGGTATTTTGTTTTTTTAACTTGATAGCGATGTGGTGCTACCCCACATCCATCAACTTAAGGATTCAGAGTTATTCTGAAAGAAAAAGTAGCTTTTTTATCACAAGTTATCATTGCTTTAGGGGTACTATGAAAATTTCAGCTTGATTGTGATGAAATTCGAATAAAGAGGGATAGCAAAAAATACTATCCCTCTTTATTAATTTTTGTCGTAAAACTGGTTGATGGAATTAATAACATTAGTATTAAAAATATGAATTTTTTCTGCTCCATAGTAGCTAATAGGATAAATCCCCACAAATGTTTGATAAGCATTTACATATTGTTGATAGCGATTTTGAAAAATACTCGCACTTAAATTATTAGAAGGATCCCCCCAACTAATCTTACCATCAATCTCCATTTGAACTCCAATACGGGTTGTATTATTACTTAATTTAATTGCTGCAGGATTACCATCGCGGAAAGTTACTTGCTGTTTTTGTATACTGTATTTTACTCCTTGTAAATTTGAAGCCGGTGCTTGGTTTGAGATTCTTGTTCCAGTTCCATTGAAATAGTAGTTAGGTTGTAGCAAAACCTCATCAAAAATATTCGTCCTATTTGTCAGAAAACCTACACGTTTAATTGTATCTGCTGCGATGTTTTCAGCGTTAGAGTAGATAGGAACCCATATGAAATCGTAACGTTTTGATAAGGAATTTTTAACATAGTATGATAAATCATTAGCTAACTTGACTGTCCTATTGTTCATGAGATTATTGTAATCGAATTGTTTACCTGGGTTATTATACATATACTCGCAGTTAAAATAAAATCCTGATACTGAGTTCCCAAGTTCTTTGTCAATCTGATTAATAAAGCTTTGAAGTTTAGGGTATAGTTTGTCGAATGGAGCATTTTCAGAATTTAGCCCTGGTAGCCCAATGATAACAGGTTTAGGTTTTTGAGATTTATTAATAGTGTTAACAGTATCTTTTATATACGATAAGGCTCTAGAATAAGAATTGTTAGAACCATCAGTGTACACTTCCCAGTGCGGGCTAGGTAGAATTACAAATTCATTAACATTTGTAAATTTATCAATATCCGTAGTACTAAATTTAGGATATATAGCCCCATTATTTGTCTCACCTACATAAAGAAATACACGTTTTGAATTTGAAGCTGCTTGTACATCTGAAGAACCATAAAAAGTGAAACTAGTGATGCTTAATACTAGCATGATGATTAGAGATAAGCTTTTTTTAACTATTTGCATAAAAATCCTCCTATAATAGTTTTATATTTTCCTATAAGCGACAATTTCTTTTTATATGTTATAATTCCCTGTAAAAAGATTGAAGGTAAATTTATATATACATAAAACTGAAGATTCCGTCTATTCATCTTCAATTTACCAGTTAAAAAATTTAATTTGTGGATGTAATCTTATCAAATCTCTATCAAACTAAGGATTTGGAATCACCTCAAAATGAAAATTTTACCCTTTTACAGTAATTCGAGAATTCGGCTTATTTTTTTCATTTTGAGGAACTACCAATATCTTAAGTTGATGGATGTGGGGTGCTACCCCATGCCCATCAACTTAAGAATTTAGAACTCCCCCAAAAAATTATGAGTTTTTTAGGTAGTTTTATTTTCTTAGCTTGATTGCGATGAGCGGTCCCCCATAAAGGCCCCTGATACATAATTGATGTTCTGCCATTTGTAGAAAACAATCCACTTATACCATTTTAACAAGAAGAAATATCTCGTCCATGTTGTAATATTGGCTTACGTTAAGCTTGTGAAAAAAACATATTCATGTATAATACAATTGATGTATGATACATTAGTTGTAGGAGGGGGACCTTTTTGAAAAGAGAAGATGCCTTAAAACTAAGAACAGATATTAAGAAAATGATTATAATAACTGGGGTTTTTGAATCTCAAAATTTGCCCAATGGACCATTTGAAAAGCCTTTACCAACTTCTCAAATGATGGCGTTAGAGGAACTAGAGGTGGAAAAATTAACTGTTTGGCAACTATCCAATAAACTTAGATTAGAGACTTCAACTGTAAGTAGATTGGTAGATAAGTTAGTAAAAAAGGGGCTTATTTATCGTGAAGTAAATGAAAAAAATAGAAGAGAACTTTTTCTGCACCTCACAGAAAAAGGTCACATAACTGTTAATTGCTTAAGAGAGCAATCCATTACATTTTATCAAAGTATTCTCAATAATTTATCAGAGTCAGAACAAAAAATAGTTGTGGATGGTTTTGAATTATTTATTGATTCTATTTCTAAGTCTTTTGATTAGAATGAGGTAAATCATAACATTTGGAGGATAAAATGAGTTTGCATTTTGAACGTCCTATTATTGAATTAAAAGAGAAATTTGATGAATTAAAGAAAATTATGAAAGAAAATAATGTAGATTTATCGTCAGAAATTCATGAATTAGAAAAACGTTTAAATAAAATGCAAGATAAAATTTATTCTAATATTACACCTTTTCAACGAGTTCAAATTGCAAGGCTACGTAACCGGCCCACGACATTGGACTATATACCTTTATTGTTTACAAACTTTCTCGAACTTCATGGTGATCGATTATATGGTGATGATAAAGCAATGATAGGTGGTATTGCAAAATTTAAAGGAATGCCCGTTACGGTTATTGGTCATCAAAGAGGTAGAAATACAAAGGAAAGTATAGAAAGAAATTTTGGAATGGCACATCCAGAAGGTTATAGAAAAGCGCTAAGACTTATGAAACAAGCTGATAAATTTAATCGCCCTATTATTACATTTATTGATACAATAGGCGCCTATCCAGGGATAGGGTCTGAAGAACGTGGAATTTCTGAAGCGATAGCTCGAAATCTATTTGAAATGACTACACTTAAAGTGCCAATTGTTTGTATTGTAATTGGAGAGGCATCAAGTGGTGGGGCTCTTGGCATTAGTGTCGGTAACCATATCCATATGTTAGAGTATTCATGGTACTCGGTAATTTCGCCAGAAGGAGCAGCATCTATCCTATGGAAGGACGCTAAGTATGCTCCAGAAGCTGCTGAACATATGAAAATTTCAGCAAAAGATTTAAAACATTTAGGAATTATTGATGAAATCATTCCTGAAATTAAAGGTGGCGCACAAAATGATATAAAATCACAGGCAAAAATGATTGAATCTGTAATCGAATCATCTCTAAAAAAATTGATACTATTATCCTCGGAAGAGCTTATACAACAGCGATATGAAAAGTATAGACAAATAGAGAATTATAAATGAAAGTATTTAAAGTCCATATTACATTTCGGAGGATTCTCGCAAAAAAAATTCTAAATATTTTGCAAGTAACCTCTTAAACCGGGATATGCTGACACTATTACTCTACAAAAGATGTGTGATCGGTATGGAAAAGGAAAATTTGTTCAAATGGAAGCATTATCACATACCCATCAACTTAAGAAATTGATTGCTCCCCAAAACGAAAAAATGAGCTAAATTCTCATAAATAACTGTAAAAAGGTGAAAATTTCGGTATGGGGGTATCTCAAAAGCTTAGGTTGATGGCAATGGGGTGGTACCCCTAATAAGAGAAGATAATGTGCTCATCGCCCTTGATTGGGCTTTAAAAAAGTAGCATGTTTGTCCCAAGCGAATTGAATTTCCCATTCTTCTTCGAATCCAATCTCAGTAACTTTATTCTTACGTAGTTCTTTCGTCGTATCTTCTTGATATTTAACGAACATTAATTGCTGTGCCCTGATAATAGCCGTATATTGAATCGTTATGTTTTCCCATAACATATCAATCGGATTCTTATCCATGATCTCAGCAGCTAAATCAGCTACATCTTCTGAAAAATATTTACGGAAGAAACCATGTGTTACAGCATTGTATGTAAAGCTATAGCCTTCTCTAATTTCTGTGGCTCAATTTGTTGTTTAACTAATTCCACCCCAATAACTTTGTTGATTAAATGACCGACAACAACTGTTTGTTCTTGTTTATTTAGTTTCATCTTTGTTTCACCTGCACTTCTAGAAAATTCACATGAGTCTTTAAATGTCCTACTTCACACGATAAATTATTGATCTGGTCTTGTTGTTCCACAACTGTTTTAATTAGCGCATCAATTCTTTCCACTAATACCGCACATTGATTATCCATTCTTCAGCCTCCTCCGAAATTACTCTAATTTAGTCTTGAAATTCTCTAAAACTCGATGTATTATATTTTTGTATTTTCTCAGTTCCTAAGCCGAGAAAACATCATCACTTCTGAAAGGACCCGAACTCCAGCGGGTTCTTTTTATTTACTTGAACTCATTTTCGAATTGTTGTATTATATTCTCGGGTCTTGCTCCATAAATCATTATCAGGAGAATCTGCAGGTTTGCAGGTTCTCTTTGTAAAATAAAAAACATCCATTATATGAACACTTCATGTTATTATGATTAAATTGTTTTAATTCAGTTTGATATGCAGGTGAAACGAATGGAAAATAAAGAACATGAACCAAAATACGATTTAAGCAAAATATACACATACGAAGAGCATCCTGATAAAATCAGTGGTCGCTGTGATAATTGCGGTAATTCCGCATTCAAAAGTTCCATTAAAAATTTCATCTTCTTAAGAGAATGCCGTCATTGTGGCATGAAGAAAATCATCTAGCCTCGGATAGGGCTTTTTTCTTTATAAAATAAAAAAGCAGCTGTTAGGCTACTTAAAGTTCAGCTTATCACCAAATAAAATGATATATATATTCTCCCGTTATACTTTCATCAACTCCTGCAACTCTAGCAAATCTCACTATGTCCGCCCCATGAATGAAATACATTGTTAGCATGACTGGCACCCGCGACCACATAACACGATAAAGCTCATTCACTCTTTGCCTAGTCGTAACAATTAAATCATTTGCAGGTCCATTAATCCATGCAGTTGTCCTTACTGAAGTAAACGGAAGATCTATCCCATTAACAACTATTCTCGCCATACTTTGCGTAATATCCACATCGATCCCCCTCATTCCAAGAATCAAATCTGTTTCCCATATTTACATAAGTATTCTTAGCTATAAGAAATGCTTAAAGTGAATTCTTTATAAAATAAAAAGTAGCGGATTTTTCACTTCGATTAATCCACTTTAATTCACCATACACTTCATAATAAATTAATAAAAATGTAAACACAGGTAAATAGAGAAGAATGCTATATTCTTCTCTATTTATCTATTCTTATAAATTTCATAAATTATTATAGTATAAATATTGATTTCAAGTTGATTAATTAAAATGCCATGTCCACCTCTTTTTTATTTAACAAAAAAAGAACCCGCTGGAGTTCGGGTCCTTTCAGAAGTGATGATGTTTTCTCAGCTTAGGAACTGAGAAAATACAAAAATATAATACATCGAGATTTAAAGAATTTCAATACCTAAATTAAAAATTACCATGGAATGGATAAACATGGATAGGTAACCAATCCAATGCTTTTTTTATTTCGCATAGGAAAAAGGAATCTGTAATGAATCCGTTTCACAATGCTACCTTATACTTATTGACTTTCCGCTTAACATCCATAAAAGCTAGTAATGCTGCAATAGTGCAAAAACATTTAAACCAAAGGACCCCGGAAGAAGGTTGTACGTTTATAAACTCTTTGTTCTCTTGATTTATTAAATGCGCAAAGCAATGTTATTGCATTATAAATGGTGGAAACCGTTGGTGGTCCAAATGTTTTCACCAATCCCTGAACCCCTATAAGAAGTACTTATAATAATAACAAATATTAATGATAATCCCTATTATTGAAAGTAGTGTACTTCCAAGACTAAATGGAGTGAATTTTGCCTGATACACTTTAACTTCACCTAGATCTACGTTTCCACTAAAATGCTTGTCAGTAACTCTAGCAATATTTTGTTGATAATTAACGAAATAAGGCACTAACCAAATATAGGATAATAGAACACAACTTCCAATAAATAATGCATCAATAAACGAAACCTTCCAATTTAATGAAATAATGAATAAAGCAACGATTTCTATTAACATAACAAATATCATTATTATGATATTTCTGATTTTTTTAGAAATCCTATTAAATAAATTATTATTAAGAAAAGTTTCTATTTTTGTTGATGCAATGCTAAGCCACAAAATCAGTCCGATTAAAATAACATTCACCAAAATCTTAAATACAGCAAAAATAAAAAAATACATAATTCCCCCCTTATATCCCTTGGTTAATTGTATGAGAGATTCTGTAAAGATGCGTGTAAAACTAGATTATAATGATAATATATTAATTCCAGGGAATTATATAATAATGTATATATTTAGGTTAACTAAAATTATTAATTAAGTTAAGGTGACTACACTAGATTTATTAATGATATAAGATATTGTTTCCCAAAATTCCTTTTCTAATAAATATATATTTTCTAAACATTTTTGGATCTCAGTTAGAATTTTTCTATCTTTATTTCGACCTGCAGAAAAGAACTTTCTCCCCAATAGTTTATACAATTTATGAATTTCTTCCATTTTACTAATACACGAATACTGTTCAATCTCTTGTATATAAGAAGAGGCTTCTATTAAAAAATCAGTATATAACTTCCTGAATCCACTTCCCCCACTTCCTATTTTTTCAATCATCATATAAGTATGGATACAACATTCTTCCCACTCTGGTAATTGAGTCCAATAAGGTACTTCTGCTGCTAATTTTTTGATATTTAGAATACCATAATTATCATTTTTATCTTGAAGCATATCGCTAGCATTTTTTCGCATGCCTTTTAAAATCGCTTCACGAATGTCTTCAATAATAAAAGGATGAACAGGAGCCCAAACATTTTTACGATCATATGGTACTTTCGCCTGACCAGCAGTCTTTTTTAAATCTGCTAGATTTAATGAAAAATACTCACTAGATATAAAATCAGATACTACGAAGGTTTTCTTTGTTATATCAAATCCCACAATTGTAAACGTATGTCCAGCAACATTTCTCCCTCCTGCAGTTCCGTAAAAATCTAAATATCCCGTTTCTGAAATCACTAATATAGGGATATCATTTTCTAGAAAATTAATTATTTTGTCTACATCCAATACTTCATTGCTATACCATTTAAAACTATGATTAATTGCATTAAAAAAATTATTTTCAAAATAAGGCGTGCGAGTAATTAATAATCTGGGATAGTTATTTGCAAAACTAAAATAGCTAAAAAACAATCCACTCCCAATCCCAAATATCATAGCCTCACTTAAAGGATTCTTATAATACATCGTGATTTCTCGAATAGCAGTGGAAGAACAATGTTTTCCCACTAAAGAAGGAAAATTAGAAATTATATGCTTGCTCACTTAAACTCCTCCTGTATAAAAAGTTTTTCTTGTTCTAGACTAATGATATTATCCTGTAGTGTTGGACTTGCAAAATGATCTACAATAATAATTGTGATATGTTCCTTCAAACTGTTCATTATATTTTTTATTTCATATCTAATTTCAGAATCTAAATTAGAAAAAGCTTCATCTAATATTAATATTTCAGGATAATTCTTTAAACTGCTAATAATAGATAATAATTGTCTTTTCCCACCAGATAACTCCGAGATTGGTTTGTCAGGCTCTAATAAAGCTACAAGAACTTTCACATAGTTATCAATCATTAATTTTTTCACAGGGTCTATGAATTTGTCACGATTATATTCTTCAATTAAATTTAGCTGATCAATGACATTGTCTGTGACAAATTCAGGTTCTTGGAATGCGACACATAAATTGTTTCTTAGCATTTCAATATCATATTTTGTTATTTCATGGTTATCTAAGTAGATTCCACTAGATTTTATAAATTGAATCAAGGATAAAATTAAAGTCGTTTTTCCTGATGCATTTCTTCCTATTAAATAATTAATTTTACCCCGTACAATCTCTCCGGTAAGATTATTAACAATATTTTTATTCTCTATCTTTACTTGCGCATTTTCAAAAGATAGTTTTCCTTGGTTAATTTCTTCTACTTTTACATGAATATTTTCTTCCAGGTCCAAACATAGTAATCCATGCACCCTTTTTATAGAAATTAAACTAATTTTAAAATCAATAAATAGTGACATGATTTTCTGAATAGGAGAGAAAAAATTCATGGTATAAATTAAAAATGCTGACAGAGCACCAATACTTAGAGTCTTATTTTTCACCTCTAAAAATCCAACTATTGCAATTGAACCAATTAATAAACAAAAAAGAATTGTCATGGTAATATTCATAACTGCAACTAATCTTACATTTTTTGATTGTGCTTGAGAAATTTTTTCAATTCTTTCATTATACTGCTTATCAAAACCATTTTTTCTCGCAAATATTTTATAACTTTTAAAATTCCTCTGAATTTTTTCTATTACATTAGATAAATAGTCACGGTGATCTATAAGCTGCATATTGATTAAATTAAGTTTGCTATTAAATATATAAAAAACGCCATAATAGATTGGTAAAATAAACAGAATAATCAAAGTTAATTTCAAATTAAGGGTTATTAAAATACAGAAAGTACTTATAAATACAAAAAACTGAATTACCAAGTTAAATATTATAGAATTAAGAATCCCTTGGCACTGCGGAACGTCATATGTAATAATCTGTGTTAGATTTTTATTTTCAAGATTGATAAAACTAAAATAATTGGATTTTTTTAATGTTTCATTTATATGCTTCCTTAATACTAAATTACTGTGTATTACTATTTGATTATCTAAAATTAGAGCATAGTATTTTATTATTAATTGAACAATTATGAAGGAAATGAACATCCAACCATATGTTATTGAAAATTCGTACAAATTATTAATCGTGATATTATCAATAATATACTTTAAGAGAAGTGGGAAAGCAATTTCATATACAGCTAGAAAACTGGAAAATAAAAACAATATAATTAGTTTATATTTTTGCATCTCATACAAATTTATAAGAAATTTTAATAACACTTTATTATTCACTTTCTATTTCCTCATTTTCATAATATATATCGTTGAATTCTGTATCCATAATTATTGGAGTAGGATACTTTATTCCTCCAAAAATGTGCGAAAGTAACACAAATTCATTTTCTCCATCAATTTCTAAAAAATCATTTACTTTATTTTCATATACACCGAAAACGGCTCTAATACCTAATTGTTGTGCACTACTTAATAGATAAAGATTTTGGGAAAGGTGTCCCATATCTAAATGTATTAATTTATATCCTCTATCTTCATATTTACTACTTGTTTGATCAAGATTTGCAACATGAAACATAATAAAAGAAGATGAATGAATATGAGTATTATCAACATATAAATCACTAATAGTATTTCTAAAGTCTCCTTTTCGTATCATTTCTAAAGTGTTCTGATCCCTATTATAATAATATATACCTTGTTCTAATTCTTCGACATTAAAAATTGCTATATAAACACTTATAGGATACTTTGCCCCTGCAGATGGGGTCGCACTATGTGATTTATTAACATACCCATATGAAAAATGAAGCAAGTTCGAAAGCGTTTTAAAACGAATTCTAGTACGAATTTCTAATTCTTCAACGGATTTTCTATTATTAATAACTTGATAAAATTCTTGACTAATCATAGATTTATCTAAACGAAGAGGTATGCTTTTAATACAATAATGTTTCTTTTTTATTTCCATAAAATAGTTATATTTTAAATTCTTTGGAATCTCAAACGATCGTACGGGTGATATCCTAGTATTACAATCATACATTCTAGATAATACATATTTCTTTGTGTGATCTTCAAATTTTTTCATAACTTTTACCTCCTTTTTTATACATTCTTTATGGAAATGGATGTGGATTCTTATTAAAGGTTTTTGCTGGAGTATACCCCATATTTTTCGGTGCATCTAACAATCTATTACAACTTAGCATAGGTAAAGTTATTTCTAAAAAGGCCAACTCTGGCATTAATACTCTATATACATATAAGCCTAAAGAGCTTATATCTTCTGTGGTTAAATCATATGTATAGAGATTTAAATCCATGGCATTAAGCTTTACTTTTAGTTCTTCAAAATTGTTAATCTCGGAGTAATGACTAAATGGTTTTGGAGAACTGGAAGTCAAAAAATCAAAAGCATCTTTATCATTCCCTGATGCATAATAGAGCATATGATCCTTGATACTTTTTATACTTTGGGTATTTTTAATATCTACTGCCTCTGCTATTTCATTGTTCGGGTTAACTAATAAATTCAGACTAGCCAAAGTTTCCATTAAAGCCCCTTTCAGTGCTGTAAGAGGATTATAATGCGCTTTTGCACCTACTTGTATATAAGGATAATTATTATAAAGGTTCCTTACCATGACAAAGCATGTAGGTATCTTAATATCCGTTGTTATATCGAAAAATAGAACTTCAAACCCCTTTTCACCTGCAACTTTCAAGTAATACTGTACCATTTCATCTGGAACAGTCTCAGGATCTATTAATGGAACGGATAACTGATTTAACCATGTAATCATAATCGCGTCCCTTTCAATACATTCTAGTGCAGCGTTTTCTATTGCTTGCAATCTTGAAGAACCTGTTGCTAAACCAGTAGAAATTGAATCCCTTATTTGTGGAAGTAAGAACTCTTCCTCAACATCAAAGTATATTGTATTAGCAGGAACTAATATATTTTTTTTATGAATTTCATCTTTTGCTTGTACCCAGTTAAATGTCGTATCGCCATCAATTCCTTTGCTAATACCATATATTTCTTGATGTTGTTCCCTCAAAGGCTGAGTAATTGATAATGGATTTAAGGCATGAACGTTTTCTTTCACTAGGGAATTAAATGAGCAGTTGATTAAATTTTCTGTATTTATATAACATGAACAATAACGCTCAAGAATTTCTCCAACAGCCGATATTAATGCTGATTCAGCAGAATCATAGCTATATCCTAGACCACCATAATCACCACGAATTTTAACACCATAATTAACATCAACTAATTCATTTCTAAATGTAAAATATAGATGCATTGGAAAAGGAAGCTTAAAATCCAGTTCATTCTTTACATGATGTATAATCCCAGTATTCTTATTTATAATATTTTCTAAGGCATTCTGTATCCCCATATTTTTCTACTCCTAACTGTTCAATACAAAATCTTTAATTATATTTTTATTTGTACCTGCACATTTAGAACATCCTGGAACTTTTAATACAGGATTTAAATTCGAACTTAAATTAAATACATTGTAAGTGAACTCTTTTCCAATTATTTCGCAAGGCATATAATTAGAGAAATATTTCATAATAAAACTAAGTATATGAAAACTAAACATCTCAATTGTCCCAGGAATTAAACTAATATGTGTCTCATTCCATTCACTATTATATTTCTTAAGATATTTATAGCTCAAATAAGAGTTTTCACAATTAGAAATTTTCCTACTTAAAAAACAGTTATAACAACTAGTTTCCTTAGGGATAAATATTGGTCCAATGCTAAATTCTTGCTCTTGGACTAAAGATCTTAAAAATGGTATTTTGTAAATATTAGAAATCTCATTAACTTCACTAAATAAATCCTCATTTTCAAAAAAATCAACTGCTATGATAAGATCAGCACTTTGAATTTGATTCATCTCTAAAAAGGTAAATTTAATACCTAAAGCTTTCTTCACATACTCCTGTAATTCTTCATTTCCCATTAATATTACCTTTTTAGCATAAGTATCTTCAATATCTCCAAAAGCACTGGATATTGAACCTGTTAAATTTGAGATGAATTTTTCATATCTTTGCAATTCTTTATCTACAAATTTATATTTTTCAAGCATATCGTAATTCTTTACAATGTTATTTTCGCTTAGCAAATTAATTATGTCGCAAAGATACTCTATAGGTAATTCTAATTCTGCTGCCAATTGTTCCGTACTTAATTCACCTGTTAGTAATGGAATTAAAACGAGTATATCCTCAACGGAATCCCCATTAAGGTTTAAATACGTATCTCTATTAAAAAAAACTATACCTCCATCCTCATTTTTCACAAAACAATAGCTATCTAGTATAGGTTTATAATTCAGAATTGTTTTTTTCATTTTTTTCCTCCTTGTATTGATTATCAGAGATGTATTCTTGCTAATCTAAAAGAAATTTACAGAAAAAAAGGAGGAAAATCCTCCTTTTTAGATAATCAACCTGAGCATTTTTTCCATATTCCGTCACCAACCTTTCCTGGTTTAGGACCTAAACAAGAAGTTGAACCACCACAACCTGCTCCAGTACAACCAGAATCAGGTTCTTTAGCATAATTAATTTTTCCCGACTCAGTTAATTTAATATCTAAAGTTTTTTTCTGTTCCATAAGTATTGCCTCCTTTCTTTCACTTGATTTGCCTTGGCAATTTCAAATATAGAATAATTTAGGAGATAATGCAATATGAAAATATAAAATTTTCTTTCTATTAGAATTTTCTGAAACAACCGTTGACATACAAAAAATAATATAATACAATTTAAAATATTTAATGGTTATTTTTGAGGGAATATGTATTTTATGGATAGTCAATCAATATGTTTTTCAATTAGAATTATTCTTACCCCTTGATTTGCATTGCCTATTACATACTATATGAATAATTTAATTTACACCAAAGTAAGATTGAATAGAGGAAATGTATTTTTGAATATCACGATTTAATATGTTTGCGCTATATTTAACATTAGGTATGGAGGGAATATATATGGTTTTTAGAAACCAGATTACTTGGTTACAAGCGCTTATTGTAATATTTGTTTCAACTTTTATAACTATTTCCATTACATTGGTACGGGATTTAGGGAATGAAAACATAATAAAATGGTATAATTTCGATATTATATTATATTCCTGTATAGTAGCATTTTTATTCTTATATAAGGTATCATATTGCTACTTACGGGATGAGTGGGATGTATTTGCTCTTTTGAGATGGAGGAGTTATGTTTTATTTATATTAGCAATTACCCTACAATTTTTAATTTCCAATTGGTTATTAAATATCCCTCTTCTTAGTACTTGGGATTTACTCACTAGCCCAACAGCTTATTATTTGGATGCAACAGGGGCGCAAAAAGTCTCATTTATTATAGGAATGACTCTTTTAGCTGCAATAGCTGAAGAAGCTATATTTAGAGGTATTATCTTAAAGAAACTACTAACAAGATTTAATCTTTTTATTAGTGTTTGTCTATCATCTTTGTTCTTTTCAATTGTACATCTTCCTTCCACCTTTACTGATGCATTCCTATCTTTTCTGCTTGGAGTTCTAACTGCATCCTTATATCGTCTTA
Source organism: Bacillus sp. RB3 (assembly GCF_030164735.1). Taxonomy (NCBI): domain Bacteria; kingdom Bacillati; phylum Bacillota; class Bacilli; order Caryophanales; family Bacillaceae; genus Bacillus; species Bacillus sp. RB3. The sequence goes on from NZ_JASNGE010000039.1 coordinate 16,998, forward strand.
CTAGATCACTTTCTATATCAATTATTTTTCATAGCACATGGAATTTATTTATCATCTTTTACAGTAACTATTTATAAATAATGGGCATGTAGTACTATCTCTAAGAACAACAATTAATCCCAATCATTGTTCTTAGAGAATAGGCCATTGATTGCTTTAACTGTTAAATTCCAATTCACCCCTTGCTTCTCCTCAGGTTTATGGTATTTTTATTTTCCCTTCTTCAATCAATTCACCCATTAATCCATTATTTGAAAAAAATTCATGAACCCTTACATGTGTAAAATCTACAATAATAGTAAACTTATATTTGATGAACTAGAACTACATGACTATTACGATACTTTCATACTATTCCTAGCTCTAAAACATCGCTATGTAGATAGTAATCCATTTTCAATTGGAATTTTCTCTAACAAACCTGATAAATCATATATTTAACATTTTCTGGAATCAAGTGCATGAAAAAAAAGAAAATTGGCAGGTATTAGATTTATTTAATAATAATATGAAAAACTTTAAAATATTATTAAAAAAACAGAAAAGTATACAGTAAGTATGAAGAAGTTAGATATAAACGGATTTTTAAATTTCTATACTGACAATACAAATATGAAGCGTTTTTTATTTGTTTAGAACCCTTATAGCAAAACGGGTTCTTTTTATTTATAAAATATGTTTCAAATAAATACTAAAGTTAAAAAATTTGATTTAATTATTATTCACAGCTCAAACTTACAATTCATCATAAAATAATTATATATATCAAAAGGTACACCTATAGATATAGTATATTCTTTGCAGCTTAAATTACTTCAAAAGGTATCAAAATGTACTTAAGACATACTTCATAAGTACACACACTTTTTGAGATGTGTTTGTTGAATGATTTTATGCTTATTGGAGGAGGATAGTGTCCCTATCAGTTGGATACACCACAGAGAATCCCCTTGTTGTGCTGTTTATTGTTTTTAATATTTAATCTGGTACATGAAATTTTAAGATTAATTCATTCCTTTGTTTTTCTTTTAAAATTCTTATAGCATTCTATATGAATTTTATGGTATTATATAGATAGAAAATTTGTTTCCATTGTTTATACTCTATTGTACGTAGCGTGAAGGACAAACCTTACGCCCTGTTAACTCGGGCGAGGTTTGTCCTTTTTTTTACTTTAAGGAGGAATTTACTATGAAAAAAGTCTACAAAATTGGAGCAATTGTTACTACTTTGTGTGTTGCTTGTATTGCAATCTTTACTTTAACTAAGAATGAATCAGTCAATACAGAAACTATAACACCAGAAAAAACAATTGTATCTGCTGCAGATGTAAAAGGATCACCTGAAAATATAAAAGATATTTCAAAAGAAGAATTACAGCAAAAAGTACAATCCCATGAAGAGTTCATTGCGTATTACTATCAACCAACCTGTCATTTTTGTAAAAAAGCTGCTCCAGATATCAATAGTATGTCAAAAAAGCACGATAGAACTATCTATCGTATTGATATTTCTACACCAGAAAATCAAAATGCCTTTCAAGAGTTCGACATTCCAGGTACTCCAGTTGTTGTAGCTTATAACAGAGGGGAAGAAGTTGAACGTCTAGAAGGGGCCGTGTCAGCTGCTACATATAATGGATTCTTTGCAAGACGTAATTCGAGCGCTAGCTAGTATAGTGCTCGTTTTTCTTTGTACGAAAGGAGAATTAACATGCAACAAAACGCCCGTATTCATTCTTTAGACATAATAAGAGGTATAGCCATACCATGTATCCTTTTTGCTAATCTACCCACTATGACGGGACTAGATCCCTTTAATCAAGCGGGTTATATTGGTACAGATAAAGTGATTCGTTTTTTAGTAGATTTGTTTATACAGGCAAAGTTCTATACTATTTTTGCATTCTTATTTGGAGTAGGATTTTACATCTTTATGAAAAATACAGAAGCAAAAGGATATCCCATGTATAGGCTATTTATAAGGAGACTGTGTATCTTACTAGTCTTCGGTTTACTCCACTTCACCTTTCTATGGTATGGAGATATTCTACATGCGTATGCTATAGCCGGATTTATTCTATTATTCTTTTATAAGCGATCTACTAAGCTTATTTTTATAGCTGGTTGTAGTTTCCTAACGGTTAGTTATGTATTACATGTTATTGTATTTTTACGAGCAAGTTCTTCTATTTCTGTAGTACCAAATTACTATCAATATATGTTTACAGGCAACACTACCAATCACACTGTAAATCTATTTATACATTATTCTCATCAAGTAAAAGCACGTCTTTTCTTTCTAATGACCCAGGAATTCCAGCAACTACTAATAGGAATTCCGGAATATATAGGCTTATTTTTAATCGGGTTATGGGCTAGTAAGAAAAATATTTTTAAAAGGGTACCGGAATTAATAAAGAAAATTAGATTTTTACAGTGGAGTTCGTTATGTATCTCATGTCTTCTCTCTTGTCCTATTATCTACTACTTTATAAAAACAGATGTCTATTACTCTCAGGATGTACAACTATGGATTCTATTTGGAGGGAAAACGCTAGCTATATTCTATATTTGTACTCTACTGAGAGTTTGTGAGAATAAAAAATATATAGAATGTCTGCACCCCTTTATGAACGTTGGTCAGTATGCTTTAACGAATTACATCACTCAAAGCATACTTACGCTTGTCATTCTTTCGTGGTGCTTTAAAGATGTCTCACACGTATATTACTGGCAACTATGTATCTTCGGGCTTTTAATTATTTTTGTACAAATTATATTCAGCAAGATTTGGAGTAAATATTTCCGTTATGGTCCTATTGAGTGGGTATGGAGAAAAGGAGTTTACAAGAAATAGAGGCACTATATCATTCTGATCCTATTAAACATTAAAAAAAATTGCAAAATCTATCAACAGATTTCGCACCAAAAAGGGATACCGCCACATGCCCATCAAGCTAAGGTAATATACGTTTAATTTCAGGTGAGATTTTTTTCTTTTTCAAAAATCTAATTTAGTTGATTTTTATTTAATCTTGGCTTGATAGCGATGGGGCGATACCATTAGTACAGCCCTAATACGTTACAAACTTTTTATAAAAGGTTTTAACGTCCTACGTTTTTGACCATTCTGTACAACGATAACTTTTGTTTATTGATTTCACTTGTAATCTGGTAGCCTAATCTCTGATACAATTTAATGGCCAGTTGGTTCTCTTTCTTTACTGTTAGAGAGCATTTGGCAAATCCTTGCAGGGAAGCCCGTTCCTCAGCAAACTCAAGTAGTCTGGTACCTATCCCCAGTCCTCGACTTTTGGGCAATAAGGCGATTGTTCCGATGTGAAACTCGTCATCTTCTCCCTCCTTCAAGGTAATCATCGAATAAAGCATTTTGATATTCAGAATGTTATAAAAAACAAAACCCAACTTTCGGAATAAAAGCAGCTGTTTAAAAGTGGGCCAAGCAAGACGATTTAAAACAGGGATGGGATAGCAAGTAATCATCCCTAAAGTTTTCCCGTCCATTTGAGCTTCATAAGCGTATTGATGACTAAAACGGTTGTTCCCCTGCCGCCATAGCTTACAAAAAGTCTCTTCGACTGTGCTCTTCTCCTCAGATCCTGCAAGTGGAAACGTCATATATTCCAATGCCATTACATTTAGCTGGGCGCCGACCATGGATTGTTGAACAGCCTTTACTATAGAGATTTGATTCATTTCCCAGTACTCCTTTCCGCTTTATATATTATTGATGTTAATTATCATGGATTTGTATTAATTCACTCCCTTCTCAACTCATCCTTAGCTTTGAAACCATAATAAAATGTATTTAAAACAAGCTCTGCAGCAGATTTTTTAGCCACATTTCCTTCATGTACTTGTTCCCAAGTATGGAAAATCAGAGCATAAAGCGTATTCAAAATCCATTCGCTGCTAACCGTTTGCTGAAAGTAACCACGTTGTTGTAACAGTTCAATAACACGTCGTATAGGTTCCCTCAGCTTCTCTTCGGCTTCACCTAATTCTTTGTTGTTAAATACAGATGCATCATGACCTAGAAAATAGATTTTGTCACCTAAAGGGATTAACGCTTCAATGAGTTCTGGAATATAGTTTTCACTTCTTTCCTCATCCAGTGGGATCTGGTTTACGGTATCACTTACCAGTTGTATAGCCCGATGGCCCAAGAACAGCATCAATTTCTCTCTGCTTTCGACGTAGCGATGGAGTGTAGCAATGCCAATTCCCGCATATTCCGCAATTTCATTCATCGAAGCAGTAGGATTTTCAACAAGTAATATAGTAGCTGAATCAAGAATTGCGTTAAATCTCGCTTCCTTTAACGTTGATAAGTCTTTCTTCATCGTCAATCTCTCCCTTATTATATAAATCCGCCATTTTTTGATAGATAAATATATCATTTGATATTATGATAAACAATCTCAAACAAAGTGTCCAGCTGCTGAATTTAGCTTTTCCAAAAGAATTATATTACTGAAACTGGTAGTACTTTGAATGTTTCATTTTTAGCATTTCATTATGTAGATGACGATGAAGAGATTAATTTTTTGATGTAATACGTACAAAAGCCAAAGGAAATGGTACGATTCGCTTTTTTAGTAGAGAAAATAATCACATTAGCTGGGTTTTTTAAGCTATTTTTCACGATGTTCCCTTGTAATATTTATATTTTTTTCACTAATATGGTTATCCTTCTTGTTAATTTTTTCAGCATTTTTTTCATTGAATCCATTTGTACTTCATTTAATTACTGAATATTTTATAATGAAGGTACTTACTGCATAATGTTATCGGTTTACTTTAAAATTCACTTCCGGGTATTTGGTCATCAGCCTTTTAAGGGTTGAGCCGTCATCCTTCTGTTTTACATACTGGTCAAAAAATGCCAGGCTGAATTCGTTGATAACGTGATGAACTTCCTTTGGATTTTCACCTGGGCTCTGCAACAGAGGGGAGAACAAATGTAAATCAGTGAAGCTTGTATGATCCGTATGAGGAATGACCATTGACATACCACCGCCAGCTAACCCACGTCCATATCGCTCCCTCACTTTATCGGGATCTGCTTCATCAGGCTCTACTGCACTCATGAGCAGAAATGGTTTTCCAATCCCACTTTCAGGTAAAATTTCCCCATACAAAGCGCCATCCATATTGATAGCTGCTTTAACACGGGAATCTTTTGCAAGTATTTGTGCTGCGGTAGCTCCACCATAAGAGTGCCCAAACATTCCAATTCTTGAGGTATCAAGCCTTCCTGTAAAGAAGCCGGTCTCATCGTTTTGGTTAAGTTTTTCTATCTGATTAAGCACAAAGGTGACATCTTCCTCCCATAATTTTATGTGGCTATCCCCTTCGTCATCAGTTAAATTGAAGGGCTGTACGTAAGCAGTTCGACCATCTGGAAAGACGGTAGCTGCAGTATCAAAAGTATGATCTATACTTAGAACAATATATCCTTGACTAGCCAACTCCTCAACTTCAAACGTGTTTTGATTACGAAAACCATTAAAACCATGAGAGAAAAGTAATATGGGATATTGATTCTCTGAGTCTGAGAGTTGTAAATCCATAAACGAATGAGATTTTACCAATTCCAAGTGGCTGAATGCAAATGCAGGAATAGACAACGTTTTTTCCAATCCCTTGGAGAGCTCATTTATGTTACGAATGTAAGGTTCTTGATCCCCCTTGCTTTTTTCAGCCGCAGGATACCAAATTTGCACCATCAGTTCGCGTCGATCAGTTGGATTTTTCGAATATGGTTCATTTCTTTGATGATCAACCCAATGATAAAGCTTTGTACCGACCCTATGTGGACCAGTTGGTTCTTCAAATGAAAATACTGGCATAAGTAAAGGTAGCGCAACTGCTACAGACAAATAGATGCACAACAACAAAGTCTTAACTATGAATATACCCCGGCTTCTAAAGCCCTTTTTCCGTCCAGCTAATAAATAGCATAAAATCAAGATAACTGGGGATACATATGCCGGAATCATCTGCCATCTAAAACCTTCTGTCAATAGCTGCACTGTAATCATTACAGCAGCAACCAAAGTAGCTAATTTAGACCATTTTTTCGTTTCCCCGGCTACAAACAGTATCCAACTCAATAGACTAAAATTCACAACTATCAAAACGACTTCCCAGAAATTCATTGGCATATCTCCTTTGAATGCATTTTACTTCTAATTAAAGAAGTAGTTTTCAGTTTGAGCAAAAACAGATGAAACACCTATATAGTTGCACCAATTATGCTTAATAATCGTTTCATCCACTATACTCCTTTCTTCAAATTAAAAACTTAAAATGCCCAGCTACCTTTACGGAAAATTGGCTCTACAGTTCCATCTGGTAAAATACCGTCGATGTCCATCTCACTACTCCCTATCATAAAGTCCTCATGTGTTACTGAACTATTTGCACCTAACATTTCAAGCTGATCGTTATCTAAATACCTTCCACCCTCTAAGCAAGTTGGATAAGCTTTACCAATCGCTAAATGGTTCGAGGCATTTTCATCAAATAATGTATTAAAATATAAAATCCCCGATGCTGAAATTGGCGATAGATGTGGTACAAGTGCTACCTCACCTAAATAGCAGGCGCCTTCATCCACATTAATAAGCTCCTGTAATAAATCATGTCCTATCTGTGCTTCAGCTTTAATAATTTTTCCTTCATCAAATGTCAGTTTAAAACCATCGATAATATTCCCTTGATAGACTAATGGTTTTGTATTGCTTACATAGCCATTTACACCTTGTTTCATCGGTAACGTATAAACCTCTTCTGTCGGCATATTAGCCATAAAGATAGTATCATCTGGCGTTTTACCACCTCCAGTAATCCATTTATGCTGTGGTGCTAATGCAATTGTTAAATCAGTACCTGGTGCTGTATAGTGAAGCATCGCATATTTTTTATTGTTTAATAGGACCGCACGAGATTCTAAATTTGTTACATGTTCACGCCATTTTTCAACCGCATTTCCTTCACCGATACGAACAGCTTTAAAAATAGCCTCCCATAATGCTGGTACTTGATCCTCATCTGCTAAATTCGGGAACACCTTCGATGCCCACTTTGATGAAGGAACTGCTACCATCGACCAAGCTATTAAATCCTTCATTAGGGCGTTGCGATTGTTTCCTAGAGCAGCTCCTGATACCTTTTGATAGGTAGCTAGACGATCAGCTGAAATACCTGCAAATCTATCGGGGTCTGTAGCATCTATTATTAATAGTGCGCCATTACGTTCAATCAGCTCATCATTCATTTTGACTATCCATTCTGGGAAATGATTAAATTCTTCATCTGAGGCAAGATCAAAGTAAGCACGATCCATTTCCTCATCAGAAAAATTAACATGAACACGCCCAGCCCCAGCCTTATAGGCCTCTTTCACAACTAAACGGACGAAATCCAATGCATCCACTGATGTATTGACTAATAAGTATTGCCCTGGTTGAATATTGACACCAATTTTCACCGTAAGTTCTGCATATGCTTGTAATTTTTCTTCAAAAGTCATATTATTTACCTCGCTTTTATCCAATAATTTTTGAATCCCCTTCACTAGCTTGCCTTCATACCATACTTTCTGAACAGGTTTTTCAGGATTTTCTCTTGTCTATTTTTTACCTTTTTTATCAAGACATGATAACAACTTAGACAGAAATATATTTCAATGAGTTTCGATGTTTTTACCAAATAATCTAATACAAGGGTATCAAGCACTACATAAAGTTATAGCATTCTTTATTGTGAAGGCTCACTCATTTCTTCCCAATCATTTCAATGCTGCTGCACCTAAATGCTTCCCATCGATGGGGTGTTTAACAATCTCAATCACACCTTTCTTTGTATAAACTCATTTTTGATAGATAAATCTATCATTTAATACAAATATAAATCATTCAAAATGAATTTTCAAGCAATTAAATTTATTTTTTCAAATTTTTGGTATCAACCTATGTAAAACTGGATTCTAACAAAGGCAGCGATAACGGTAAGATCTTTATACATAAATGGATAAGAAATTACTGCTTAATATTTACGAGCCGATGTACTCTTAACTGGGTAAAAATCGGCTTTTTTGTGTCAAAATTTGCTTAGCTTGATGGGCGGCCCCCCATGCCCATCAAGCTAACATTTTGAAGTGCCCCCAAAGCAAAAAAATGTACAACTCCATGTGAAATTGTACATTTTTTTGCTTTGTGTGTTATAAAATTCTTAAGTTGATGGATATGTGGTGCTCCCCCTACAAGAAGGGCAGTCCCATGTACGCAGTTTTAGATTTTTAACGTCATTATTTTTTTAATCAGAAATTTTCGAATTAACTTTCTTTTCATTCGAAATTGTAATACAATCGAGTTAAATAAATTTAACTGGTTAAAAAAAGGATGGTGCAAAATGAAACAAAAAGCGATTTCCATTATTGAAACATACGAACAATTAAAAGTAATAAGTGATCCATTGCGTACAAAAATGCTTATATACTTAGTCGAAAAGCCCTATACAGGTCATCAACTCGCCCAGCTTTTAAATCTTTCTCGTGCAAAAATACTCTATCACCTCCGCGAACTAGAAAAACACAACATTATTCAATTAGTAAAAAAAGAAGAACAGGGAGGGAATATTTTAAAGTACTATCAGGCTGTTTCGCGTGGCTTTATCCCTGCAAATCACTTACTTCACTACATTGAATCGCAACAGGCAACAAGACAATCCTTTTTAGAAGTATTACATCGTGCGCAAACAAGAATATTAACTGCTCCAGATACCTCATTCGATTTAACATCTTCACATATTGAAGATTGGCCATGTATCTCGATGCAAACAGAATTCTCATTAACTGAAGAACAATTTATGAAGTTTTTAAATCAGTACAGAAACCTTGTTAAAGAAACTTTAGAAGCTTCCACATTAACTGATACTAATAAAAACTTTTATGTTGCAATCACAGGTTTTGAAATTGATCAACTACTCTTTAACGAAGACTTATAATTCATTATTGGTGGGGAGGAATTTTCTTTGAGTGAGCCTTTTATATCACAACAAGTTCAACCTAAGTATACAAGTATATCATTATTTAAAAATCGAGCATTCCTATTTCTTTGGTTATCTAGTACCTCTTCTTTTCTTGCTCTTTCAACCTATCTATTTGCAGAGCAATGGTATGTTATTCGATCTCTAGGTCAGGAATCAGCACTTGGGATTGTCATGATGGTAACTCTAATCCCGCGAGTGCTCCTTATGACTGTTGGAGGTGTATGGGCAGATCGCTTTAAACGTTCAAAAATTATGTTGTTCTCTAGCTTCACACGTTTTTTACTGGTTTTTCTAATGATTACTTTATTACATTTACATCTATTAAATTTATGGTCGTTACTGTTTTTCGCACTATTATTTGGAATTCTAGACGCTTTCTTTTCACCAGCGAATCAGTCTCTTCTTCCCCTTTTAGTCCCAAAAGAGATGCTAACTCGATCTAATTCCTTTATTCAAACTTCCAATCAGGTTGCAATGTTTGCCGGTCCAATGATAGGTGGTTGGATTATCACAGTCAGTTCTTTCTCGGTTTTATTTCTCTTCGTTGCTTGCTTTTTATTAATTACATCCGCTTTTACGTTATGTATTAAAGAAAAAAATTCTTCACCGCCTTCTAAGCAAGTATCTACCAAACAAGAGCTATTAGAAGGTTTTCAATATGTATGGAATATGCCTTTTTTAAAATCTATACTTTTTATTTTAATGACAATAAACGTCCTCTTCTTTGGCCCTCTACTTATGGGAATTCCATTATTGGCGAGCGAAGTACTACATGGAAAGGCAGTTGAGGTAAGTTTTTTACAAAGTTCCTATCAGGGAGGAATGCTAGGAGGCGCTTTATTGATTGGGCTTTTAAATATTAGAAAAAATAGAGGTCTTTCTATTCTAATACTTATTTCTTTTCTTGGTATTTTTCTTTCTCTCCTTGGTCAAATGTATGTTTTATGGCAAGGAATCCTTTTACTTGTGATGATGGGTTTCATGTCTTCTATGATTAATGTACCACTGGTGTCTATTATTCAAGAAAACTGTGAAAGCGATAAACTAGGGAGAGTTATGAGTTTCGTAAATGCCTCTTCGAACGGTTTAGTTCCGCTATCTTATGCTTTTGTATCTATATGCTTAACATTTGGCACCTCTATATCTAACATTCTACTATGTTGTGGCTTACTCATATCTATCTTATCCATTCTTTTTATAACAAAAGATAAAATTGTACGTAATACAAATTAATCAAACCGTGCATTTTTTCTAGAAATTAAATGTTGGTTCAGGTTTAGCAGGTGGAATAAAGTGATTAATAAAAATTTCGTTTTGGGGATACTTCAAAATACTAGCTTGATGGACACATAAGGATGTGGCGGTACCCTATCGCTATCTACCTAAAGTTTTATAGTACCCCAGGACGAAATTTTTTCTTAACTTGAAACAAAAAACGCTTTTTTTCGTTTTGGGGTAGTTCTGAATTCTTAAATTGATGGGCATGGCGTGCTACCCCAAAAACAGATAAAAGATACAGTCACTAGAAACATAGGAGAGTGTTTCACCACCCATTATAAACCATATATTTGCATTTTTGTGTTGTAATTTAAAAATATGTAAAGATTCATCATTTTGTTTTTGAATTTTCTTTTTATTTAAGTTATACTAAACTACAAAGAAACAAATCCCCTTTAGGCCGTCAATAATTATGCTAACAACACACACCAAAAAAACCAATTCCCGTGTAATGGAATTGGTTTTTTTGGTGCAATTCAGTCAATACAGCAACTTGAACCCACATTTTCAAATGTAGTCTTATTAATCTTACCATAATTTTAGAATTCATAAAAATCAAAAAAACTAAATCACTAGTAAGATGCGCGAATCCGCTGCTTTTCATCAAGAAATCTGGAGTATAACAACAATTAAGTTCATACTAGCATGAACAACAACTGATACTAGTAACCTATTAGTACGCACATATACTAAAGCCAGTATAACTCCAATTAAAAAATATCCAAATATAAATGGAAAATCAAAATGCATGATAGAAAAGAACAATGCGCTTATTAGTATGCTCCAAGTTTGCTTAAACTTAGAACTTAAAATGTTTATGGCCGCATAACGAAAAACAAACTCTTCTACTAACGGTGCAAGAAGAACAATTGAAATAAGTGCCACAGGAGATATTGCTACAGCAGCGACTGTACTAGACGTATTTGCTGATTGCGTAGTTAGCTGAAATACACTCTTATCTAACACACTACCAACCATCTGCGCAAGAAATACGAATATGATCCCGACTAAAATCCATATGAATGAATTTTTCGATAATTTAATCGATAACTTTGGATCATTTATTAACTCTTTACTATATATAAGAAAAATGATTATCAGCATAAGTGAAAACCCAATTAGTTCCCAATGAACAAGAAGTTTTTGAATTGCTTGCTGTTGGTTTCCCTGAATATCATACCAACCTGTCTGTTCTAGCAATTGTACCCACAAATTGTGTCATATAAAGAAATTATTTTTTCTTTAACGAGATAACTATTTTGTTTAGTTTTCTAACAAGCTTCTTGGGGTGTCATCATATCAAAAAAGAAATTATACATTAAAGCTGTATTTGGACATAAATTAACCAGTTCCCTATACGTTAAGGAACTGGTTTTTTAGTTTAATTTTTCTTATCAATTGGTTTATATTATCTGGTTTTTGTCTATTCCTTTGAAAAGGAGGATAAGGGGTTGATCAAATGCCGAGTGAAACCCTCAGCGGATGGGCATAAAAAGCCTAAAAGAGAACCTACATTGTCTATTCCTTTTGTCAAAAATCACTCATTTAAATAATTAGGGATGCATTATTTTTATTTAATAACTCTTAACTAATTTTCTTGAAGTACGAGTTCATCCTTATACCACTTAGCTTGAGTATTAAATAATTCTGCATATTCACCTTTTAAATTTAATAATTCATTATGTGTTCCTTTTTCAATAAGTTTTCCATCTTTTAGTACTAAGACTAAATCAGCATTTACACAACTTCCTAAGCGATGCGTGACAAAAATTGCAGTTTTCCCTTCAGATATTTCATAAAATTTATCAATAACTTTTGCTTCACTAAGAGGATCTAAAGCTGCAGTAGGTTCATCCATAATGATAATCTCGCTTTCTTTATACATAGCCCTACTTAATGCTATTTTTTGCCACTCTCCTCCCGAAAGTTCTTTTCCATATAAAGTTGATCCAATTAAAGAATCGTATTCTATTTTATGTTTTTGTAATATAGAGTTAGCATTTGATAAATGAATAACTTCTTGTAATTTATTTAGTTCTGTATTTTGTATATTCGTAAAACAAATGTTTTCTAAGAAAGACATTTCATATTTATGGAAATCTTGAAATATTGCACTAACCGTTTTTAATCTTGCTTCATTGGTGACTGGCATATCATTATATAAAACTTCCCCCTCTGAAACATCGTATAGTCCTGTTAAACATTTAATTAATGTACTTTTTCCAGCACCATTTCTTCCAACTATAGCCACTTTACTCCCTGGTTTAATTTCAAAAGAAATATCATTAATCACATAAAAATCTTGATGAGGATACTTGAAAGAAATATTGTTTACACTAATTTTAATATCTTTATATACATTAGAATTTTGATCTATATTATATTTTTTACTTTGCATTTCAAAATTCTTTTCTTTGAACTTAAAATACTCTGATATAAAAAGGGACTCACTATAGACACCGCTAACACCTGTTACTAATTGATTTGTAACACCTACTGATGTATTAAACATTTGTGTTAAAGCAACAAATTGCCCGATGTTAATTTTTTTATATATAACGTAAAAAATAAGCATACCAATAAATAAAGTATTACAAGTGAGTTGAAATACTGTCGATCCATACAGCCTATAATTTGATTTTTTTTCAAGTTTATACTGCTCGTTTGCACATTCCCAATAAATTTTTTTCCATTCTTTTATAAGATGTCTACCATGATTGAAAATTTTGATTTCTTTTTGCACTTCTTTTGTCTTAAATAATCGTTCTAGGTACTCTAATTTACGTATTTTTTGGATTTGCTGAAGAAATTGGTTATAACCTTTTTTGGCTACGTTTGTATTTACTGCAATTAATAATATTATAATTCCTAACATACATAAAACAAGAATCCAATGAAAATAAAGTAGCGATATCAAAAAACCTATAATTGTTACGCTAGACTGTACAACTTGTAATAAATTTCTAATCAGTTCACAACTCCGTTTTCCCATATGTAAAGTGGATTTCATCAATGTATTATAATTCTCAGAATCATCAAAGAAAATTAAGGATAGATTAATTATCTTTTCAAAGTTGATATTATTAAAGTAATATTCAACTTGCTGTAACATGCGATAATTATATATTTTTTCAAAATGAAAAATCGTTTTTTCAAGAAAAAAATACATGAGTTGTATACCTAAATATATAAATGGTTCTATAGGAAATTTTTCACCTTGAATACTATTAACTACGGAGTTGATTAAATTTTGCGAAATATAAATGTAAATTACTGGAGAAATACCTGCAAAAATTGTAAAAGATACTATAATGAATAAATATAGAGGGGCAATTTTATAAATGATTTTCACTATTTCTTTACAAATGAAAACTATTCTTGAAAATTTTTTGTAGGTTTTTAGAAACATTTTAATTCCCCCGTATTTCAAATCTTTATGTTTTAGCTATATCATTTATTTGGTTTATAATGGTTAATTTTATTTATATAAAACTACTTCCCTATCAATAATAATTGATAGGGAAGTGAACAATTAGCAACATCCTACATAAACATCTTTATTTCCATCATCACACACATACTTTTTCCACTTTAACTGTCTTCCGTTACCACAATCACCAGCACAAAACTCGAAAAGATATTGACATGGCGCCATCTTTTTCACCTCCTTTCATAATTAAGTTGGTTACTTTCTGCAAACTACTGAATTATAAAACTACCAAGTATATTTTTCCTTGTAATCCATGTTTACATTACACTTACCAGTACAATCTATGGAAGTAAACTATTAACAACATCCTACATAAACATCTTTATTTCCATTATCACACGCATACTTTTTCCACTTTAACTGTTTTCCATTACCACAATCACCAGCACAAAACTCGAAAAGATATTGACATGGCGCCATCTTTTTCACCTCCTTTCATAATTAAGTTTTTCATTTTCTGTAAAATAATGAACTATAAAAGTACTAAGTATATTTTCCCTTGTAATGAATGTTTAATTTACACTTACCATTACAATCTATGGAAATAAACCATTAACAACATCCTACTTGAACATCTTTATTTCCATCATCACACACATACTTTTTCCATTTTAACTGTCTTCCATTACCACAATCACCAGCACAAAACTCGAAAAGGTATTGACATGGCGCCATCTTTTTCACCTCCTTTCATAATTAAGTTTTTCATTTTCTGCAAACTACTGAATTATAAAACTACTAAATATATTTTTCCTTGTAATCAATTTTTACATTACACATATTATTAAAATCTATTTTTTATACAATTCCCTGTCCTTCTCTTCTGTTTGAATAACATCAATAAAAAGTGGATATGTAAAAATCTTTTGATTATTGCTATAGACCACATATTCGTATTTGCCACTCTCCATAACTGGAAATCTTATTTCTATTACGCCATCAATACCAGGAGTCATTCTGTTATCTCGAAGATTTTTTAATTTTGGTAGTTGACCACTATAAACAATTTCCTCGTTAGAATTATATACAAGGATTTTGTTATTAATTTCCTCCAATCCATCTTCTTCAGAAAATTGAAATTTGAATAAAACTGATGTAATAACAGAAGCCGGAAGTATAGGAACAGTAATTTTATTTAGGATATTATAAGCAGTATGCTTTTTTTCTTTTGGATCAAACATTATATTTTCTGCTATTAAAATTTGACATGAAATATTATTCTTCATACTTTTCTCTCCTTATTCATACAAATTAACGAAAAGTAAGCGCTATCATTTTTGGGTAATTTTTTACTATCTTTCTGATAATATACATATTCATACTTTTTAAAATAACCTATACTGCTTTTCACATCTGTACTATCAATTACCATATGATTTCTCCAGTGCTTAACTTTTCTTTTGTATAGCCAAATCGGTGCTGTTAATATAACAACATATTTTTCATCAATTGTTTCTAGAAGTTTATCGATATTCTTAAAATAATAATTATCATAGCTCAGAAAAAGAATATGATATTCCTCCATCTCGGGTATGTGCAAACTATCAATTAAATTATCTATTTCATATTTTTCTTGCACATGTAGTCGTTTGTTATAATAATGTGCATAAACAATAAGTACACATGCTATTAAACCACTAATTACTAACATCAGATTTATAGCCATAGTTTAATCTTTCCCTATCATAATTTTTTAAAGATATGAGATTGTACAATAGCACAGTATATACACTAAGTAGCCCTAAGAATAAACTTATTTCTAATGTTCGAAAAGAGAAAGGTAACAATATTTTTATTATTAATAATATTACGATGATTGAATTTCTTGCAATTGGAGACTTATTCATAAACTGCATCTTACCAAAACAGCTACAACTTGTTTTCTCTAACTTATATAAATGTTTTTTTCTGATAATTAACAATATAAAACCAATCATTAAAGCAATAGTACCTATTTCCTTATATGGATAATATATATTTAATACAAACGTGATAAAAATGCACAATTCTAAAATTAGTACCATATAACTAAAAAATAGTATAGATTTTAATGGTAAAATATTATATAAAATTAAATCACATTTTAAACCATGGATAGAATAACTTTTCATGTAGAAAGATGCAAAAAATATAAATGCTATACTCAAGTCGATACACGACGATAGAATATTAATTTGACTCACCTTCTAGGATAGAAAGAAGTTCAACTGCATTTTCTATATCATCAATTACTCTCATAGCAGTTATCCTGTTATTTTCATCTATTAGACAAAAACTTGGCGTTTCCTGAAAGCCACCTTCATCAATCAATTCATCACCAAAGGAGATTATATTAAATTCAAACCCAAAGTAATCTTTTATCTCATCAATATCTTCAATAGATCCATCAGTTACTAATACAAACTCTCCTTTATATGAATTTGCTATCTCTGATATTTTCGGGAGTAGATCAATACATTTCATACAGCTTAAAGAAATTGCCCCTAGTAGCCAAGGACTCTTATTTGAAATATTCATTAAATTTTTAGGTAATATTTTACCCACTGTTAAATAATTTGTATTAGATTGAGGTGGCACTCTATGTTTTTGAAACATTTCTTTAAACCCTTTTATCATTCTGGAGTCCTCCTTAATATTCTATAATACATTTAAATTTAGTTATAATGTCTTCAAACATATTATCTTGATAGCCTATTTCTGCATATAATACTTGTCCTAGTTCATTGACAAAATACGTTCTAGGGACACCACTAACTTTAAATTCTTTCTTCATCTTATCTTTATTACATAAAGATACTAAAGCTCTACCTTCAAATGTGGATTTGATATATTCAAAGTTTTCTGGGCTTGTATCGATTAAAATAAGAACATTTAATGATGAATCTTTAGTTAAAAATTTATCGAGCGCTTCCATGGAAGGTAAGCATCCTTCACATGACGTACTATAAAATAGAATTAAGAGATGTTTTTTCAAAATATCATGTAATTTGCACGTATTCATTGTATCTATATAAACATTTTCTATATATTCTCCTACATCTAAACTTTTAGGAAACCTAAAAAATTTCCTATGCCCTTCTAGAATTGAATCCATAGTATCCTCCTTGTTTTTTATTTTTCATACAATTATTAAGCCCTTAAATTTCTGCTCTTTTCTACAATAATCCTTAAAATTTTTATCATATCTAACTAAGAAAAACTTTAACATACATTTCTTTTAATTGGAATATTTGTAAGATTTTATAAAGTTTTTATGGAATATTCAGGGAATTAATCTATTTTTAAAGCTATACATTTTTAATAGCTGATACTGAATATCTTCTGGTTAATTCTGGTTTTACTAAGAAAAACAATTTAAATAATAATTTCCAAATAATAACACTAAAAAAAGAATGCCTTTCTATTTAAAGAAAATGGCATTCTTTTTTAATTTTTGCTAAGAATATAAATCTATTATCTATTATTTTCTCAAGATATATCTCATTACAAAAATACTATATAGTAGATCAAAATCATACTCGCATAATATGAATCATCAATACAATAAAATTCATCATAGCATGTACTATATAAGAAACTAATAATTGTTTTGATTGTTTATATACAAAGGCCAATACACAACCAATAAAAAAATAACCAAATATAAATGGGAAGTCAAAATGCATTATTGCAAAAAACAATGCACTGATTACAATACTCCCTACCTCTTTAAATTTCTTCATTAAAATATTCATAGTAGCATATCGGAATACCAGTTCCTCTACCAATGGGGCAAGAATTACAATTGATATAATTGCAATAGGTGAAATTGATGCAGCTGCAACTGTACTAGATGTGTTTTCTGATTGCGTAGAAATTTGGAATAAACTTTTATCTAAAAAACTACCAATTATCTGTGCAAGGAAAACTAAAACAATTCCAACTAGAATCCATCCACATGCGGTTTTTGATAATTTAATTGATAGTATAGATTTATAAATATGTTTTTCCTTATATATAGTAAAAGTGATAATTAATATAAGCAGAAACCCAATTAGCTCCCAATGTACCAAAATTTGTTGAATCGCTTGTTCTTGATTCTCATGAATATCATACCAACCTGTCTTAGCTAATAACTGCACACCTATTATTCCTACAAATTGATTCATAATAAAATAAATAAGAATGACATAGGCCGATTTATGTATATTAGTAGTATTCATATTATTATATTCATCACCCTTCTTCTTTAGACATTTACCATCATCTACAAATCCTATTCCGAATTTGTAAAATTATAAAAACATAAAAACATCATATTTTTTATTACACTTCGGAAAGGTTTCTTTACGCTAAAGTAATTCTTTCCTTCATAGGAATTATCTCACAATCTACTTTTACTAATTTTCTACTAACAAATATCCATTACCCAAACAAAAACAAAACTTCTTTAAATTTTATAAAGGGTTGTGCTTTACATCCACAACCCTCGCTTTTCTCTTAATCCACAGGCACTTCTTCTTGACCATGTGGAATTTGTGCAATTGGTGTTACAATTTGTGCATATTTGTTTACCTGCACTTTAAATTGTCGTGGTTCTAAAAAGTTTACCTGTTGAATTAAAACTTCAATATGAAACGTATCTACTTTTTTCCCACGTTCAATTTTGGTAATTCGTGCATTGTAAAACTTATCCCCATTTAGGAAATATCGTTGAACAGCTTCTGTAGCAAGCATACGTTCATTACTTGTCATTTTCATTGGTTCAATACCAAATCCATCCTTTGTAAACAAATATGGGACATCATAACTACTATTAGAAATTTTTCGTAGTAAATCCTCTACAGTTTTTGTCTTTGCGATATATTCCTCTTCTTTTGTATCAAATCCCTTTGGCTTATCTCCAAGCATCTCAATTTCATCTTGATTTACTTGCTCTTCCTCTTGTACTTGAGATTTCATCATGTAACGATGAATAGTATTATAGGTAGCAACACCTACCACTAGTACAATCATTCCTAATATGACCAAGTACTTACGAGGCATATTGGATAAAATGTTGATTATTTTCTTCATCTACTCTCATCCCTTATCAGTCTATAACATTACGGATTTGCGTCATATGTTGTCCTCTTGCCGTATAGTTTAGACCTGTAATTTGTACACCCTTATTATCACCAATATGAATCATTTTCTGATTTCCTAAATAAATAGATACATGGTTAGGATTTTCATAGAAAATTAAATCTCCTGGTTGTGCACGACCGACATCTGGCACCTGTTTTCCTTGTCCAATTTGAGCACCTGTCCAATCTCCTAGCTGAACACCTATACTGGTTTTAAACACATATTGTGTAAATCCAGAACAATCTGCACTCCCTGCAGCTGGATTTCTAGCACCGGATACATAGCTCACTTTCCCTTGCCCAAGCCATTTTTTTGCTTCTTCTAATACCTTTTGTCGTTTAGCATTTGTCATTGTAGGAGCACCACCTGATGATAACCCTGGATCATCATTTTTCTTAAAGAATTTCATTGGATCCGTTGGCTGGTCATTAATACGAATTTGGAAATCTAAATGGACAGCGTATCCAAGCATATTAAGAACACCACCAACATAGTTAGAACCCCCCATTTCCCCAATAATCTGTCCTTTTGTTACCATAGCTCCTGGTGCAACTAAGATTTTACTTAAATGTAAGTAACGGGATACAACGCCATTTCCATGGTCAACATAGACTCCTAAACCACCGTTGTTTACATTTCCTGTTTTATCCGTAACCATACCAGCTTCCATCGACCATACGGGGTCTCCTGGTTTTCCGGCGGTCATGGCCCCAATATCTACAGCATTATGCGGTTTGCTAGCATGAATTTCATCAAATGTACCTGTAATACGCCCTGATTTCGTTGGCCATTTCCAACCTTTATCAGAAATCCATTCACCAGATACATCCGCCACGCATCCTAAATCTTTGTAATATTTCAAAATTTTAGAAACGTACGTGTAATCCCCATAGCACGCTCCGACTTTGGTTCGGAAGTTATTTGGATCAGAACAGCCAGCTCTATTTTCATCAGCATGCTCCCTAGAAAACGCAATAGCTGTTTCTTCTGAATATCCACCTCTTGCTAATGCATAGCTAATGAATCCAGGACCGTAATTGTAACTCTGTAAAGCAAGTGCTATATCTCCATTTGCCTTTCCTAAAACATCTTTAAATTCTTGTACGCCTGCTTCGATGGAGATATTTGGATCTTTAATACACCCTATACGAGCACTTCCTTTTAGACCTACACAATATGAACTTAAGTTTCCATGACTCCCTTCCGATGCTTGCATTGGGTCATTTCCCGCTCCAGCTGACTCCTGCATCATTTGGGCTGCGAGAATACCAACATATTGAGCAACCCCATGTTTTTCCGCCATCTCTTTAATTTTAGGAAGGTAACCTGTTACCTTTTCATTGATATTGACAGGTTCTCCACCTGGACTCACAGCACCTACACACATACCACCAATATATCCACCAGTAGTAGGAGCAAGATGTCCATACATTCCTTCTAACATCCCGGCTTCTAATATCTCACGAGCTCGCTCTTTTTGACTTTCACTAAACTTTGCGAGTTCCATGGCTTTCTCTAACCCATGAGAAGATGTTGTCACTTTTTTACTTCCACTCGCATTAATCTCATCTATTTTTTTCTTAAAATCTGTATCTCCTAATATCTTTTTTACATCTGGTCCAGAATAACTTTCAGACTTGGTTTTTTGCATCTCCTTTTTCTTTTTTTCGCAAGGACCATTCGGTCCTGCCTCACATACCTCTTTTTCCGTATATTCTTCATATTGGATATCCAAGAAATATGATGTAGCATCATGCGGATCTTTACCAGTTAAATCATTATCATATCGTGCCATGTCAAAGGCGATAATCTCTTTCCAATCCACATTCAGAGCCATTGAGACTTCCATATATTTTTTTACTTGTTCCTCTGTCTTACCTTCATCATCGGTAAAAGGTACAAAAGAGACTAAAATCACACACACAGCAATAATTACTCCCATAATCAAAGCGGCAGGTACTCCAACCGCTGCTATAACGGCACCCACAATTTTTAGTATACCTGCTTTTAGCATTTTGGCAGCAGCTTTCGCTGCTGCCTTTCCTGCTTTCCCTGCCAATTTTGCCATCTTCCCGCGCGCTTGCATCCCTTTTTTCTTAATAAAGTGGGAAGCTACATCTTTTAAAGGGTTACTTTTTTTCTGTTCATTTGGATCGTTAGGATTTTGACTCATAGACTTATCACACCATATTTTCCATTTTGAGAATTTCTTCCTCTTCGCTGTGCTAAGCGAGGGTTTGGAGCAAATGGAATCAGGTTTTGTGGGTCATGTTCTGATAAATTCAGGTGCGTCTCTGTACGAACAACTTTGTCCTGTGTATGTGTTACTAGGATTTCTTCTCTTGGCTTAATACTACTGTCCTTCACTTCACAAGCTCTTTCAATCCTTTGGTTTGCTTGTAAGCGCGTATCTCCTTTTCCGAATGGCGAAATACGTGACAGTGTACCGTCTGTTGTTGTCGCAACCATATAACTACGATCTCTTTCTACGACCATTTGTACATTCTTATAACCACCTTGGTCTAAATCAGACATATAGAAGTGACCATTGTCCACCTTGTGATTGACCGTAAGTGGCGGTTCATTAAATACTGATTTCTGGTGTAACGACCTTTGATTTTGGTTTCCTACTAATTGATTTGGGTTAACGTTGATAGAACGATTGATACTAATTTTCCCACCACTAGAATCTTGAACATACGCTGGTGTAGCTTTCATACCATTACGGTACTGCGTTAATTGTCCGTCCGAAATATTTAAATCTTGATATACGACTTGTCCCGAACGAATACTACTATCACCACTAGCGTAACGAGATACAACTTGCGTCACGCCACTAGAATCTTTTGCTTCAATCCAGGATTTATTATTTGTCGTAACAAGACGTACTGCACCTTGAACAACCGATTGTTTTCCAGTAGCATCCGTTGTTGTTGGTACCATTCTCTGAATCTCTTGAATTTCTTTTGCCTCTGTTTGAACAGCATTGTTATAAGGATTATGTTTACTTACCATACGTGCAGTCGCTTGATAAGCACCTGCACCACCAATCACACCTGCGGCGTAACTTAAGCCTTTTGTCACATTATAGTGACGCTCTGCTGCATTCCCTCCTAATGATGTATTAACAGCAGCATTAGTTCCACTTATCACTCTTTGTACTGCATTCCCTCCAGATTGTTGTACAGCACTCGCAGCACTATAGTATGCATTTGATACCGTATCAATGCTATCCGCAAGCATAAGGTGTTTCGCACCTTCCATTACACTCATGCCAAGTTTTGTACTCTGCTGTGTCATACGTCCCACTGCAGATGTTGGGATAGACATTTTACCAGCACTTTGTGCAATATTTGCTACACTTGTTGATGCATCTGCATAAGAGCGTTCAATTTCCGCAACGGAAAGATCTCCTGCATGTGCTATACTCGCTTGCGTCTGTGTC
The DNA here is from genome assembly GCF_030164735.1 of Bacillus sp. RB3. Taxonomy (NCBI): domain Bacteria; kingdom Bacillati; phylum Bacillota; class Bacilli; order Caryophanales; family Bacillaceae; genus Bacillus; species Bacillus sp. RB3. The sequence goes on from NZ_JASNGE010000039.1 coordinate 39,397, forward strand.
GCCGCATATACAGCTTTATTGATTGCGCCACCTGTTGCAACACCATGTGAACGAACACCTTGAATCGCACTAGTAATTCCAGAACCTACTTGTTGACTCACTGTTCCAAAATTTGCATGGCTTTGTAATCCTTTCGTTAATTGCGAAGCAAAGGCATCTTTATTAATATACGATTGATTATGTAGACTCTTACCACTCGTATCTTTCGCCTGTACGGGCATCGCTCCCGCTTGTACTGCCGCTTGTTGTGCCACTGCTTTAAATTCATTTCTTTTTTCATTCAGGTGCGACTGCCAAGCTTGCTCTTTTTGTGGTTGAGACATAGTTGGAGACAACTTTTTCATAAAGCTTGCCTGTTGTTCTGCTGCATAGCCTTGTTTAAAGGATTCTGTAGAGGCTTGTACCAGGTTCTCAACATTACTTACTTGTTTCGCTTTCTGGCTTCCTGCTCCACTTCTCAAACCGTGCGTTTTCACACCGTTGACTGCCTTCTGAATGCCTGCTGTGCTAGATACACCCACAGCATTTAAACCAGGATCTTTTTGTAACTGTTGTGATAAATGAGAAGCGAAAGCTTCTTTATTCGCATAGTTTGTACCGTCTTTTTGCTGTACAATACCAGCTGATTCCGCCGCTTGTTGCGCATGATTTTGAAATCCTTGTACTTTTTGATCTAAATGCTTATTCCATGCTGCTTCTTTTTCTTGTTGCGGCATATCTGCCGGGAATTGTTTCATAAATCCAGCCTTATGGTCTGCACTATACACTTTCTTAAATGCAGCAGTAGAAGCACCGACAAGAGCACCGACTTGTCCCATATTTTGATGGCCACTTTCTAACGTTTCTCCTTTTACATCCTCGACTGCTTTTCCGACTTTTCCTAATGCAAGTCGAGAAGCAAACGCATCTTTATTCACATAGGATTTATCAAACAGATTATTTCCTTGCTTATCCTTCGCATCAACTGGCATAGCTCCCGCTTTTGTTGCCGCCTGTTCTGCGTGGTTTCTAAATCCTTGTACTTTTGTGTTCAGATGGTCGCTCCAGTGTTTCTCTTTCTCTTCTGCTGACATATTTTCTGGTAACTGACTCATAAACGTATCTTTATGGTCTGCCTCATACCCCTTTTGGAATGCATTCGTTGCAGCGTTAACTAACTCTCTAGCATTTCCATATGGTGTAGCGGTTTTCTTCATATTTTGTAAATCTTGTTTCCGCTGATTTGAGAAACGAGACATCTGATCATTGTTTGTTTTCGCTACTTTTTTAGCAATCTCTGCATCGGAAGCACTAGGGAATGCTTGTCTTAAGCGACTTGCAACTGCAGAATCGGGATTATCCGCTTTCCAATTTTCAAAATCTTTTGTAGCTAAATCCTGTGCAATATCTTCATCGGTTAGTTCTGGATAAGATTTGTCATTTAGATTTGAATACGTATCCGCACCCTTCTTTACACTCGAACCAATATGTTTTCCTAAGGCTACAGCCCCTTCGCCAACTGCAGCAGCAGATCTTCCAGTAACTGCACCAGTAAATCCGCCCGCTTTACTGCCAGCAAATGTCCCTATTGCCATTCCTTCTGGTCCAAGACCAGCTCCTGCTGTCATACCTGCAAGTCCACCAGCCGCTTTACCAATTGAACTTCCAATTTGACCAGCTTTTAACATACGAGCTGCACGAGATGTTGTACCAACATCTGTCCCTAAATTCGCTCCTAATGCATCTTTCGGGTTATCAGCATCTTCTTTTGTCTTTTCTTTATCCCCTTTATCATCAGGTTTTGCTTTTGAATTACGGTAGTCATCACGAACACCTTTAACGAGTCCAGCCACACTTGCTAAAGCACCCATACCCATCATCGTACCTGCTCTATGAATGCCACCTGATGCATTGGTACTAAGGCCAATAAAACTTTTTACAATCTCACCTATTGGGATAAACATAGCAAGTAAAATTAATTTGATTAACGGACTATTTGCTGCTCCAATTAAAGAAATAATGAGCCATAAGGTAATCGCATGAATTGCTTGTATGAACACCGCTCCTATAAATTCACGTATCCAATATAATGTCTGTTGTTTCTTTTGTGGAAATAGCCACATGCCTACCATTAACGGACCAATTAACATTAAAACGTATAGTGACACCGCTCGCATTAAGTAGTAAAAGTTTGCCCAGACGATGAGACCAGCTTCTATAAACAAACCAAATATAATAAACATATAGTCATTTTCATGACCTTTCAAACCCAGCTCAGTAATGGTAAGTCCAGCCCCACCAAATCCAGGTTGTAGAAATTTAGTACCCTTATCTGGATCAAAATCCCCCCCACTTGCTACATTAACAGCGTCTCTAAACTCTATTATTATCCAAGAATTGATTTCAAATATGAGTGTATAGAAGTAATCGAGGTGCCAAAGAAAAATTGAAATGATCATCAAATCCTTCGCATACTCTATTAATGCTGTTCTATTATTTGGATTAATAGCTGTTGCCGAATATTTTGCCGCCGTAATAACTACACTGACAAGGACACAAAAAGCAACAAGCTTGAACATGACAGGCATGCCTGTGTCTAATACTTTGGTTAGAGAATTACCTGAAAATAAGAAATCTAAGTTTGTCCCCTTTCCTTCTGTTCCCTCTCCTCCAAACACTAAAACTGGCAGCGGATCCAAAGTTGCATACACCGGACTAAGAAAAGCCTTTACTATAGCAATAATTAAGCCTCCGACCCACTCTACTATTTTCTCAAGCATAATTTCACCTTCCTTTTTAAGAGTACGCTATTATCCTGCGTACCCTTGTACTTTCTTCATATTGTTTAAAAGCTCTTGTAGTACCGCTTCATTCGATTCAATGAACATCATTTCTTTGTCAGATGGATCAGTTTGAATCCAAACCGAACTATCTCCTACTCGGAAAATCCCTTCTCCTTTTCCAGGGTTGTTGAGAATAATATCAAGCTCCCCAGCAGTTAGGTTAAAGTTCTCCTGGATCTTTTTCTTATCAATCTTATTTTGTTCTAAGAAGAAATAAGAGAAAGTAGATTGCAAGATACCACGAGCTTTTACATTTTCTAAAATACGAACAAAGTCCTGACTTGCCCAACACATACCGGCATTTCTTTTACGTGAACGACGTGCTACTTTTTCCAAGAAGTTAACCGTTTGTTCATAGTCAATAAACTGCCACATCTCATCAACATATAATACTTTTCGCTTGATAGCGTGTTCTGGACTCTTAATCCAATGCTCCCAAATATAGTTCAAGATAACGTGGAAAGCGATTGGTTTTAAAAACCCTTCCTCTAAATGACTAATGTTGAAATTAACAACGCGTGATTCATTTAACTGTGTTTCCACACCACGACCAAAATGACTTTGTCCATCAAATAATGGTTTTGAACCATCGCGTAAGAATGGTCGAATCGCAGCAATTAACTCTTCTGCTTTTACATCGTCTCCATGATGTTCTACTATGACATCATAGATTTCTTTTAACTCTGGCTCTGGCTTTCTCACTTGAGACTGAATTAACTGTCCATCCACTTTCTTCACTTCATCTGTATATAAAGAGGAAGGATGTGAAGTAATACCATGTTTATCAAACACTTCACGGATTGCATCTTCTAGCATAGTACGTTGGAATACATTTAATCCTGGTTGATCAAAGTCTTGCCCGCGAATAATAATGTCAAAGAAACCTAGTATTTCATTGATTTTCTCTAAAATTGGTACAAATCTCACATACTTCATGCCATCACGCTCTACAAGTTCTTTCTTATCATATTGTTCAAGTGCTTCTAGCTCTTCATCTTTATCCGTAATCTGAAGTTCTGTTACAGCAATTGCACAAGGATTGATAATAATATTACTTTCAGGAGAAATGTTTAGGTTAATACCACCTAAACGTTTTGTAATTTTTACAAACTATGATGATAGGTAAGGCTTTGATGCAATCTCCACCTTTTCCCCCACCTCACACCGTACGTGCTAGTTTCC
>NZ_JASNGE010000004.1:0-272993 GCF_030164735.1 Bacillus sp. RB3
CCTTCTAGATATCGTTTTACTGCTTGTATTTTATCTTTTGAAGAAAATTTAGCCATAAAAAATGCACCTCCAATTGTTAGTTATGTGTCTAACAATTGGGGTGCACTTCAAAATTGATAGTCTTTAGTCGTCGCTACGCTGCATACCAGTATACATTAATACGAGACGTAATAATTCAAATACCGCTACAGCTGCAGCTGCTACATATGTTAATGCTGCCGCATTTAATACTTTACGAGCTTGCCCATATTCATCTGTTGATACAATACCTAACGCTTCAATTTGTTGCATTGCGCGCTTTGACGCATCAAACTCAACTGGCAATGTAACGAGCTGGAACACAACACCTGCTGCCATTAAAATGATACCTAATAACAACAAACCAGACATTTGTGCAAATATACCGATTAGGACGAAAATCCAAGACATATTCGAACCAAAGTTTGCAACTGGCACTAACGAATGACGAACGCGCATAAATTTATAATCTTTTGCATCTTGAATTGCGTGTCCTACTTCGTGTGCTGCAACTGCTGTACCAGCAACTGAATGTCCATAATAGTTATCTGTTGATAATCGAACCGTCTTAGCGGTTGGATCATAATGGTCTGATAAATGACCTGGTGTTTCTTCTACAGCTACGTTGTATAATCCATTTTCATCTAAAATTTTTCGAGCCACTTCCGCTCCTGTCATACCTGATGTTGAATAAACTTGTGAATACTTGCTATAGGCACTACGTACTCTTGACTGTGCATACAACGGTATGATCATTATGATCGCGAAGTAAATTAAATAAAACATCATGAACCTCCATTGAAGTTTTAATTATAGTACTTCTCATTCTATTTTCTTCTGCCACTATTGTCAATGAATAAACCTTACAATCCATATCTTTATTTATTGCATTATCTATTTTTAGAATGTACATTACTTTTTCTTTTTTCTCTCTCTCCTTTATACTTTCTCCATCCAACATAAGTTAATGTGAAGAAAATAAGTCCCCCAGTAATTGTCATAAACCAAATGAGAGAGGGTGCAATTTCATCTTTTTTTACTGTGTGAAATATCTTTTGCAAATCCCCTTTAATAATCCCTAATTGCATTTGGCCGCCTTTCGTTTTTAACATAACGTTACGAAATTCATCTAAATAAGATAAATGAACATTTACACGCTGAACCTCGTTTTCTGGCAAAGCAATCATTAAGCTTGGATAAATAATATTGAATTCATTTAAAAACGTATTTAACGTTTGTTGAAACTGCCCAGCATCTTCTTTTTCCATCGCTTTTTCCATTTGAGAAAAGGCATCCATTACTTTCCTTTCTCTTTCCATCCAAAGTGGTTGATATTTCGATACTTGTGCATCAACAGCAAGTTGTAATGCCAGCACATTATCAATTTTAGCTTGCTTACCTAAACCTTCTTCAGAGAGCGATTGTTGCGCCTTATCGTAAGCTAAAGAAATAACTCTAACTTGATCTGGTGTTACTTCCTGCTTCTTTTCATTCCCCTTTATTAAAAATTGCTCCGAGAAATGTTGTAATACTTGTACCGCTTTTTCATCTTCATTACGCTTCACTAACTGTAACGAGTCGTCTAACAACCCTGTTAGCTCATTCCACTCTTCAGCATATATACGTAACGGAAACATTATAATTAGAAATGCTATCAATCCAATTAATGTTCTCTTCATCCCGGTCCCCCCTATAACTACTAGTACAAAATATGTTAATTTGGACAAGAATAGAACAGAACTAGACCGAAAAATATATTATCATTTTACAAAGAAAAAAATTCTCTTTAAGCAGAGAATTTTTTCTGTGACATCCTTTTCTTTTTTACGAAATATCGATATAAACTGTAACAAAGTATACTACCACCTAAAATGAATAATAAAATAGCACACGCAGCATGCATAAAGAACTCTTCTGGTAACATTAATATAATTGGATCTTTTTCAGGATCAAAAACCCAATAATCATTACTAAATAAAAGTTTATGGAATAATACAAAACTCTTTTCAAAATTAATAGCAATTGGTAACATAAGCGCTATCGGAAAAATGATTGTTAAAATCGATCCGTGCAGTAAAAACTTTTCATTTTTCTTTTTTAATAAATAAATTCCGCCTATCACTGCAATCATAATTGTCGCATACATCACATATTGAATCTTTACTAAAATATTTTTAACATCTACAAAATGAATACGGCCATTTGTGGACATATCTAATGTTGGCAAATGTAATGCTCCGTCATAAAACGGGGATAAATATGTAATAAGCACATCGTAATTTCTTTTAATTTCATCCTTCGTCATATCCGCTAAATCAGGAATATTTAAAAAATCAATTTCAAAATAATACAGCCATTTTCCATAGACAACTGCCGTTGTTGCGAGTGCAAAAATAGAAAATGCTATGCTATATGAAACAACTAAAGTAATCAATCGATCCAATATTTTTGTACCACTCTTATTTTTCTCCATGTTCTCCCCCTAAATGTTCTAACCATCATAAAGAAAATTGTTTCCTTTGCTCACGTAAGCAACAATAATATGTAATACATAGTACAGCAATACTTAACCAAAACGTAAAATAACCAATTTCCTCTACAAACAAATGCATAATTCCATATCGCGGCATTTGCCAAAATAAATAATCAATTGCATCGTTATGCAACGTCCACACAGCTGCTACTATAAAATGCCATTTTTTTATACGATAGAATGGAGCATATAAAAATCCTTGTACTGCCATCGCAAAGTGCGAAAGCATTAACATGTAGCCCATAAGGCCAATAGGCCCTTTTACGTAAATCATAATCCCGTTTACAACAACAGCCCAAATACCATATTTTATTAAAGTTACAATCGCTAACGCTTCTATTAATCCCCAGTTTCTCTTTGCCAAAAAAGCAATTAAAACAAAGACAAAAAAGAGACTCGCCATAGGACTATCTGGTACAAACGGCCAAAATATAGGTGACGTTTCTTTCAATTGATTTCCGTACCATATAAATCCGTAAATTGTACCTAATATGTTAACAATTAATAAAAATAATAATACCGAGCGTTGTCTTAACATTGCATACAAGTACACCAATCCGTATGTCCAACACCTTTCAAGCAAAGTAATTCATTCATTAAATCCTACTCTATTATAACAAACTTCATCCAACTAAATAGAAAAGCTGACTACAAATTTTGTAGTCAGCTTTTTATTATTTTTTATTATACTTTGCAACGAATTCCGAAAGCTTCTTCAGTTCCTCATCCGTACCTTTAAATACACCTTTAGGCATTGAACCTTTTCCCTCTTTCGCAATTTTAGCAATTTCTTCTGGCTTTAAAGTTAAGTTTTGCAGTGCCGGTGCTGCTGCCCCGCCTTGTAAATTGTCACCATGACATGTTAAACAAGTATTTTTTTGCATTAATTTATAGCCATCATCATTTTTATCAACTGGCGCTGTTTTTACAATTGCTCCTTGTTTTTTTGCAGCTTCCCAGTCGTGGTGTGCTACAGATTCCCAAGTTAAAAAGATAATCGATGCAATTGCTAAAAGCATAAATCCAGTTGCCACAGGACGCTTCAATGGACGTCTTTCTGGACCTCGATCAAGAAATGGAGCTAACAGTAATGCTCCAAACGCAATCCCTGGCATAATAAATGCTCCAATTACAGTAAATGAACCGGAAGCATACGAATACTTTAATAACTGATACAAGAATAAGAAATACCAATCTGGAAGTGGTATATATCCAGCATCTGTTGGGTCCGCCATTCTCTCAAGCGGCGACGGATGCGCCACTGTTAAACATAAATAACCGATTAAAAAAACTGCACCAACCATCCATTCTTTTAACAAGAAGTTCGGCCAAAATGCTTCTGTTTTCCCTGGGTATTCAGAATAGTCTTTTGGAATATTTGGTTTCCGAGCTACTGGTACCCGAGAATCTCCTACAAACTTCATCCCTTTGCCGCGATGCATAATCTCCCTCCTTTAGTTCTTTCCCCTTTAATTTAGCAATCTCTTATAGTGGACCGGAAATACCTTGTTTGCGAATCATGATGAAGTGGAAGGCCATTAAACCTAGAAGTGCTGCTGGTAAGAAGAAGACGTGAATAGCAAAGAAGCGAGTTAATGTTTGAGCGCCAACAATTTCGGAATGACCAGCGAGTAATGTTTTAATATAAGGACCAATGAGCGGTGTTTGCTCTGCAATTTGAATCCCTACTTTTGTAGCAAATAAAGCTTTCATATCCCACGGCAATAAATATCCGGTAAAACCAAGACCTAACATAACAAAGAAAATAAGAACACCAACAATCCAGTTTAACTCACGGGGCTTTTTATACGCACCTTGGAAGAAAACTCTGAGTGTATGTAAAAACATCATTACAATTACGAGACTAGCACCCCAGTGGTGCATACCACGAACAATTTGCCCATAAGCAACTTCATTTTGTAAATAGTAAACTGATTCCCAAGCATTTTTAATATCAGGCACATAATACATCGTCAAAAACATTCCAGATAAAATTTGAATTACAGTAACGAAAAAGGTAAGTCCTCCAAAGCAATAGACGAATGCAGAAAAGTGATGTGCCGGGTTTACATGTTCAGGTACTTCATGATCAGCGATATCACGCCATATTGGTGTAATATCCAATCTTTCATCCACCCAATCATAAATTTTATTTAACATCTACTTTGCACCCCCTCTTGGCTTCGCTTTTCCTAGATACAGCGTTCCATCTTTCACTTTAGACTCGTACACATCAAGCGGAGCAAGGGGTGGCGTACCTTTAATGTTAATCCCATCTTTTGTATAACGCCCCCCGTGACATGGGCAAAAGAATTGATTCGGATGTGCTTTGTCCGAATTCCAGTTAACTGTACATCCTAAATGTTTACATACTGGAGAGAACGCAACAATGTCTCCGCTTTCATCTTTATGAACCCAAGCCGATTTTGGTTCTTCAGACTTGTACCAACCATCAACCTGCTTCACTTTAAAATCGAAACGCTTCGGCTCTGTTGTAATATCCTTTACTTGCGCAACAGCAACCATATCTGTTCCCGCTTCTTTTCTTAACACCGGATCAAGCGCAAATCGCGTCATCGGCATTAAAATACCGGCAGCCATAAAGCCTCCTACCCCTGTGAGTGTGTAATTTAAAAATTGTCTTCTTGACACGCGATGTTCTTTGTCGCTCACGAAAATTTCCCCCCTCTATCAGAAATTGTCCCCTCGTGATAAATTATATAAAAAATAAAAACTAGGACACTATCATGATATAATACGCTCATGCACAGGTCAATATCATACTACTCATAATAATAAGAACTTTCTGTTTATTGCGAGTTTCCCCATTTCTCTTCCAACATCACCATTATATTTTTTATATGCGCATGAATAACTTCTCTTTTTGCTTGATCACTAAATTGTTCTAACGCTAATGAAGGAAACCAAAATAAATCTCCCTGTAACTCTTGCATATCCTCTTTCCATGAAAAATCACTTGTAACATAAGCAATATGCTTAAAACCTTCACTTCGTAAATGATTTGTCCATTCTTGCAAACGACCTTTTTCATTCTTTTGACTTTCTACCAAATACGTAAACGCAGGCAGTAAAAGCACTCTTCCTTTATACTCTCTTTCCAATTCCGTGCTCAACAATTCGATAAATTCACCTTGTTCTACAACCATTTTCATTTCTTTTGCTGCCGAAATTGATAACAGCGGTATTACTCCTGTATCAACATACTCTCTTGCTTGCTCAAACTGTTCTACATCTTTTACAATCCACTTCAAATCCCTTCCCTCCTTCACTTGCAAATGACAGAACTTTCACTTTATATATATTAAACCACACTAAAAGAGGTAAAAAAAGAAAAACTACCCAATATAGGTAGTTTTTCTTTATAAAAGTCTGAAATTTGTAAAAATTAATTAATCCAAATAAATTCTATAAAGTCTTTAACTCTGCCGTTAATCTATGAAACGCTTCCTTATCTTGCTTATCTAACGCTTCATCAATTTGTTTCAAAAGGCGTTCTCTCCTAAACGAAAATACACTTTCTTCCAAAAACCTTTCTGCAAGTAAACGATCTTTTTCATTTACTTCAATATGCTTTGGTAGATATGGGTTTTCTTCTAATACAGCTACATAATTCGCATTTTGAAACGATGATTTAAAGTTGAGTTGAATATAAATATCCTCATCTCGATTTAAACGAATATCATGAAACGATTTTTCAGCATCTGTTGTCATAACATTTTGTTTAAAAAAGTGAAACGGTGTGTCTTTCACACAATTCGCTGACATCACTAAGCCACGCGGACAATATTTTGCATGCTCTACGAAGTGGACTTTATGCATCAATTGGTCGTGACTCATTAAATAATTCAGAATCCATACACATTCACGCTGTTTCAGTTGGTAATTATTCAAAAACCATTTTACAAAATCCTTCTTCTCGTTTACAGAAACAGGGGTATTCATAGCAATTAAGTCCCTCCTCTGTCTTTCTCTTTTCTTTTTAGATTCAAGAAGCGGCATTCAGTTTCCTTCCAACTTATGAAAAATCCTCTAAATTATATAACAATTCTTCAATATGAATTTGTGTCGGGTCTAGTTGTAATAACTGGGTAAATACTTCTTTCGCCTCTTTTCGTTTTCCTTCTTCCAATAAGAAATAACCGTACTCTTCTAAGAAGTCTGGATGATTCTTAAAAGAAGTATATGCACTTTCATAGTGTTTTAATGCATCCGAATACATTTCTAATTGTTTTTTTGCATACGCAAGATCCCAAAGTAGTTGTGTATCTGGTTCTCCACTATCAATAGCACGCTCTACAATTGCAATTAACTCTTCGTACTTTTCTTGTTCTTTTAAGATATATGCATATTTTAATGTTGCACCTAAATGCCCTGGATCTAACTCAAGCGCTTTTTGAAGAACTTCCTCTGCTTCTACTATTTTCCCTAATTTCGCCGCAATGTTCGCTAACTCTACATAAAATGGAACTGAAAGCTCATCTACTTTAATTCCTTCATGAAGCGTTTCATAGCTTTCTTGAAGCATTCCTTCTTTTTCATAGCTTTTCGCTAAATACATGTACAGTGATGCGTACTCAGGGTCTAATTCTTTTAGTTCTTGCCAAGCACCAATTGCTCTCTGATATTCTTCACCTTGGTATAATGTAAAGGCATATCCAAATAATGAGTGAATATCTTTTTGTTCCTCTAGGCCTGCTTCATAATAAGAAATCGCTTCTTCCCAGTTTCCGATCGCGCTTAACGTTTCTGCGAGGCGAAGTGCGATCACAACACCACCCATTACTTTATGTTCCGCTAATAGCGATTCATAATAAGTAATTGCCTTTTGTTCTTCACCTTTACTACTATATAATTCTGCTAACCCAAACGTAATAACAGGTTCATCAGGCATCATTTCTTTCGCCTTTAATAGTTTTTGCTCTGCTACATCATCAAAACCTTGCATTTGGAATAAATCTGCAACAAGTAATAACGATTGAACATATAAATCGTCATTTTCTGGAATATCATGAAGCACTTCAATCGCTTCATCTTCTTTATCTAGATCAATATATAATTCTGCTAAAAATACAGTGAATTCACTTTCTTCTGGATACAGTAAACGTAAGTCTTCAGTAATTGCTAATGCCTCATCTGTAAATCCAAGCGTATGATAGTAACGAGCGATATCATACTTCTCTTCATCATTCGCAATTTTTAATTGTTCTTTTAATAATTGTAATCCTTTTTCCGCTTCACCATTTTCAATATATGAAACAGCTTGTTCAAACTTTTGCATAAACGTCTCCTTTAATTCTAAAAAATATTCTCTTCTGTTCATTTATCATAAGCAACTCACTGTTAGAACGCAACCTTTAGAATGAGCATACTTCTTCTTATACTTCTTCTTACAGAGTAGTTAATTGTTCAAAAGGTTCGGATATGACACCGATACCTTACCATCATCTTCTATTGTACCGCTTTCTTTTATGACCGTGCAAATAACTTCTCTCACTAATTATCGAGCCATACAAACCGTGGTTTACAGAATAACTTAATTAGCAGTCTTCAACCTTTATTTTGAATGCGATAAAAAAGGCTCCTATACTAGGAGCCTTCACAATCTCTTAAGAATATGTTTCTTCTTTCTGTACTTGCTCATTTACAAGCTCTTTCAGCAACTCTATAATTTCATCATTTTCTTCCTTCAAACCGACAGTAATACGAATACCATCATCGATACCAAATGCAGCACCAGAACGAACGATATATCCTTTTTTCATTAATCGTTCGAAAGCTTCATTACCCGGTATACCAAGTTTTAAGAAAATGAAATTTGTTTGGGATGGATAATAGAATACGTTATATTCTTTACAAAATGCATAATACTGATTTAAACCTTCAGCATTCTTTTGCACACAATCTTGTAAAAAGGCTTGATCTTCTAATGCAGCGAGTGCTACAGATTGGGCTACAGTTGATGTATTGAATGGTAACCTAGCTACTTCTAGCTGTCCGATTAACTTCGCATCCCCAATCGCATATCCGATACGAAAAGCAGCTAAACCATATGCTTTTGAAAACGTGCGTAAAACCATAAGATTTTCATACTTTTCAAGAAGTGGTAATGTTTGCGGATAGTCTTCTGCTTCCGCGTATTCATAATATGCTTCGTCCATAATAACGAGAGCCGACTTAGGAACTGATTCTAAAAATGAAAGTAATTTTTGTTTCTCAACATATGTACCTGTTGGATTATTCGGATTACAAATCCATACAATTTTCGTTTTCTCATCTACTTGCTCTAGCATTGCATCTAAATCATGAATACCATCTTTAAGTGATACTTCACGAACTTCTGCTCCTTCAATAACAGCATGGTGATGATATTGTGAAAACGTAGGATTCGCCATTACAACGTTTGTTCCTTCATGTAGTAACGCTCGGCTAATCATTTGAATGACTTCATCTAATCCACTACCAAATAGTAGTTGTTCTGCTTTTACACCTAAATGTTCCGCTACTTTTGTCCGAAGTTCAAAGGCATATCCATCTGGATAAAGGGCATATTGGCTCGCTAAAGAAGTTAATGCTTCTGTCACACGTGCTGAACAACCGAATGGATTTTCGTTGGATGCTAATTTCACAATTTTTGATAAACCATATTCTCTTTTTACTTCTTCAATGTTTTTCCCAGGCACATACGCTCTCAAAGTTAACAATTGCTCTTTCACTCTCATTTTTCTTCCCCCAGTCATTTCATTCAATTTGATTACAATACGGTTATAGCCCCTTACTGTAATCTTTTGTCATAACCGTCACTATTACGAGAATACCTCTAAATGAGCACTTCACAGCACTTCGCTATCATTTTAAACCATATCTTTTTGAAATGCCTCTAACGCAATATGAACAGTCTCATCTGAAATAGATACGACATTCACTACCCCATATTCCTGCATAAGCACCATATGAATTGCTCCTGCATTTGCTTTCTTATCTTGTTTCATCAATTGAACGAGGCGCTCTACATTCAAATCCCTTGGCATTTTTGGATAGCCGTATTTCAAGAACCACTGCTTCATATCTTCATAAGCAAGATCAACCTTGTACACTTGCTCACTTAAAAATATGGCGAATAACATTCCAACCGCTACACCGTCACCGTGAGTAATATTTCCATACCCTAGCTCTTTTTCAAGAGCATGTCCTAACGTATGTCCAAAGTTCAAATGAGCACGTACACCCTTCTCTGTTTCATCTTGTGACACAACATTTGCCTTTACAGGAATCGCCTTCGTTAATATATGGATTAACTTCTCATCATGAAGATCCGCTAATGTTTGCACTTCTTCTTTTAACCAATGGTATAGCTCCACATCACCAATAAGAGCATGCTTTATCACCTCTGCATAACCTGAACGCCACTCTTTTTCAGGAAGAGACTGTAAAAACGGTGTATGATATACAACTGCTTCTGGCTGATGGAATGCACCAATCATATTTTTACCTAACGGATGGTTAATCGCTACTTTACCACCCACTGCGCTATCGTGCGCTAATAAAGTTGTCGGAACCTGCACAAAGCGAATACCACGCATAAACGATGCAGCAACAAAACCAGCTAAATCTCCAATCATTCCGCCTCCAAGTGCAAGAATTAAAGAATTTCTATCTAATTTATTTTCAAGAGCTGACGTATGAGCCGCATAGAAATTTTCGAAAGACTTCTCTTTTTCGCCACTTGGTACAACAAACGAAAACACGTGCTGCTCTACTTGTAATGCATCGATAACTGTCTGTAAATGTAGTGATGCAACAGCTTCATCTGAAATGATCATTACGTTAGATACCGCTGGCTGCATATTTTGAACGATCGTTGTTAAGTTTGACAACGCTTCTTTACCAACATGTACATCATATTCTTTTGATTTCGTTTGAATATGTATGTTTCCCATTAAAATCCCCTCGCATATTCATTATGTTTCTCAATATTTTCACGAATTAGTTCCATACGATCTAATCCGAATTGTTCTATTAAAGCTGTCGCTAATTCCCAAGCCACAACCGCTTCTGCAACGACACTAGCTGCTGGCACTGCACAACTATCTGAACGTTCAATACTCGCTGTAAAAGGCTCTTTCGTATCAATATCTACACTTTGAAGAGGTTTATAAAGTGTAGGTATCGGTTTCATCACACCGCGCACAACAATTGGCATTCCAGTCGTCATACCGCCTTCTAGTCCACCTGCATTATTTGTTCTTCGTGTATATCCATGCTCCTCATCCCACAGAATTTCATCATGAACTTCACTTCCTGGTCTATGCGCTGCTTCAAAACCAATTCCAATCTCGACACCTTTAAAAGCATTAATACTCATAATTGCAGCTGCTAATTTCGCATCCAGTTTTCGATCATAATGCACGTAGCTACCTACTCCAATTGGCATCCCTTCCACAATTACTTCAACGATTCCACCAATTGAATCACCATTTGCTTTCGCATCATCAATCGCTTTCATCATTTGGTTACCAGCTTCTTCATCTAAGCAACGTACAGGAGATGCTTCTGTAATACTCTTTAATTCTTCAATTGAACTATACGTAATCTCCTTAGCTTGTACACCGCCAATTTCAATTACATGGCCCGCCACTTTAATACCAAGTTCTGCTAACACCTTTTTAGCAACCGCACCAGCAGCAACACGCACCGTCGTTTCGCGCGCTGACGAACGTTCCAGTACATTCCTCATATCTCTATGACCATATTTAATCGCACCATTTAAATCAGCATGCCCAGGCCTTGGTTTTGTCACTTTCCTTTTCATCTCTTTTTCTTCTTGCTCAGTTAAAGGCTCCGCCCCCATAATTTTTGTCCAGTGTGCAAAATCACGATTTTCAACAACAAGTGCAATAGGGGAACCTAATGTTTCTCCATGTCTAACACCACTTAAAATTTGCACTTGATCCGTTTCAATTTGCATGCGTCTACCGCGCCCATATCCCTTTTGCCTTCTAGCTAACTCTTCGTTTATATCATCTGCTACTAAAGACAATCCTGCCGGAACACCTTCTATAATCGTTGTAAGTTGTGGACCATGAGATTCACCAGCTGTAATATATCGCATACGTTATTCCTCTTTTCGTATATGTATTTATCTCACTATATTAACTTTTATCATTCTAAAAATATTAAAGAAATTATATCATAAATCGACCATTTTCTTATTCTATATTTCCGATAGGCCTAATTTAAATATCAACATATCATAACAGCTCAAACTTCGTAACTAACTGAAAATAAAAAAAGTGCAAGAAGAATACCCCTATTCTCCTTGCACTTTTTACTATTATCACAGTGATTAAAGCGTTTACAAATTATTTCAAAATAATTAGTAAATCCATTCATTCATTAATTTTGAGTAGTCAACTAATTCTTCTTCTTTAAAGAAAATAGCAATCTCGCGCTCTGCGCTTTCTAAAGAATCAGAACCATGGATAATGTTTTTCGCAACAGTTACACCGAAATCTCCACGAATTGTTCCAGGAGCTGCTTCATGTGGTCTTGTTTTCCCCATCATGTTACGCGCTGTATCTACTACACCTTCACCTTGCCATACCATTGCGAACACAGGTCCAGATGTAATAAAGTCTACTAACTCACCAAAGAAAGGTTTTTCCTTATGCTCAGCGTAGTGTTGTCCAGCAATTTCCGGAGTGACTTGCATTAATTTTGCACCAACTAATTGAAAGCCTTTTTTCTCAAAACGAGCTACAATTTCCCCAATGAAGGCACGTTGTACACCGTCTGGTTTTACCATTAGAAATGTTTTTTCCATAAAAAATCTCTCCACTTCTGAATTATGTATGTAATTGTATATCCCCACACACATATTATCACCCTTATCACAATTGTGCAATAGTTTTGAAATAGAGAGATTATTTTATTTTTTAGAATAAACATTAAAATTTTCGTTTTCCAATATACTTTGCAACATTTTGTAATGCGTACTTTGCTTTTCCACGTGGGAGTGGTTTTATTATTTCTAAAGCTTTATGTAAATAACGTTCACTAAATGCAAATGCTTGATCAATTGCTGTACTATTTTTTACAGCATCAATAATTTCTTGTATTTCACTTGCTGTTGAATTTTCATGTACAGATGTGATTTTCTGACGAAGTACTGGATCTTCCATCGCATATAAAGCAGGAAGTGTAATATTCCCTTGTAGTAAATCTCCGCCAGCAGGTTTTCCAAGTTTCTCTTCTGTAGAAACGAAGTCTAAAATGTCATCAATAATTTGATAAGACATTCCTACAAAATACCCATACCAAAATAGACGATTTACCGTATCACGATTAGCACCAGCAGCAATCGCTCCCAATTGACAACTCGCGGCAATTAATAATGCTGTTTTTCGCTTTATTCTTCTTAAATACGTTCTTAAATTTTGGTCATAATTGTATTTATCTTTAATTTGTTCAATTTCACCTTTACAGACTTCTAAAATAGTATGTGATAACGCTTGATGCGCCTCTGGAATTTCGATATTTGTTATACATTCAAGAGACTTAGCGAACAGATAGTCCCCTGTATACATCGCAATACGATCTCCCCATTTCGCATTCACAGTCGCACTGCCGCGTCGTAAAAATGCAGCATCAATAACATCATCGTGAACAAGAGAAGCCATATGAATAAGTTCTAACGCAACAGCAACATGCTTAATCGCATCTAACTTATAATCTCCAAATTTCCCTGCAAGCAACACAAATACAGGACGAATTCGTTTCCCACCAGCTTCAATAAGCTGTAATGCTGCCTCTTCTACTAATGGCTGTTCAGAAGCGACTGTCTTTTTTAATTCTTTTTCTATCACATTAATATCCGATCGTAAAAAAGAGTACATAAGTTGTAACTTCATATTGTTCACCTTAACCTAAAACTTCTTTTTTCTATTTTGATTCTGGTTTAATACCTAAATGCATCGCTGCTACCCCAAAAGTAAATGGTTTCACTTGCACACGTTCAAGTCCAGCTTGCTCAAACATTTGAGCCAATTCTTTCATCCCTGGGAACGTACTAGCAGATTCTTGAAGCCATGAATACTCTTTATAACTTTTCGCAAACATCTTTCCAAATAACGGCATGATATATTTAAAGTATAAAATATACCCTTGTCGAAAACCAATCATTGTTGGTTGAGATGTTTCTAAACAGATTACTTTTCCACCTGGTTTTACTACACGCGTCATTTCTTTTAATACGTGCATATAATCCGGTACGTTACGTAAACCAAACCCAATCGTCACATAATCAAACGTATTATCTTCAAACGGAAGTTCCATTGCATTCCCATGTAGAAGTTCTACTTGTTTTAATTGTAACGCCTCTACCTTTTGCTTACCGACAGATAACATATTTTCACTGAAGTCTAAGCCAACAACCTTTCCTTGTTCACCTACGGCTCCAGCTAGCGCAATTGTCCAATCTGCGGTTCCACAGCATACATCAAGCGCTTGACTGCCTGGTTGTACATCCATAATTCGCATCGTTTCTTTACGCCACGCTTTATGTCTTTGAAAACTAATTACAGAATTCATCACATCGTATTTATCAGAAATCTTTTCAAATACGTCATGTACTCTTTCTTCTTTTGATTGTTGCATGCTCGTACCTTCTTCCAATGTAAAATTGCTTATGTCTTCTATTTATTCCTTAACACAGAATTTATTTCATTTATGTCTGTATGATTTTCTAAAAATTGTTTTTCTTTCTTTCTCAATTCCTTCATCCAACCATTAATCACTACTTCTGCTTTATCCCCTAAAGCATCTTGCATAGCTTGAAAAACAGGCGAATGTTGCTTATCAGCATACAATTGAATTTCTTTTTGAAGGCGATTTCCACCTAATACGTATGTGATAAATGGCTTCCAATGTGATAACTGAAAATGATCACATGTTTTTTGAAGGAGCGCAGACTCAATCATTACTATGCTTTTCATTATGTCATCCGTCGTTTCATGCGCTTTTTGGTATAACATAATTTTGTGTTCATTTATCTCTTTAATTCCTTCAGCAAGTGCACGAATTAAAACAATATCACGATTCATAGACAATAAATAATAATATAGTCCACTATAGTAATCGCCTGCAAGTACTGTTAATTGACGACATTTATGGAATTCAATCTCTTCCTCGCCTGCTTTATTTGATACCCTTTCATGCGTATCAAGCGCAATTTGTACAAGCATAATTGTTACTACGTAATGCTCAATTTGTTCTATATGTAAGTTTGCACTCTTTAAAGCACCATATAACAATGCTATCTTTTCTTCATCAATAAATGGTTCTTCAATATAGTTTATAAAGTAAGGATGGCGTAATTTCTCCATCAATTTTTCTTTTATACCCGCATACCCTCCGTAGATGTCACACACAAAAAATCACCCTTGTTTTCTAATTCATAAAACTTATTATAACACATACACTCTATTTTCTATAACCAAAACTTGGCTACACCTACCATTCATGTAAGCAATCTTTCTAATCTCACTCTGTCTAGTTAAAACTATATCATTTATTTACTAAAAAAAAAAAGAAAAGCAGTTTCCCGCTTTTCTTTACTTCGTTTTAATAAACGATAAAATTTCACTGCGCGCTGCAGCATCATTTTCAAGCACACCACGCACTGCTGTCGTTACTGTTTTCGCACCTGGTTTTTTTACACCACGCATCGTCATACACATATGTTCTGCTTCTACTACTACCATTACACCATGAGGCTCTAGTACTTCCATAATAGAGTTCGCTACTGTTGATGTAATACGTTCTTGCAGTTGTGGGCGACGTGCAATTGTATCTACGGTACGAGCTAATTTACTTAACCCTGTCACCTTTCCACCTTGCGGAATATATGCAACGTGAGCAACTCCATAGAATGGAACTAAATGATGCTCACACATCGAATAAAATGGTATATCTTTTACTAGTACAAGCTCTTCGTGATCTTCTCCGAATACTTTATGCAAATGCTCTTTCGGATCTTCATGCATACCTGAGAACACTTCTGCGTACATTTTTGCAACACGCTTTGGTGTATCAAGTACTCCCTCACGATTTGGGTCATCCCCAATCGCCTCTAAAATAAGGCGTACTGCATGTTCAATTTGTTCTAAATTAACTTTTGCCATCCGCTAGCCCTCCCGAAAACCTAAAAGTGATACGAACACATTCTAGCATATTTATGTTTTTAAAAGCAAAAAGAAGAGTTCCCAAAAAGGAAACTCTTCTTCCCTGTTAATATGTAAGGATTATTTAACCGCATCTTTTAACGCTTTACCAGGTTTGAATGCAGGTACTTTACTTGCAGCGATTTCAATCTCCTCACCTGTTTGTGGGTTACGACCTTTACGAGCCGCACGCTCACGAACTTCGAAGTTACCGAATCCGATCAGTTGTACTTTATCACCTTGTTTTAAAGCTTCTAAGATAGAATCAAAAACAGCGTCTACTGCTTTTGTTGCGTCCTTTTTAGAAAGGGAACTTGCTTCTGCAACAGCATTGATTAAATCTGTCTTGTTCATGCCATTCACCTCCTCCCAAAGATAAGACTGTATAATGATCATAAAATGAGTCTTACTTTCATTTGTAGGCAATTTTTGCAAATTCTATACTACAAAGATGTAGATAAATCATTATCAACGCCTATATTATACGATTCTCCTTTATAATTCAATATTTTTAAGGAAATTGTTACTCTGAAAATGTGAAAATCTGATGAAACTTGACAATTTACAACAATGTATTAGATAATGACTGTTTATTTTTCTATTTTATAATCAAAAAAACAAAAAATCCCTCTACAATGAGAGGGATTTTTTCTTATAGTATAATCGCAATTAATCCGCCAGATCCTTCATTAATAATTCTTTCTAGCGTTTCTTTTAATTTATATCTAGCATTTTCTGGCATTAAAGATAATTTCGCCTGAATTCCTTCTCGAACAATCGAGCTAAGTGAACGTCCAAATATATCAGAATTCCAAATTGATAACGGGTCATCTTCAAAATCTTGCATTAAATAACGAACTAATTCTTCACTTTGCTTTTCAGTACCAATAATCGGCTCAAACGTTGACTCTACATCTACTTTAATCATATGAATAGATGGCGCTACTGCTTTTAACTTCACACCAAACCTTGAACCGTGACGAATAATTTCTGGCTCATCTAAGCTCATATCCGCTAATGCAGGCGCTGCTACACCATATCCTGTTTGCTTAACCATACGCAGTGCATCCGCCACTTGATCGTACTCTATTTTCGCATGAGATAAATCGAGCATAAGCTTTAATAAATGATCTTTCCCTCGAATTTCTACTCCTACTACTTCTTTTAAAATCTGATCATATAATTCATCTGGCGCATATAAATCAATCTCAGCCACACCTTGCCCCATATCAATGCCAGCTAGGCTCGCTCGATCAATAAATTCATATTGACTAAACTGCCAAACAACGCGATCCACATCACGAAGACGTTTTATATCCTTCACAGTTTCTTGAACTGCTTCTTGATAACTTTGACGCAACCAATGCCCTTCATTTAGCACCATTACCCAGCTCGGAAGGTTCACATTCACTTCTAATACAGGGAATTCAAATAGTGCTTCACGAAGTACATTATATACATCTGTTTCTCTTAAACTCTCCACACTCATTGCAATAACCGGGATATCATATTCTTCTGATAAACTTTGGCGTAATTGCTCTGTATCTGGATGATACGGCTGTACCGTATTAATTATCATAATGAAAGGTTTTCCTACTTCTTTCAACTCATTTACAACGCGTTCTTCTGCCTCTATATAATCTCTTCTTGGAATTTCACCAATTGTTCCATCTGTTGTAATTACAACACCAATTGTTGAATGTTCTTGAATTACTTTACGCGTGCCGATTTCTGCAGCTTCATGGAATGGAATAGGTTCTTCATACCAAGGGGTATTAATCATGCGTGGGCCATTCTCATCTTCATAGCCCTTCGCTCCAGGAACCGTATATCCAACACAATCTACTAATCGAATATTCACTTCAAGTCCTTCATCTACTTCGATAGAAACCGCTTGGTTTGGAACAAACTTCGGTTCCGTCGTCATAATTGTACGACCAGCAGCACTTTGAGGCAATTCATCCTGCGCTCTTTGACGGTCAGACTCATTCTCAATGTTTGGAATAACTACAAGTTCCATAAATTTTTTAATGAATGTTGATTTCCCTGTTCGAACAGCTCCTACAACTCCAAAATAAATATCACCGCCTGTTCGTTCTGCAATATCTTTAAAAATATCTACCTTTTCCAAGTGATTCCCTCCCTCAAAATTTTTGGGAATAATTCCGCGTTTATAGTCAACTAATACCTTCTCTAACGTTGCCTATAATATCTGATATAATATAATGGTATTCTAGAAGTTCGGACAATATATCATATAATTTTGTCCAATTTCATATGACTATTAAAAAATATCTTTTGTTTGCATCGTAAGTTGTATAACATAAAAAACCTTTCTTCTAGAACTTATTCACTAAAA
Organism: Bacillus sp. RB3; assembly: GCF_030164735.1. Taxonomy (NCBI): domain Bacteria; kingdom Bacillati; phylum Bacillota; class Bacilli; order Caryophanales; family Bacillaceae; genus Bacillus; species Bacillus sp. RB3. The sequence goes on from NZ_JASNGE010000004.1 coordinate 18,149, forward strand.
GAAAGGTTCATGACTTATCATTTTAAAAAAATTGGTTCTCCGTCCTTTACTGTGTACGGTAAAGAATAAGCTGGTACAAACGGGGAACCTTTCGAAAGCATATTTCGAATATCTTCTCCCTCCGTAAACTGCCCTTCATTTCTTTTCAAAGCGTCATATAAGTCGATTCTATAATCAACAAAAACTTCTCCTTTTTCATTAATTACAAAAGGAAGTCCTTTACCAGAATATGGACTTGTCACTTGTGGCACATCTTTATATCCTAGTTTTTTGAAATCCAATTCATATACACCATCTGAAATTACTTTTTTAAAAGGTGGATATTGATGTTCATCACGATACATCCTAAGCTTTAAAGATAGTTCCTGAATTTGTTCAGCTATCCTAACATCAATTAACTTTACTGTTGGATTTGTTTCAACGTCTATTAATACGTATTGGTATACTCCTCCACTTTCATACGCATTCCCTGGCGCTTCTTGTATGTAACGCGGGGCAATCTGTTGAAAATCGATCGGATACTTTTGATAAATAGGTGTACTCATATCCCTCGTCTTAATTGGCAATATCCCATCATTTTGCTCCTTAAATGTCACAACAGCTTTTTGAACAACCTGTAGCTGATCTTCATAAGGAACCGCATTTTGCTTCATATTTTCTTTCGGATACAGACACCCCGTTAAAAGGCTCATACAACAAAATATTAAAATAATATGTAATTTTTTCACTACCATCACCTTTTCATACTAATCTAACTTGCTCCGTATGTAGTATTTTCCAGACCATTCCATTTACTGCTGTACAGGTCCACTAAATACAACAAGAAAAATAACAATTCCTGACACAATCATAAGGGTGTACGCTACTAACGCTGTAATCCCTTTCAAAAATTTATTCTTTATTTTATGTCTACTTAATAAAATAAAACTTACTGCAAAAAACATAAATCCAATTGCCCCTAAAGCTAACCACATTTTCATAAGCCCTTCTGACATATAAACACCCCTTTTTATCAATCTATTTTTATACTATTTTAACAAATTAAAATCTTTAAACAAATACAAAAAGAACTTTTTACTACAAATTGCGAATATGTAACTTTAATCAATAGGTTTTCCAGCATTTCTCACCAATCTAGACAAAAATAAAACCGAAGCGATTGTATCTCTCGCTTCGGTTGACCAAATATGCCCAAAAACAGCTCTATTCCCATTCTTTCATGGCTATCATATGCAATCTACAAACTCTTTGTTTCTCATAATTTATTTTTTAAACATTTTGCTTAACGAGCCAAAATCTGTTGGCATATTATTATTAATAATCGCTTTTACAATTTGATCCTCTTGCTCTTTCGGCACTTCACGTCCCGCCATAAGAGCCACTTGATGAATTAATTGACGAAGTACAGTTTCATCACGTAAATTCGCATTTTGCACAGATGATGCTAATTTAAAAATATCCTCTTTATTTACTTTCGCTTCCTTCTCAATATTATTAAAAATGTTATTATCCATTCTTTTCACCCTCTCCTCAAGTTACTCTTCATCCTATGCAAAAATGAAAAAATGGTGAAAAGACCCAAAAAATAAAAAAGCGACAGAAGTACAAATGTACTTCTGTCGCTTTTCTTTACAGTAAATCAGGTATAGCTTCCACTTCATGTTTTCGAACACGCCCCATCAATGAGCCTACCGCATCTTTTACGTTATTCCCATTGAACAGCACGTCATATAAAGCAGCTGTAATCGGCATTTCAACTTCCATTTTCTCTGCCAATTCATGAGCAGCTTTCGTTGTTCTTACACCTTCCACAACCATACCCATGCTTTCTAACACTTCTTCTAAAGAGTGTCCTTTTCCAAGCATATTTCCAGCGCGCCAATTTCGGCTATGAACACTTGTACACGTTACAATTAAGTCTCCCATACCAGTTAGACCAGCAAACGTTAACGGATTCCCGCCCATTTTTCTTCCTAAACGAGCAATCTCTGTTAAACCACGTGTCATCAATGCCGCCTTTGCATTATCACCTAATCCAAGACCATCAGTTATACCAGCAGCTAATGCGATAATATTTTTTAACGCACCACCAAGTTCAACTCCAACGATATCTGGATTTGTGTATACACGGAAATAACTATTCATAAATAAATCTTGTACTTCCTCAGCCGCTTCCATACGCTTTGCTGCAGACGTAACTGTTGTCGCTTGTCGTAAACCGACTTCTTCAGCATGACTCGGTCCAGACAGTACAACAACATCTTTAATTAAGTGCTCTGGAATTTCTTCCTCAATCACTTCCGAAATACGTTTTGACGTACCAGGTTCAATTCCTTTGCTCGCATGAATCCAAGTAATTGGTTCAGTAACAATTTCTTTCATCTCTTGTAATACATCTCTGTACGCTTTCGTTGGTACTACTAACAGTACTGTATTTACATCTACTAATGCTTCTTCTAAAGAAGAGTAGGCTACGATTGTGCTTGGCAATGTAATGCCTGGGAGATATCGACTATTCTCATGTTTCGTATTAATTTCATCCATAAGTTCTGGGCGATTTCCCCAAATACGTACATCATGTCCATTGTCAGCTAATACCATCGCTAACGCTGTTCCCCAGCTACCTGCTCCTACTACTGTGATTTTTGTCATAAAATCACATCCTCTCCATTAGTCTCTTGCTCTAGCGATAATGTGAATCGGCGTTCCTACGAAGCCAAATGATTCACGTAAGCGATTCTTTAAGAAACGCTCATATGAGAAGTGCAATAATTCTGGATCGTTTACAAACACAACAAATGTCGGTGGTTTTACCGCAACTTGTGTTGCATAGAAAATTTTCAGACGGCTACCATTATGAGTTGGCGTCGGATTCATCGCTACCGCATCCATAATTACATCGTTTAATACGTTCGTTTGAATACGGATACTATGACTTTCATTTACCTCATCGATAACCGGTATTAATGTTTGTGTACGTTTTCTTGTTTTTGCAGATAAGAAAACAATTGGTGCGTATTCTAAGAATTGGAAATGAGCACGGATATTTTCTTCAAATGCTTTCATTGTTTTTTCGTCTTTTTTCACTGCATCCCATTTATTTACAACGATAACAACAGCTCGCCCTGAATCATGAGCATATCCAGCGATTTTTTTATCTTGCTCAATAATTCCTTCTTCACCATCTAAAACGACTAAAACAACGTCAGAACGTTCAATCGCTCTTAGCGCACGAAGTACACTATATTTTTCTGTACTTTCATACACTTTTCCTTTTTTACGCATACCAGCTGTATCAATAATTACATAATCTTTTCCATCTTTACTATATGGTGTATCGACAGCATCACGAGTTGTTCCTGCTACATTACTAACAATTACACGCTCTTGACCAAGAAGAGCATTTACAAGTGATGATTTTCCTACGTTTGGACGTCCAATTAAAGAGAAACGAATTGTGTCTTCATCATATCCGTCTTCTTCAATCTTTGGAAAATGTTGTGCAGCTTCGTCTAGTAAGTCACCTAACCCTAATCCGTGTGTACCTGAAATTGGGAATGGTTCGCCAAATCCTAATGCATAAAAGTCATAAATGTCACTGCGCATTTCCGGATTGTCCACTTTATTTACTGCAAGTACAACCGGTTTATTTGAACGATATAAAATTTTTGCAACTTCTTCATCAGCTGCTGTTACACCGTCACGACCGTTTGTCATAAAAATGATAACATCCGCTTCATCAATTGCTACTTCAGCTTGTTGACGAATTTGTGTCAAAAACGGCTCGTCTCCAATATCAATTCCGCCCGTATCAATAATGTTAAATTCATGATTTAACCATTCTCCAGCGCTATAAATACGATCGCGCGTTACACCTGGAATATCTTCTACGATTGAAACTCTTTCTCCAACAATTCTATTGAAAATAGTAGATTTCCCTACGTTCGGGCGACCTACTATCGCTATTACTGGTTTCGGCATATACTTTCATCCTTTCAACTTGCTTCTGTTTATTATGTAAAAATCCCTTCTTTGTGCAAGAAGGGATTTGCATTCCAGAATATTTCTCAACGTATCAAAACACCTCACATTATAACACACGTTGCTAATGTTTCACAATAATATATACATTCTCTTGTAAGCGATGTGCAATACCATCTAAAATTGCCTCTAAATTATTTGCAACAAATTCTAGTTCCTCTGTCGATTCGCAAACGAATAAAGGAGCACCACCTGCAAATTTTTCTGGAGTCGTTGTTATAACTGCCAGAATAACACTTTCTAACATCATCTCTTATCTCCCCTTCCTTTCGGGGCTTCCGATGACATATGGACAGCACTTTCTAACGTTGGTACATTTCCTATGACACCTATCGCTTTCTCTGCATCTTGATCTTGCGGCAGGACAAAAATCCCAACCCTGCCATCCTCTAAATCACGCTTTGCTAACGGTACAAGCGCTGGTGTACCAGAATCTCTATAAATCCCTAACGCTACTGAAACATCGTGTAAAATAGCTTGTCGTTGCCCTAAATTTGAGATTGTAACCATCGCATCAATTGATTTCGGCTTTAAAATAAAACCCATACCATATTTCATAATTTCTTCTTGTCTTGCTGGCAATCCAATATTCATAATGTAAATATTGTCAATATAAAGCCCTGCTCCTTCAAAACGAAGCGGAACGTGCTCAATTTCAACAAGATCATGTAGCCTTTTACCAGACATTAATTTTTTCGCAATAAAAAATGCGATTATAGCCATAATTACTCCTGCAATCCATGAACGGAATCCTATATACGCAAACGTCGTTGCAAACGACGTTAACATTGCCAAATAGTTGCGACTTTCAAAAACCAATGCAATTCCTTCAATGTATGTATTTCCACGCGGTACGAGCTCATACCCATCTAATTGTTGAAGCGTATTTCTTTCCATATTACGTACATCACGAAATTGTGTCGCTGCTAATGTAAGAAATGTAATGGCAGAAAAATCTTTTTTCAAAATAGACGGGATTGCAATCGCTCCTAAAGCAGCTGCAATTAACCCCATTGCAATATGAATAATTTTCCCATGTAGCCTCGTCGGATATTGCCGTGTATCCGTCCGAAGCATTAGCACCCTTGTAACTGTCCCCGCTATTACGCCGCATAAAATGGCTGGTGTATATTCAGTCATGTATTACCCTCGCCTTTCTTTTACGTGTTTTTCTCTTAAACCGTTCCATGTATACTGATGCTTTTGCAATCCAAAACAATATTGCCATGAATAATGTAGAAATGGCGACGATATCAAAAAATGCTAAACTACCGTAATCATATGGAAAATTCAATTTCCTAAAAATAAATGTCACTAGCAGCTCTCCTTGTAACATCCCTACATATAGAGAACATAATCGTAATATGCGATCTCCATGCAATAACACCGATGCATACACAAGACCACTACTTAGCAGAAACACTCTATCCACCACAATCCAAATCGGATCATATATTTCTAACAGATGAAAACTTGTATATAACATTGCAATAATAAGCGCCGAAAGTAAGCTATATAATTTTTTCCAGACAGAATATAGCGTGATCCCTATAAAAGAAATAATACAAAGTAAAAGAGCATTTACTGATACCACGAATGAGGCGATCGTTACATGTAACGGAGAGCAAATTATAAAAATCAGTATACAAGCGCCTAACTTCCACCGAATAAGGTCCTTTTTCATAAAAAAGGTTACAATGATCCACCCTATCCAAGCTACAAAATAAAAAGTACTTCCATCCATCAACTTCACCTCCTATGTTTTCCATTATGGGAACTTTTTATGAAAGTTAATCCACTTTATTTACGCATAGTTTTTTCTTATAACAGCAACACTTTTAACAAGGAGGTGTTATTCATTATGGGTAAAGATCGCCAAGAACGAAAACTACGAGAATCACGCCGCGTTGAATCCGATCGTGATCAATCACTACAATATCCAGGTGCAACTGGACTTGATACACCAGAACAGGCTCGAAAACAAAACCAGCACTAATTAATGCAAAAAGACGGTTTCGATATTGTACGAAACCGTCTTTTACATAATCAGTTTAATGTTTTCTATTTATATTGAAATAATATTTCACACACTATATCCTCCCATTACTTCTTTTTATCTTCACCTATTCCTATTAAAAATTAAGTTCTCTCCAGTAATTCGACAACACACCATCTACATTTTTCAACCCTTTTTCAATTGCAATTTTTACGAAATGATATTTTTATATAATACTAATTCCTTTCTCCACTTTATATTACGAAAAAGAATAGAACAAAAAAAATCAACCGAACGGTTGATTTTTTATCTCCTACTATAATGCGCAGTATCAATACCACGCTGCATTAACCAATGATACGTTTCACCCTTTACAACAAGAGGTACAGATTGCAACTCTTCTATCGTTTTCGCACCAAGAGCTGTCATTATAAATTTCAAATCTGTATGTAGGAGCTCAATTTCATCCACTAACTTCTCGATACCATCTTGCATTAAAATACGTAAAAAGTAACCAGCAAACGCAGTTGTATTCGCCCCTAATGCGATCGCTTTCGCTACGTCAAGCGCTGTTTGTATGCCCCCAGATGCAATAAAAGAGAGGTTATTATTTGTAGAGGTTGCTTCAATAATCGAGGTTGCTGTTTGTATGCCCCAGTTATTAAAATAAGAAAGCATTCGCTGTCTTCTTTCATTTTCAACAGCAGCAAAATTCGTACCACCTTGCCCACCAATATCAATTGCTGTTACACCTACGTTCGCTAACTGCTGCACTGTTTCCTTACTCATCCCAAATCCAACTTCTTTTACAATGATAGGAACTTTACTATTTAAAACAATTTTCTCAATGCGCTGAAGTACTCCAGTAAAATCACGGTCTCCTTCTGGCATCGTTAACTCTTGTATGACATTTAAATGAATTTGCAATGCATTCGCTTCAATCATATCAACGGCACGCTCTGCCTGTTCGATAGTTGCCTCACTACCTAAATTAGCAAAGAAAATACCATTTGGATTTACCTTTCTGATCACCTTATAAGAAGCAGCTTCACTTTCATCTTTTAACGCCGCCATTTGCGAACCTACAGCCATAGCAAGGTTATGATGTTTCGCTACATATGCTAATTGCTCATTAATATGTAACGTTTTCTCTCCTCCACCACCAGTCATCGCATTGATAAAAATCGGCGAACTTAGTGAAAGTTCGCCGATTTTTGTTTCACATGTTATTGTGTCATAATTTGAATTTGGCAAGCTTTGATGCACAAAATCAATATCATGAAAGCCATGCGTACGAGACTGACCAGTAGAAAGAGCGTATTCAATATGATCTAATTTACGTTTTGCCCTTACCACTTGTACCCCTCATTATTTCTTTAATTTTTTCAGTTGTTCACCAATAATATCACTTAATTGGAAAGTAGCAGAATCAGCATTTGGCTCATACTGACTATAATCTTCAGTTACATTATTTTCCTCAAGCGCTTCTTTTATACTTAAAGAAATACGTTTCTCTGCTACGTGAACTTCAAGTACTTTCACTTTTACTTCTTGTCCCATTTCCAATACTTCATTCGGATTTTTCACGTGACGATTTGCAATTTGAGATACGTGTACAAGTCCTTCAACGCCCGGTAAAATCTCAACGAATGCACCAAATGTAACAAGGCGTTTTACTACTCCCTCACGAATATCTCCAGCTTTTATTTCGCCAGCAACGTTTTCCCAAGGTCCTGGTTGAGCTGCTTTAATTGATAAAGAAATACGTTGTGTATCAGCATCAACAGATAACACCTTTACCTTAACCTTTTGACCTTGCTCTAACACTTCAGAAGGTTGCTCTACACGTTCGTGTGAAATTTGTGAAATGTGAACTAAACCGTCCACTCCACCAACATTAACGAATGCGCCAAAGTCAGTTAATCGTTGTACTGTTCCTTCAACAACGTCCCCTTCTTTTAATGAAGAAATTGCTTCTTTTTTCTTAGAATCTAGTTCTAATTCTACTACCGCTTTATGCGAAAGGATTACACGATTTTTTTCACGGTCTAATTCAACAATTTTCACCGCTAATGTTTTACCTTTATAGTCAGTAAAGTCTTCTACATAATGTACTTCTACAAGTGAAGCTGGAATAAAACCGCGAACACCAAGGTCCACAACTAATCCGCCATTCACAATATCTTTTACAGTAACATCAAATACATGACCAGAAGTAAATTTCTCTTGTAGTTCTACCCATGCTTTTTCTGCATCAACAGCACGTTTAGATAAGACAAGATCATCTTCTTCTAATTTAATAATTTTCAACTCTAGTGTTTGATCTAATTCTACAACATCGCTTGCTTTTTCAATATGAACGTTAGCTAATTCACTAATTGGAATTACGCCATCTGTTTTGTATCCAACATTTACAAGCACTTGTTTCTCTTCAACCTTCGTTACAGAACCTGTAACAACGTCACCAACTTGTAATTCTTTTGAATCCATAACTTCTTCATTCATTTTCTCTACCATGGAAATACCTCCCTACAGAATTGACAAAGCATTTTTTATGTATATACGAAATGAAAACAAAGTTTTCATTTGCATGTTTAAGAATTTCTCATCACATACTCTTTTTCAATAACATTCACAAGAAAATATATTAAACCTATATAAATAGTATACAGCAAAACCAGCTTGAAAAAAGTATGTTTTGAAATATAATAGCGAATATATTCTGACAGTTTCATTCCTCTTTAACTAACTTCTTACAAATCAGCTCATTTGTCAAGGAAAGAGACTCATAATTCACGTATCCTTTACATTTCTATTTAAACAAAAAAAGAAAGAGGATTATCCCCTTTCTTTATTTCGCAAACACTCCAGAAACAATGCTCATAATTTTTTGGACAACTTCTTCAATTGATAAAGAAGTCGTATCTAATTCCAATGCATCATCAGCCTTTTTTAGTGGAGAAACTTCGCGTTCTGAATCTAATTTATCACGCTGAGCAATTTCTTCTTTTAGCTGCTCTAAATTAGAATCGAAACCTTTATTTAAATTTTCTAAATGCCTTCTTTCCGCTCTTTCTTCAACAGAAGCAAGCATAAAGATTTTCACTTCAGCATCCGGTAATACATGTGTACCAATATCACGGCCGTCCATTACAACGCCGCCTTTTTTCGCTAACTCTTGCTGACGACGTACCATTTCTTCACGAACAAGGCGATGTTTCGCTACAATAGATACTCGATTCGTCACATCAGGTGTACGAATTACTTCAGAAACATCTTGTCCATTTAAAAATACAAGCTGTGTATTTTCTCCTTGCTGAAACTCAATATTTACATTCTTTACAACTTCCATTAACTGCTCTTCATTTTCAATGTCTACTTTTTGTTCAAGGGCTGCATATGTAAGCGTACGGTACATTGCGCCTGTATCAATATAAACATAAGAAAGTTCCTTCGCAACAACTTTTGCCACTGTACTTTTCCCTGCAGCTGCTGGACCATCTATAGCAATTGAAATTCGTTTATCCATTGTAACACCTCATTTTTTCACTTATAAAACAAAACGAAAAGCAGGTGTTCACCCTGCTTCTTCTCATTTGCTTCGCGTCATTAAATCCTCAATTATTGTAGCATAATCCTTCATAGAAGAAAATGAAAACTACCGATTCACCTGCAAGATTTCCACTTTGTTTTTTACCATAACACCCTCATAATAAACAATTTTAGATAAATATTTCACTGATGACTTATGTATAAATAACAATTGTACAACAGAAAGACAAATGAATTGTATTATTAATATACGAATAAAAATTCTCTCCATCTTTTTCACCGTAATTTCTCCCTCCTATACTATATTTGCACATTTCGTTTCGTAATTTTATACATCGTACATATAGCAGTTAATTTTATTGTCATTTTCGAGGCATACTTTTATACATTTCCATTGTCGAATTTACTCAAAACATGTTATGTTCTAAATGTATTTTTTTACTTGAAAGGGGTATAAGCATTGAAAAGAATCCTAGTTTTACACACAGGTGGAACAATTGCAATGGAGGAAGATAAAGAAACTGGGGTCGTACAACCAGGTAAAAAAAATCCTCTTTTAAAATTCATTCCTGATTTAGAAGGCGATGTTGATTTAATCGTTGAAGATGTGTTCCATCTACCATCTCCTCATATGACACCGAGCGAAATGTTACAATTACAAGTCATCATTGATGAAAGAGTAAAACAAGACAACATTCATGGCGTAGTTATTACGCATGGTACGGATACATTAGAAGAAACAGCTTATTTCTTAGATTTAACAGTACAAGCAACTATTCCGATCGTAGTGACAGGTGCAATGCGCTCTAGTAATGAGTTAGGTGCTGATGGTCTATATAACTTCTTATCAGCTGTAAAAGTTGCTAGTTGTGATGAAGCTGCAGAAAAAGGTGTTTTAGTCGTATTAAACGACGAAATTCATTGCGCTACAAATGTAACGAAAACACATACAAGTAATGTCGCAACATTCCAAAGTCCACAATACGGACCAATTGGAATGGTAACAAAACGCGGCGTTGTCTTCCATCACGCTTTAGTACATCGCGAATCATATACGATAAATAAAGTGTCTAAAAATGTAGTTGTTCTAAAAGCATATGCTGGCATGGATGATACATTATTAGCAGCAATCGAAAATCTTCCTGTAGACGGCATTGTTATCGAAGCTCTTGGACAAGGTAATCTCCCTCCAAGAACACTACCTAGCCTAGAAAGATTATTAAATAAAGGTATTCCTGTCGTATTAGTTTCTCGCTGTTTCAACGGTATCGTTCAAGACGTATATTCGTATGAAGGTGGCGGTAAACACTTAAAAGATATGGGCATTGTATTCACATACGGCTTAAATGCACAAAAAGCACGCATTAAATTACTTGTTGCATTAGAGAATACAAATTCTCATGAATCCATTCAAAATATGTTTATGCACGAATAAAAAGGAGCTGTCGAGATTTTCCCGACAGCTCCTTTTTATTTTTCTCTTGATGCAATGGTTTGCGCAATCGCATCTCCATGAAATCTACCGTTCTCGATAAATATTTCATTTGCATTATTTCCAGCAGCAATGACACCTGCAATGAAAATATTTTCAGCATTCGTTTCCATTCTATCCTCTGTATAAATTGGACGTCCTGTTTCTTCATCAATCTGAACACCCATCTTCGTTAAGAAGCTATGATCAGGATGATAACCAGTCATCGCAAATACAAAATCGTTTTTGATTGTAAAAGCTTCACCATCAACTGTAAACGTTAATGTATGCTCAGTAATCTCTTTCACATGAGCTCCAAAATGCATTTGAATTGTACCGTTTCGTACTAACGCCTCAAATTCCGGCAAAATCCAAGGCTTTATGCTTGGTGAATACTCACTTCCACGATACAGTACCGTTACACGTGCACCAGATTTAACAAGTTCTAACGCGGCATCTACACTCGAGTTTTTCCCACCTATAACTACTACATCTCGATCAAAATAAGGATGCCCCTCTTTAAAATAGTGAGCTACTTTCTTCAATTCCTCACCTGGAACATTCATATAATTTGGATTATCATAATATCCAGTTGCTACAACAATATATTTCCCTATATACATTTCCTTACTTCCATCACGCTTTGTCGTCTCAACCCGAAAAACTTCTCCATCTTTTTGAACTTTCTCCACTCGCTCAAAAGCATTTACACGTACAGATTTACGTTTTACTACTTCACGATAATACGCAAGCGCTTGATTTCGAAATGGCTTACGATTTTCTGTAATAAAAGCTACATCACCAATTTCTAATTTTTCACTAGAAGAGAAAAATGTTTGATGAGTTGGATAATTATAAATGGCATTTACAATGTTTCCTTTTTCAATTACTAACGGATTTATCCCTACCTTTTGCAACGAAATTGCAGCCGCTAATCCGCACGGACCGCCTCCGATTATAATAACTGTTTCTTTCTGCATACTCGTCCACTCCTAGTCTTCTACCAATGCACTATTTATAAAAACAAGAAAAAACCTACTTACAGCAGTAGGCACCTATCTTTATTGTATTCATTTTTCATATATTTGTCATCTAAACGAAACGTACATCCGATAGACATCTGCTAAAAACTGCTGAAATTTAATACCTTGTTTCCCTAATACATTCTCAGGATCAATCTTTCTAGCTGGATCAAGCGTTTTATGTGACACGATATCTTTTTTCGGATTTAAGCCAAAGTTTTGGCATAAATACGCATGATACCATGTAAAACGATTATACGCTTCCCAAAAGTTAACATCACCACCATAACAAAGTTCCACTCCAATGGCCGCCTTATTCGCGTCATAGCCATATAAGTCATTATCCGTCGGCACACCATATCGAACATGATACGCAACTTCATTTATAGGAATAATCTCCAATATTGTTTTATCATCTATAAATGTATGTGCCGAAGCTTTCGGTTGTAATTCATTAAAGTAATCTCGATTGCCTATCGCATTGCTTCCAGGATTCCCCGTATCATGGCTTACGATAAATCTCACTTTAGTCAGAGGAATCCCCGGTCGTGAACTTCCATATCCAATATAATTGCGCTCTATAGGAAACATCGCCATTGCTACCAACTCCCGCTCTAGAAGATTACCTTACTTCCTTATATATGTATTCGGTAGCAATGTCCTTATCGCATATTTCTTACGCGAAGAGAAAATCGAAAATATTTGAAGTGAACACCATAAACAACAAGATACTTACAGCCACTCCATAAAAACCGTAAAACCAAACACAATCTTCTTTCGTATCTAAACCGAAAAATTTATTTACCGATTGTAATAATGTGCCACGCTTGCTTTGTTTGTTTCGTAATACTTCCACTCGCTCTACAACATCTGCTGGCATCATAAATCTTTGGTCTACTGTCATTTTCATCATTTATCTCTCCTTAAAATCATTTCCGTTTTGTTTATCTAAGGAGAGTATAGCACGTTTGTTCGTGTAGAACAAGCGTTCTTTTTTATTTTTATTTTATTTTATTTTTCAGCAAGCCAAGTAAAAATTGAGATTACAACGGCAATAATCGGCCCTACTACAACCACACCAAATATCAGAAACAGTAGCCCTTCCCCGAACATCCGAACGGTACTTATTTTGCGAGCTTTCATCGTTCTTGCGAGTTCTCCCTCTAACCTATTAACCTTTTCTTCTAATTGTTCTACTCGTTCCAACATTTCATTCTCCATATACAACACCTCATTTAATACTTCAACAAAAAAACGTGATTCCCTCGAAAGGAAATCACGTTTTCTCAAGATATAATATTTTATACCCAACCTCTGAAGCGGCTTGCTTCAGCCATTTTACGAACACCAACCATGTACGCCGCTAAGCGCATGTTCACTTTACGAACTTGTGCTGTTTCATAAATAGAATCAAATGATCTTACCATTACTTTTTCTAAACGTTGTTCTACTTCTTCTTCAGTCCAGTAGTAACCTTGGTTATTTTGTACCCACTCAAAGTAAGATACTGTTACACCACCAGCACTTGCTAACACGTCTGGAACAAGTAAAATTCCGCGATCTGTTAAAATTTTAGTCGCTTCTAATGTTGTTGGACCATTTGCAGCTTCAACAACGATTTTCGCTTTAATATCATTAGCATTTTCTTCTGTAATTTGGTTCTCAATTGCAGCTGGAACTAAAATATCGCAATCAAGTTCTAACAATTCTTTGTTTGAAATTGTATTGTTAAATAACTTTGTTACTGTACCGAAGCTATCACGACGGTCTAATAAATAATCAATATCTAATCCGTTTGGATCATGTAACGCGCCGTAAGCATCTGAGATTGCAATAACTTTCGCACCTGCATCATGCATAAATTTAGCTAAGAAGCTACCAGCATTACCGAATCCTTGAACAACAACGCGTGCACTCTTAATATCAATGCCACGTTTTTTCGCAGCTTCGCGAATACAAATTGTTACACCTTTCGCTGTTGCTGTTTCACGTCCATGTGATCCACCTAGTACAAGCGGTTTACCTGTAATAAATCCTGGTGAATTAAATTCATCAATACGGCTATACTCATCCATCATCCATGCCATAATTTGAGAGTTTGTGAATACATCTGGAGCTGGAATATCTTTCGTCGGTCCTACGATTTGGCTAATTGCTCGTACATAACCGCGGCTTAATCTTTCTAACTCACGGAATGACATTTCACGTGGATCACAAATAATTCCACCCTTACCTCCACCATATGGTAAATCAACAATACCACATTTTAAACTCATCCAGATTGAAAGTGCTTTCACTTCATTTTCTGTTACATTCGGATGGAAGCGAATTCCACCTTTCGTTGGACCAACAGCATCATTATGTTGCGCACGATATCCTGTAAATATTTTAACAGTCCCGTCATCCATACGAACTGGTATTTTCACTGTCATCATACGAATTGGTTCTTTTAATAATTCATATACTTCGTTTGGATAACCCAATTTTTCTAACGCTTCACTAATAACAATTTGTGTTGAATTCAATAGTTCAAAATGTTGTTCCCTTTGTTGTTGTGTTTTTGTTTGAGTTCCCTTTTCGGCTACCATAGTAAGTAAACCCCCTGTAATTTCACTTGTTTAGTAAACCTTCATTGCCTAGTATACACCCTTAAATTTGGAATGCAATAGAAAACGCTAACAAATATATACAAACTATTTTCTATTGCAAGCGTTTTCACTATTATTATAGTCCTTTTATTACTTTTAGAAAAGTAAAATACTTAAATATTTAAATATTTTTTATTTTCATCAACCACACTCCCATAAAACTGCATATTTTATTTTCAAAAAGTATGTTCGAGTATTTACAATCATCCCTTCCCTTCTCCAAATAAGAACAAAACCTCAGCTATGTTGTATTAGCTGAGGTTTTGTTTTTTCACAAAGTAATTGTGTATTTGTTCTATCGCGTTAACATCCATTAATTCTTTACCGTACTCCATGATGCGATAAATGGTTGCTGTAGACGGATTACCGTATTCCGCTAAAATAGCTATAAAATCCGCCTTTAACAATTGAATTTGTTCCTCTTCTTCCACCCAAAGATAGAAGCGCTCATCCCACGTATATAGCTTTCCGCCAGTTACACCAAGGTTATATAAGCGATTCGACAGGTTAATTACGTCATCTAGCGTAGCAAACTCATATAATATATGCTCACTTTCATCTAGAGTCACTTGCATTTCAATAAACTCGTCACGGAACTCATCATCTGTATCTATTTCTTGATTTTCTTTCGTTACAATTACAACCATCCCTTGTGCTTGTAGAGAAAACACTTCAACTGCAATCGGACCATCTGCTTCAAATCCTAATTCCTTATTTGCTTCTTGCATCATATCACGAAATAATTGCTGTACTTTCGGTGCATTTCTCCATAAATCTTCTTTCGTTAATCCTCGTTCAGATAAATCATCAAATGTTAGAAAAATTTTTATCTTATTGTAATTTAATCGTTCCAGCCTCATCTCATACCCTCCCTACGTAACCAATGCATCTAATTTTTATTATATGAAATAGAAAATAGATGGTTCTTTTCGAACAACTATTCCGACATTTTTAACCATCCATCCCATTCTTCTTTCGTATCACCAATTAAGATTGTTTCAATGTCCAACTGGTTTAGAACGCCTAGCTTTCCGATAAATCCAACAGAAAGAGATTCCCTTTTTTCTTGTAATAAATTTATAAAGTTCATCGTCTTTTTCATTTCTTGTTCGTCAGCAAAAGATATAAATACATATTTCGGCTGTATTTCCTCTACCGCTGATAACATACCATCTTCAGCTAAGCTTGTCCTAATATATATCGCCTCATATCCTTTTAAGCGTAAATAAGTTGAAAAAATAAATCCTTTCAATGCATCCTTTTCTAACACAATAACTTTGTGTAAAGAGGAAAACATTGAGGCATTGTGATACACCATCCCTAGACGCGTTTGTAAAAATGATAGTGCATATTGAAATTGCACCATTGAAATCTCATTATTATTTTTTGACGTTAATAATTTGTCTGTCACTCGAAGAACAATACTGGCAACAACCTTCTCTGTTGAATATATACTAAAAGCTTCGTTTAATAATGCAGCAATTGTAATTTCATCAAATTTTAACAAAGCTTGTAGCAAATCGTCCACTAAAACAACTTCTTTATCGAAATGTATCTCTTTTTGAACTGTACTCTGCAAACGATTTTCTTCTAATAATTGAACTGCTTGTCCAATCATCATACCGGAAGAAACTTTTTCCATTAACCATTTTAAAATTTGAATATGCTCTTCTGTATATAAACGATGCCCAGCTTGATTCCGCTTTGGGGCAATAATTTGATATCGTCTTTCCCATGCACGAAGCGTACTCGGCTGAACTCCAATTATATTCGAAACGGCTTTTATATTGTATTTCCCATTAAGAGTTGGCATCATTTCCCTCCGCACAATGTAATGATGTGTGTTTGAGCAGGTGCTCGGAAACGAAGTGGTATCAATGTTGTTCCATACCCATTACTAACAAAGAGAATCGTATTTAAATGGTTATATACGCCACCTTTTAAATATTTTTTAGATGGGAATAATCGGATTTGCCCTCCATGCGTATGTCCACTTAAGACAAGTGAAATCTGTTCATTTCCAGACATTTTTTTTATTATATCAGGGTTGTGACTAACTAGGATACGAAAACCATCTTCTTTACAATCCGCCAATGCCAAATCTAGACGATCACGGTGCAATCCAACATCATCTATACCGAGCAAACAAATTTTCTCGCCTAATTCAGACTCAAATACCACTCTTGTATTATCTAAAACTTTTACGTTATTTTCTAATAATAACGCATCTAATTCATGATATTCTATCTCATAATCATTGTTTCCCCACACAAAATATACAGGAGCTACCTCTCTTAACTTTTGAATATTCGCAGAGATTTTTGATAAAGAGACACCTTTCTCTGCTAAATCTCCTCCGATAATTACGAGATCTACTTTTCCTTTTACTTGTTCAATTAACAAATTCGAAATGACTCTTCTATGAATATCAGAAATAAAAAACACATTTACTTTTTGAAAACTTTTCGGAAATTCTTTAAATACTAAAGTATGTTCCAACACCGTATTACGCATCGCTTCTTTATACATCACAAGAAGCAATAAAATCCCCATGCCTATGAGAGTACTGAATAATATAATCCATATCATATTTTTGACTCCCCTCCTCATAAAGATAATCCTAGGCTTTTATAACAAACGGTGATCGCTTAACTCACTAGCTTTCTTGCTTTGTGGACTTATCTTTTATCGGAATTTTTAATTCTTGACCTGCACTCACTTCATCTTCTTGCAAGTTATTATACTTTTTAATTACTTCAATTCCATTTCCATCTGAAAAATATTGCTTCGCTATACTTTCTAAAGTTTCTCCCTCTTTCACAGTATGCGTTATTACTTTTTCAGAATGTTTCTGCGACTCAGATTTAGCTGAATCAAAGAAGATTACTTCAAACGCACTTTTTCCGGCATTATTACTATCACCCTTCACCTGAATATATTTATCCGTGTACCACAAAATACTAATCGGCAGCAGAATGAATAGAAATGTTAAAACCCGGACGAAAATGTGATTTATTTTAAACTTTTGTTTTTTTTCTTTATTTCTATGAATTTCACTACGCGGCGGTAAACTTTCTTTTTCTTCCACTCGCTCAACTTCTAATTCCTCTTCAAAATCAGGAATTCGTTTCCTCATGTTGTTCACCACCACCTTCCATTTATTTTCTTAATTGGAGTCCCATTATAAAATCAACAAGAAAGTGTGCAAAGATTGTTATAAACAAATTTCCTGTCCATTCAAATACATAACCAAAGACGAAACTAATGAAACAGACGAAACAAAACAAAAATGGCTTTGTTATATAACGAATATGTAACACTGCAAATACGAAGCTCGCAATTACAATTCCAAAATGAGTCTGTACTACACCTCTAAATAAAAATTCTTCTGCAAAACCAATTAAGAACGTAATAACGAGTAAATGCAGAACGGACATTCCTCGAAACATCTTATCGTTAATACCACCATCATCAAACCAAGACTCCGGAAACACTCGCATTGCAACATAATCTAATAACACAATACCAATCGCTAACAAACCACCTATAATAAGTATAGATACTGGTTCCCATTTCCATAAATTAAAGACTTCTTTTACATCT
The DNA here is from genome assembly GCF_030164735.1 of Bacillus sp. RB3. Lineage (NCBI taxonomy): Bacteria > Bacillati > Bacillota > Bacilli > Caryophanales > Bacillaceae > Bacillus > Bacillus sp. RB3. Next base: position 36,482 of record NZ_JASNGE010000004.1, read on the forward strand.
TGAAATAATATATATGCCAGTAAACAGCCAATACCGATAATAATTAACTGTGTTATATATAGATTCAGCCTTATTTCCTGCGGACTCATATCTTCAACATTATGTCTTTGAATGTTCATCATTCCTCCATCTTTTCTAGGCCGAAAAGCTTTTGTAACTCTGTTTCCCAATTATAGTCGAAATCCGATTGTTGCGCTCGTCTTTTTTTATAATCTTCTTTTGTAATACCGCAATAATCGCAGCAATTAATTAACTCTTGCTCTTTCCTATAACCGAACTGTTGCAGCACATATTCACGTCTACATCCTTTAACTTGTATCCATGACTTCATATTTTCTAGCTCACTATATTTATTACGCAACCTTATTTCTACTTCAGCTATTAATCGGTTCATGATTTCATCTGACAAACCTTCTAATAATAATCTTCGTTGTTGTATAATTCCAACCTGTTCGAGATGATAACGAACGAAACGCCAATATTGCTCATTAAATCTTGCTGCATTATAACAAATTTCTTCTACATCTTCTATTGATAATTCTTTCGTTTGAAACATTCTTTCTTGTAGTAAAGAAAATAAAAATTGTATTTGTGACTTACTTGGCAATTCATCCTCAATGATTGAAATTGGTAAATCATGATCCAACGGACTACATAATAAAATAGCTATACTCGGTTCGCCATCTCTTCCAGCTCTTCCGATTTCTTGTAAGTAAGAAGCTATATTAGTTGGATAATGAAAATGAATAATATATCGCGTATTCGCCTTATTTACCCCCATACCAAATGCACTTGTGCATATTACAAGTTGCAATTGATCGTTCATAAACTGCTGTTGAATTAACATACGCTCTTCATGTTCCATACCACCATGATAAAAAGCTACACCAGTAACACCTTTCCCTCTCAAGTATTCCGTTAACCTTTCTGTCCACGCTCTACTTGAGCAATATACAATCCCCGGCCCTTGTAAATACATCACCTGCTCTAAAAGCGCCTCTTTCTTTTCTTCTATCGTCTCTACAAATTGCACATCCATTGCAATATTAGGACGGTCAATAGAGTATACATGTTCCGCGGCACCCTTTAAATTTAAACTATTTGCGATATCCTGCAGTACCCCTTTTGTCGCTGTGGCTGTCAATGCTAATACTGTAGGAGAACCAATATTTTCAATAACTACATTTAGTTTTTTATAGTCCGGTCTAAAATCATAACCCCATTGAGAAATACAATGAGCCTCATCAACAACAAATAATGAAATATGAATTTTCTTCAATTCCCTAATTAATAACTCCGACTGTAACATCTCTGGTGAAACAAAAATAAATTTATATGAAGATAATTTTTTCATCGCTTCTCTTTTTTCATTTAATGTCCGAAAACTATTAAATGCTATTACTCGGTTTTTCACAACATACTTTAATTGTGTCACTTGATCTTCCATTAAAGATAATAACGGTGATACAACAAGCACTGTTCCTTCTCGCATAAGCCCCGGAAACTGATAGCACATAGATTTCCCTCTTCCAGTCGGAAGCATTGCTATCACATCTTTTCCTTCTAATAAATCTGTAATAACTCCTTTTTGACCTGGACGAAATTCAGAATATCCAAACCACTTATATAAATATTCTTCAAGTTTCATTTACACCCTCCATCCGCGCTAATACAAGACGAACTTCAAAATAAGAGATATCTTCTCCAACCGCTTGTTTCAAAACACGTAACTTCCGCGTTTGCAATGCTTCAATTACTTTTATTACTTTGTCTATCTTTTCTTTTTCCATAAACATTTCAATAGAAAAATCTTTTTCTCGCAAAGCAATTTCAACAAAATGATCTTCTATCGTTGCAACCTTTAAATTCCGAATCGTCGCTATTTCTTCTAAAGAACGTCCTTGTCTCCAAAAATTATATGTTTTTTTCGTCGATAAACTAAATAATTCAGCTCTCTCATTTGGATAAGATATAATTTCAGCTAATAGTGGAAATTCCTTTTCTTTATCACGAACTTCTTGTATAAAGAAATGCATTGTACCCCAAAATAAAAAATACACCCTGAATATATCTTGTTTCGTAATTTCTGCTAATTGTTGCAATGTACAACCAATACGTTCATAACCCGTTAGTCGATATGTTACAATCGTCGCTTCTATCGTATTGCTCTTTTCTAAAAGATTATGTACTTCCGTCCATAGTTTTCTCGCCAACTCACTTCTCTTATATGGTATTCCTGTTAGAAAACGTTTCACCCACATCATTATTTCTGTATCTTGCTGAATTGGGATAAACTTCGTATTATTCTGTTGTAAATTTGATATAGTTTGAATAATTAATGATAATCTTTTCCAAAATGTTTCACCTAATTCACCATAATGTAAACCATGCAAATGCGCCGGAAAAGCATAAACTTCCTCCCATTTATGTAACTGCATTTTACCCGTAGGTGTTAACACATATGTATTTTCATGTATTTCTTGAATAAAATTCGCTTGCAACAACTTTGCAACTTCACCATCATAGTCATTTCTATTCAATGATTTGTATATTCCGAACAAAAAAGAAATTCGGAACATATTTCCATCTTGTAAAGTTTGCGAAGAACGTTTGCCCTTTAGTAAATAATAAATAGAAGAAACGGTTCTTTCACCATTCAATTGTTTTAAACAATGCAACAAAGTATATTGTATTTGCATGACCGCTTCCACCTTCCAATCTTAATTTCATTCTTTTCAGTACAATTACACTATCTACTTTCGCTCATTAAACTTATCATATAAGAACTATATACTTGTATATCTTCTATTGTATCAAACGAAATCATATTTACGTATTTTGAAAATCTTATGACATAATTCAAAAATGAGTTGACACTCTAATTGATAAGCATTATCATTATAATTTTATGTTGAAAAGTTTTACAAACCGTTTTACAATAAGGTTATAATTTTTATGGCGAGCTTTTCACATACATATTATCAGGAGGGAAAAAAGATGGCAAAATATACAATCGTTGATAAAGATACTTGTATTGCATGTGGTGCTTGTGGCGCTGCTGCACCAGACATTTATGACTATGATGATGAAGGTATTGCATTTGTAACATTAGATGATAACCAAGGTATCGTTGAAATTCCAGATGTATTAATTGAAGATATGATGGATGCATTCGAAGGCTGTCCAACTGACTCAATTAAAGTTGCTGACGAATCATTCGACGGAGACGCTTTAAAATTCGAATAGTCTTTTATTAACTTCAAAAAATGCCCCTCATATTGATGAGGGGCATTTTTTGTATCTAAATTTTATTTTCCTTAATAAAAAACCATTAGTAGTTTCACACTACTAATGGTTTTAATATATATTATGCATTTTTCATTTTTGCAAACACCCATACTTTCAGGCGTGAGAATAATGCTACAAATACAATTGTTACAACAATCCCTTTAATTAAATTAAATGGTAAGATTGCCGTTACAACCGTTGTTCTTATAGCTTCGCTAGACATAGCCGGTGAATTTAAAAACCAAGTGTAAGCCGGGAATATGATGATGTAGTTTAATACACTCATAATAAGCGCCATTGTAATTGTCCCTAGCATTAATCCTGTAGTTAAACTCTTCACAGTACGATACTTTCTAAATAAGAAAGCTGCTGGTCCAATAAATAAACATCCTGCAATAAAGTTTGCAATTTCTCCAACTGGTACTCCCGTTAAACTTCCTTGAATCCCGTAATGTAAAATGTTCTTTATCGCCTCTACAATCACTCCTGCTACTGGTCCAAAGATAATTGCTGCAATTAGAGCTGGTACATCACTAAAATCAATTTTCAAAAATAGCGGAAGCCCTGGGAACGGGAAATCTAACATCATTAGTAAATATGCAATACTACTTAGCATCGCTACACTCACCATCTGCACTACACTGTTTTTTTGTTTCATCTTTCTCTCTCCTTTTCCATCGATCATCTCATGGAAAGTGGAAAGGTTCTGCTATGCCTATTTTTTCATAGAACGAAAAAACCCTTTGTGTTTTACACAAAGGGAGAATTTAAGGCACATCAAACAGACGTTCAAATCCATATCTTTTTTGAACGCTTGAACCTCCATCTTCTCCCATCCAGACTATACTGTCGGCTTTGGAATTACACCAAATCCTGCCTTAACGGCTCGCGGGCTTAGAACAAAATCATAAATAGTTCATCACCGCCGGTCGGGATTTTCACCCTGCCCCGAAGATAGACCGATATTCTATTTTCCCCTTCATTATACAACAACCTCATAACATTGTGAACTAAAAAATTGTAACTTATTTAAAATTAGTTATTTATTTTTCGTAACAAAAAATAAATTGCGAGATATTTTACAATACAATCCATATTTTTTATTATTCGGCATTTCTCTTTTGAATTACCTAGTCATATATAATTAAAAGTGATAAGATATTGAATTGTTAAGATAAGAACATTTTCTGAGTTATGGAGGAAATGTCATGAAAAAAGACAAGAGACATTCTATTCGAGAAGCAATGAAAAAAAACTTAAGAAAAGAATACTTTTACTTAAAAAAAGAATTACTTTTCTACTGCCCAATTGATTTAGGCACATTCTCAAACGAGACATACTATGCTACTTTCGATGAAGATGGCATTAGTATTTATCAGTATGATAAAAAAACAGAAAGTAAATTAAAATTGTGTGAGCGTCATCCGTGGAAGAGTTGGAATAAAGTGAAGATTGATCACTATTTGACAACTTCTCAATTTATTTTTCAGGGTGAGCGAAATTGGATCTTATCTCTTTTTCAAAAAGGAAAAGAAGCTCAAAAAATTATTGAAGAGCATACATCTTTACAAACAGAAGTTGTTTCCCGCTCTTTCTTAAAAAAACTTCCTGGTTTTCGTTCTAATACACCACTGAATAAATACATCGGTAGTATTTGTTACACTGCACTTATTGCATTTTTATTAAAATGGATGATTCCATTTCAAGCACCACAAATCGCCCTGTATTCTATTTCGATTGGTTGTATGCTTCTTGGCCTACTTTGTTTGACAATCGGTTTAATTGAACCGACTATCGTACTGTTTCGAACAAAAGAGAAAACAAGAACAAAAGTTTTTTACTTATATAGCTATATAGCTATTTCTGGATTTATATGTGTCTTTATTTTTTGGTAAAAGAAGCCGTCCCAAAATAAATTTTGGGACGGTTTTCTTTTAGATATAGATGCTCTGATTCACTCAATAGTTCTAGCAAAAGCGCCCATATAATTTCATTTACATTGAACCTTATTTAAAAAGAACATAAATTTGTTCAAAGTTTAATTTTTGAAATGTTTCCTTTACTTAACATATAATTGTTGATTAGGATAAATTAGCTCTTGCTGCAATCCATTTTTTTCTTTAATTTCCTTAAGTGTCATACTAAATTTCCGTGCAATACTAACTAAAGTATCCCCTTTTTGTACGACATATAATGATGAAGAAACAACTTCATTTCTTTGTTCATTTAAAACAAGCAATGGGTTCATCGCATTCTTTTTCGCCATCGTCCATCTTCCTTGATGAAGTTCTAGATGTAAGTGTGCACCTCGCGATTCTCCCGTGTTCCCTACTTCTCCAATTTTTTCTCCTTTGGAAATATAATCTCCTTGACCCACATATCTCTTATTTAAATGTGCATATACAGCCTCATATTCTCCGTGTTTAATAAATACAACATTTCCATAACTACTTGAATAATAAGACTTCGTTACCCTACCATCTTGAATAGCTGCCACAGGCGTTCCAATCGGCGCAGCTACATCAATACCATAGTGTTTTCCATGCCTTGTCCCAAAATAATCACTTATCTGACCTTCAACAGGCCATGTCCATCGATTTTCTTCTGCATAAACATGTAATTGAGATACAAACAGCATACTCAATAACATGACGCCGCATTTTAAAACTTTCATATACATCCTCCGTTTTCTAATTACCACCATACCTTCTCTATTTTGGTATATTACAGAAAAAAGTATACAAAAAAAGAAAGTGAATTACTCCACTTCCTTCTCTTTCTTATGACGAAAAACTAATGCACTACGGTTATACTCCACATCTTTCACTTGTAATCGGGCATTTATTACTCGAGCTATCGCAAACAAATAATCAGATAATCTATTTACATACTTTAAGACAACTTCATTTATTTTCACTTCTTTTTGCAATGATACTATAGAGCGTTCTGCTCTCCTTACAACAGTACGTGCAATATGAATAGTAGCCGCCGCCTCGCTACCACCTGGCAAAATAAAGCGTTCTAATGGCGGGGCTTCTTCTATATATAAATCAATCTTTCTTTCTAAACTTTCAACCATCTCAATTGTCACTTTATAAGGAATTTTTTGTTCCACTATTGCCAAGTCTCCTCCGCAATCAAATAGTTCATGTTGAATATTTTCGAGCTCATTGTAAATATCTCTAAAAGCCCCGCCTTGAACCTTAGTCATTGCATATCCAATATGAGAATTTGCCTCGTCTATTGTTCCATACGCTTCCACACGGATATCATCTTTATCAACCCTGCCACCTATTACACTTGTCGTTCCTTTATCTCCTGTTTTTGTATATAATTTCATTTCTTCACAGCACCCTCTCTTGTTATTCTTGATTCGACCAAGATAGAAAAAAGTTCTACCATTCTTTATTTAATTGAGTTTACAAAAAAATAAAAAACAGCAGAACTTTATTCATTATCAACTTTAAAAAAGCATATCTAAATTATACGATTCGGTAAATATACAGAGAATGTAGTTCCTTCTCCAACAACACTTGATACAGAAATTTTACCGTCATGGCCTTGAACAATATTTTTCGCAATTGCAAGCCCGAGTCCTGTTCCACCCTTTTTCCCACGTGTTCTTGCTTTATCAGCTTTATAGAAACGATCAAATAAAAATGGAATATCCTCTTCTGGAATGCCTACACCCGAATCTTGTACTTCAAAAATGAGGCCATTATTTTTCGTATCAATTACAAGCGTTACATGTCCACCCGCATTCGTATGACGAATTGCGTTATCAATCAAGTTCGTCAACACTTGTTCCATCCGATCTGCATCAAACGCATATTCTTCAATCTGATTCCGGAAATCAACTGTTAGTTCAACTTCTTTATCCTTTGCAATCCCTTGGAATTTACGACCAATTTTTTCCACAAACGGATGTATGTCCACTTCACCAATATGTAACTCTACGTGACCGCTTTCCATACGAGCTAAATCTAACAATTCATTTACAAGTTTACCTAAACGAACGGATTCATCATAAATGATTTGAACAAACTCATCTATTTCCTCTTTCGTTTGCACAATATCATCTAAAATCGCTTCACTATACCCTTGCAGCATGACCATCGGTGTACGAAGTTCATGTGATACATTCGCAATAAAGTCTTGACGCATTTTCTCAAGACGACGTTCTTCCGTCATATCTCGCAGTACCGCTACAGCCCCACGAATTTTCGTTTGATTGTAAAGTGGTGTCATAAGAACTACATAGTTCCCTTTTTGTAAATTAATTTCAACAACTTGTTGTTGCTCGCTTTCTACAACGAGATGGAATAGTTCCACAAGTTCAGAAGGTAATTTTTTACTTAACTCTATCTCTTTTTCTTCTTGCCAAACTTGTAAGAAATGTTCAGCCGGTGGATTAATAACTACGACTTCACCTTCTTGATTTAACGTAATAACTCCATCTGCCATACTACTCAAAATACTAGCTAACTGTTCTTTTTCTTGCTGCAAAGCATTCATATTAAACTTCAACTGTTTACCCATTTGATTTAAGGCCGTTGCCAGCTCACCAATTTCGTCCTGAGATACCATAGGAGCCTTTGCATCAAATTTCCCACGTGACACTTCAAAAGCAACCTCACGCATTTTACGAAGCGGTGCTGTAATCCGAGTAGATAAGAAGAACGCAAAGAAAGTTGTTAATATAATCGCAATCCCAGCGGCTAAGAAAATGAAATCAGTCGTTCTCTCCATATCTTTTATTGGCACTTGTAAAGATTCATATACGAACACTGCGCTTTGATTTTTTGATTGCACTGGTTTCCCAACGATCACAATATCATTTTCAGTGCTTTTATTCTTTCTACTATCAGAAGCTTTTCTAATGTTGTTCTTAATTTCTTTTTTGTCCGTAAAAACAGCGGCTAATTCTTTATCTTCTTTTAAATTATCCATTGTAAGGGTGACTAACCCTTCTTGTTTCGGTGAAGAAGAGATTTCCTTGCCATCTTCTACAATAATAATCCTTGAAAGTGGATCAGAGAATTTGTACGCGATGTTCTCAATCGTTTTTACATCGGCACCTTCTTCAATTAATTCCGTAACACTTGTTGCGACTTTTTGAAGTCTATTTTCACTCATATCAACATAATACGTTCTAAAAAATTGTGAAAGTAAAATCGCAACAAATCCAAGAACAAACGAAACGAGAAGTAATATGGTCATCCATAACTTCCCTACTACACTTCTCCAAAGCATCAGTCGTTCACAACCTCAAATTTGTAACCTACACCCCAAACAGTAACAATCATTTTCGCTGCATCTGGTGATTTTTTGCTTAACTTCTCACGTAAACGCTTTACATGTGTATCAACTGTACGTAAATCTCCGAAGAATTCATATTGCCATACTTCTTTTAACAGCTGCTCACGATCGAATACTTTATCAGGAGCTTTCGCTAAAAATAATAGTAACTCATATTCTTTCGGCGTTAAGTTTACTTCATTGCCATCTGCAGTAACACGGTGTGCATCGTTATCAATTGTTAAGTGAGGGAATACAGTAACATCTTTTGTCGTTGTATCTTGTGTAAAGAATGTTGTTGGTACAGCACGACGTAATACCGCTTTCACACGTAGCACGACCTCACGTGGACTAAACGGCTTTACAATATAATCATCTGTTCCAACTTCAAATCCTTGTACTCTATTTACTTCTTCACCTTTTGCTGTCAGCATAATAATTGGTGTCGCTTTCTTCTCACGAACCCCTTTACATACTTCAATGCCATCTTTACCAGGCATCATAAGATCTAATAAGATTAAATCGTAATCATTTTGCAACGCCATTTCTAAAGCTGTATCACCATTATCTGCTTCTTCAATCGTATATTGTTCTCTTTCTAAGTACATTTTCAATAAACGACGAATACGATCCTCATCATCTACAATTAAAATTCTTGATTCATTTTCCATCTCTACCCGCTGCGTACTCTCACCTCAGCGGTTCACACCTACCCTTCTTTAACTATTATGTTGCGCTATTCTCGTTTATTTAAGCAATCTTCTAAATGTTTCACTTCCCATATTATGCTTCACAAGAATAATAAATTTTGTTCAATTTTTTTCCAAAACTATGTATTTTTTTTGAACTGTATATAATGTCCTCGACATCATTTTACAAAATCAACCGCTACTTTGTCATGTTTTTCTCAAAAAAGAAGAAAAGTTGACAAAAATAAAATAGGAAAGTGACATGCACTCTCCTATTTTATTTCTCTATGCATATGAATGTAAACCGGCAATAATTAAGTTTACTACAATAAAGTTAAACATAATGATTGCAAAACCAATTACTGCAAGCCAAGCTGATTTCTCTCCATGCCACCCTTTAGATAATCGTAAATGTAGTACTGCAGCATAAAAGAGCCACGTTATAAGTGCCCAAACCTCTTTCGGATCCCAGCCCCAAAAGCGCGTCCACGCTATTTGAGCCCAAATCATCGCAAAAATTAATGCACCTAATGTGAAAACTGGGAATCCAATTGCAATAGATCGATATCCGATTTCATCTAGTAAATCACTATTCGTATTCTTTACTAACGGCTGAAGTGCCGCCGATACTCGCTTCCGTAAAACGAGTCTTAATACAATATACAGTAATGTTCCAACTAACACTGACCAAATAACAGTATTTAATTTTTTTGCATTTACAATTGCTGGAACTTCAACTGCCGGTTCTAATTTATTTTCTGTCAGTAACTTCCCTTCATGCGGTCCAACTAAAGCCGGAAGATTGTACTTCATTTCCAGTTGTTGTTCATTTTTATCAATCCATTGAAACTTCGCTTCATATTTCATACTAGAAAATACCGTTGTTACTCCAATAAATCCAACTGTACAAACAAGTGTAAATACTACCGTCTCTAGCCAAAATGTACGTTTACTTCTCGTCGATTGATCTACATTTTTCAATAAATACATAACGCCTGTAATAAAACTAATCGCTAAAATGGCTTGTCCTGCTGCTGCCGTCGTCACGTGAATATGTAACCAATTACTTTTTAAAGATGGAATAAGCGGAGATATTTCCCTCGGAAACATACTTGCATAGGCAATTAATAAAAGCGCAACTGGTAATGCAAATAGTCCGATTATGCTTACACGGTACATAAAATACATGACAATAAATGCTCCTACAAGCATCATGCCGAAAAATGTACCGAATTCAAAAAAGTTACTAACTGGCGCATGCCCTGATGCAATCCACCTTGTAACAAAATATACTGTTTGTGCTATAAACCCTAAAATTGTAATCGTTATTCCTACATTTGCCCATTTATGACCCTTTTCTTTAATGGCTCCTCCAAAAAATAGAGTCGCAATTAAATATAAAATAAATGCGGTAAAGAGAAAGTTACTACTTATTTGCACCATATCGTTTCCCCACCTTAACTAATTTTTTTATCAATTACTTTATCATTTGGCTGTGGAATTGCTGTACCTTCTATTACTCTTTCAATATCTTTCTTTAAACCGAACCAATTTTTATTTGTATGCCCTGCAATCCACCATTCATCATTAACACGTTGTATCCAAATACGGCGATGATTCCAATACATACCTTGAATGACACCAACCATAAATATAAATCCTCCAATGCCGAGAATCCAAAGCGTTAAATCTTTTCTTACAGTAAGTGCTGTTGCATTTTGCATTTCAACACCTGCAAACGACATTTTATATTTGTTGTTTCCATCTGGTTCTATATTTTGCTGAATACCAACAAAACTCACTTCGCCATCTGGTGTTTCAGGTGTAAACATTTTAAATACAAATGCAGGATTGTTTGGTAATTTCGTTTTCGTATTTGGTTTTCCATTCTCATCAAAATAAAAATCAGGAAAATAGCTTAATAGTTCTAGAGAATAGCCAGTTCCTAAATCATATTTTTCCTTAGGATTCGTTAAATCTACTTTAATCGGTCCCCACTTTTGATTATTTTCTTTATTTTGTAAGTTAAAGGACATACTTTTAAATTCACTTTCTTTATAATCCACTTGATACACTGCAAATTGATCAAATTTCAGTGGTTCATTCACTCGAATTTCCGCTTCTTTTACTTTTTCTAATTTCGGTTTTTGTCCTGCTATATTTTCTCCTACTGCTTTATATAATACGGCATTCGTTTGGAAGTTTTTCGCAATCATTTTATCGCCTACACGATCAATCGCTTCATCAAAAACTTCCTTGTCCTTACTTTTATCATAAACTTCTTTTATAAATTTCTCGTTTTTTAAGTAGTATTGTCCATCCGTCCCTGGTATCTCTTTCGTTTCACCGTCACGTAACCAAAGTGCTTCGTCTACGTACATACTCGGTAAAAAACGAAGCATCGCACCGAATAAAAAGATAATAAGACCGATATGATTTACATATGGACCCCAACGCGAGAAGCGTCCCTTTTCTGCTAAAACGTTTCCGTCTTCCACTTTCACGTTATAGTTTCTTTTCTTTAAATTCTTTTGCACTCTTTCCAGGTCACCTTCTTGCGGTGTACCAGTCCCATATAATCTCTGTCTCTTTAAAAAGCTAGGATGTCTTTTTACGCCTTGCTTTTTTAAAGCTTTATAAAGTGGAATAACACGGTCTAAACTACATATCACAAGTGAAATACCGATAGAAGCAATCAAAATCATATACCACCATGAACCGTATAAATTATTAAACCCTAATTGATAGTATAATTGTCCTAAAAATCCGTATTCTTGTTTATAATATTCAGCTGGTGCAATCCCTGGAGTTATGTACATTTCTTGCGGAAAAATAGTTCCTATCGCTGATGCAGCTAAAGTTATTACGATTAGCCATACACCCACTTTTACAGAAGAGAAAAAGCTCCAAATTTTATCGATTATCGTTTTTGTCTGCGTGAGAGATCTCCGTGCACTCCCCTCATAGCGCATATCCAATAGTTTTGTATTTTCATTGCTTTCAAATGGTTTCCCGCAAGCTTCACAAAAAACGGTTCCTATCGGATTAACATGTCCACATTCACATTTAATTTCTTTCAACACTCTCACCGCCCCTGTATCTATATGTACTATTGTATATTCTAACCTCAAGTTACCGCAATACTCAGAATTTTTAAACCAGAGGCACTATAGACACGCACCCCTTATGTAAAGGCTTTCTTTATTACGGAGTAATTTTCTTTAAATACCCTTCTAACTGTTCTTTCGTTTGTTCACCTATAATTTGCTCCACTACTTTTCCATCTTTATCAATCAAAAAGCTTGTCGGTAATGGACCTACTCCATATGTTCCTATAATCTTTTGTCCTTTATCAATGGCAACTGGGAATTTCAAACCATACTGGTTCACAAAGTTCTTTACTGCAATATCCGTTTCATCTGCATCTAACGCTATGATTTCAACACCTTTTTCTTTATACTTTGGATATAATTCATTCATATAAGGCATTTCTTTTTCACAAGGTTTACACCACGTGCCCCAAAAGTTTAAAAATACACCTTTTCCCTTTAAATCTTTTAGTTCAATTTTCTTCCCTTCTAAATCCGTCACAACAAAGTTAGGTGCTTCTTTTCCGATTTGCATTTTCTCTTTATTAGCAAAGAATCCTTGATAAAGGGTAAATCCTACAGCACCACATAAAATGAGTAGAATAATAACGCGAAATAATAAGCGATTTTTCTTCATATTACTTCTCCTCTCCTCGATAAATGTTATGTATTATCTTCTGTAAATGTTGTATTGAATAAATCACCAGCAGAGCACTCCACTGGTGAATTTTTAACTCTATAGCTTATCTTGGCTTTGTAGAAGCAAGCGCGCGTAATTGTTTCACCTCATGTGGTGTCAATTCTCTCGCATCACCAGGTCGCAGGCTTCCTACTTCTAAGAAAGCATAACGTTCACGTTTTAATTTCACTACTTTACAGTCTAACGCTTCAAACATACGACGTACTTGACGATTACGTCCTTCATGAATTGTTAATTGTACAATAGCCATTTCTTTACGCTTGTCCCAAGAAATAATTTTCACACGTGCTGGTGCTGTTTTACCGTCTTCTAACGTAACACCGCGTTCTAACATGCGAATTTTCTCACCTGTTAATGGCCCTTTTATTTTTGCAACATATGTTTTTTCAACTTTATATCTAGGATGCATTAATACGTTTGCGAAGTCCCCATCGTTTGTCATTAATAATACGCCAGACGTATCATAATCTAAGCGTCCGATTGGGAATAAACGTTGTGTAATTTCCGGGAAAAAGTCCGTTACAACACTTCTTCCTTTATCGTCTGATACACTTGAAATTACGCCAGTTGGTTTATATAGTAAAAAATAAACAGGTTCTTCTTTTTCAAGAGGGATGTTATTTACTTCTACTTTATCTTGAGGAGTTACTTTTGTCCCTAACTCCTTCACTATTTTTCCATTAACTTTCACTTTTCCTTGCTGAATTAATTCCTCAGCCTTTCTTCTCGATGCAATACCTGCTTGCGCAATCACTTTTTGTAATCGTTCCATTTCTTTTTTTCACCTCGAATTTATCTTACCTTACATTAGAAAGACTTGGCAACCGCATACGCTTTACGGCTATTCGCTTCATCTTACTTAAACAACATAGCGATGATAATAAACATATAAAGGTCAAATCATGTTTTTACCCTTTATTATTGTCCATATTTTTCATATTTCTCACAATAAAAGTTCATCATTTTGTCAAAAATACCACATAAAAAAACCACTATTAAGCTACACCTTAATAGTGGTCGTATACGTATTATAAGCGAAATAGCGTAAAAAATGAATAGTATTACTGAAACAATAAAGAAACGAACACAATTGAGCATATAATCCCGATTAAATCTGCAAAAAGTCCTACTTTTAGTGCATCCCCCATTCTTCTGATCCCAACCGCTCCAAAATATACAGTTAAAATATAGAAAGTCGTATCTGTACTCCCTTGCATCGTAGAAGCCAATCTCCCAATAAACGAATCTGGCCCATATGTGGCAATTAAATCGGTCGTAATACTTAAACCAGCAGAGCCTGAAATAGGGCGTATAAGTGCTAGTGGAACAATTTCTGCTGGAACATGGATCAAATCTAACATTGGCTTCATTACCGATATCATTGCGTCTAATGCACCTGAAGACCGGAATATAGAAATAGACACAAGCATTCCAACCATAAACGGTAAGATGGAAATTGCAATTTGAATCCCTTCTTTTCCTCCCTCAACGAACGATTCATACGTCGGTACTTTCTTTACTGTGCCATATAAAAGGATAAAACCAATTACACAAGGAATTACCCATAAGGAAATTGTATTTACAATACTCATTTTTTCCGCCCCTTTCTACTCCTTCTTCGGTAAAAATAGCGGTCAATCCAAATTGCTCCAATCATAGAAAGTACTTGTGCAATAAATGTTACCCCAACAATTTCAGTAGGATTCGCTGATTCATACGTCATTCGAATGGAAATGACTGTCGTAGGAATTAATGTAATGGCTGATGTATTTAATGCTAGAAACGTCACCATAGAACGGCTCGCCGAATCCTTTCCTCCATTTAACTCTTTCAGTTGTTCCATCGCTTTAATACCAAGAGGGGTTGCTGCATTACCTAGACCAAAAAAGTTTGCCATCATATTTGATAGAATAAATCCCATAGACGGATGATCCTTTGGTATTTCTGGAAACAACCTTTTTACTATCGGCATAAAAAGTGTAACTAATTTTTTTAACAATCCGGCTTCCTCTGCAATTTTCATTAAACCGAGCCAAAATACTAAAACACTAATAAGTCCTATACAAATCGTTACCGCATCTTTTGCTCCGTCAAATACAGCTTTATTCACTTCTTCCATCGTTCCATTTATCATGGCGTATACAATCCCAATGACAGCCATCGCTACCCATACGAGATTAACCATCGTTCCCAACACCTATCATGTAAGAAAAAATTTCTTTCACATTATTCCAGTAAAGTCCCGTTGTAGCTACTAACTTCCGTTTACTATAAAATAAATTCCGTTCTCCAACTTTCTCATTACCAACATAAATGTCTGTCTTCCCAACCTTTACTCCATCCGTAAGTTTTATACTTTTATGGAGTTCAACTTTTAATACTACGTTCTTTTTTTCTTCTTCAGTTAACGGTACCGAAAAACTATTTTTCGTATAAACATGGTTGGCATACTTCTTTTCATTTATTTCAGCAATTGCTCCTTGTCCTAAAACTTTCGTTTGTTTGAAACGTTCAAAACCTTTATCAAACAAATTCATATGATCATCCCAATCACTAGAGGCACTCAAAGTTACGACAATTAAATCTAGTCCATCTTTTGATGCCGTTGTCACAAGCGTTCGCCCAGCTTTCTTCGTAAAGCCTGTTTTTCCTCCTGTTGCAAATTCATAATAAGACGTTACCAGCTTATGTTTATTTTTCCACGGGTAATCCCAAGAATCTGATTTATATGTTTTGGTTCCAAAGATTTTCTTAAATGTCTCGTTTCCCATTGCATATTTCGTTAATAATGCCATATCGTAAGCCGACGAATAATGTGATCCATCTCCATCTAAGCCATGAGGGTTTGAGAAGTGCGTATCTTTCATTCCAATTTCTTTCGCTTTTTGATTCATTAAATATACGAATCCATCTATACTCCCACCCACACTTTCAGCAATTACTTGCGCTGCGTCATTACCAGATCTAAGCATGAGTCCGTATACTAAATCTTCTAACTTCACTTTTTGTCCAGGCTTTAAATAGATTGCCGATCCTTCCACCCTCACCGCTTCATTACTAACTGATACCATTTCTTTCATCTTCCCTGATTCAGCAGCTAATAAGGCGGTCATAATTTTTGTTATACTAGCAATTTTTTGAGGCTCATGTTCTGCTTTTCCGTATAATACACGACCAGACTGTTGCTCCATTAATACAGCATTTCGAGCACTGACATTGCTGTTCATCTTTGCATATGTAGGAATCGGCATAACGCTTGCATACATCATAAGAAGCGTAATGATTACACAAATTCGTCTCATATTTCCCCCCACGTCCTTTTGGCACTTTTTGTACAAGTGTATGCTTGGCCTTTTAAAATATGAACGAAATCTTCCTTCTACTTCCATTAAAAAAGACGCAGAGAATTTGCGTCTAATATGGTGTCCATTCAATTTGTTTCGCAGTTTCAAACCTTTTTTCTACATCAGGCCAATTTACAACATTCCACCAGTTTTTAATATATTCATCTTTTCGATTTTGGTATTGTAAATAATACGCATGTTCCCAGACATCTAGTACAAGGAGCGGTATCGTATCCCATTGTGTAAATAATTGATGAAGTGTACTTTGCAAAATTTCTAACCTTCCAGACCGGGGTACCCAAACGAGAATTGCCCAGCCTGAACCTTCTACTTTAGAGGCCGCTTCTGTAAAATGTTTTTGGAAACGTAAAAAGCTCCCAAAATCTTGTTCAATTTGTTGTGAAAAAGCTCCTCTTGGACTTCCACCACCGTCTTTTTTCATGTTATTCCAAAATATCGTGTGTAAGTAATGACCTGACCCATGAAAAGCCGCTTCCCTTTCCCAATGCTTAATTAAATCAAATTTATTTGTTTTTCTCGCTTCTTCCATCATCTTCTCTGCTTTATTTAACCCTTCCACGTAACTCCGATGATGTTTATCATGATGTAACATCATAATTTCTTTAGAAATATACGGTTCTAATGCATTATACGGATAAGGTAATGGCGGGAGTGTATGTCCTCCAATCGGGACAGCTCGTTCACTATCCCCTCTTTCATATAATTCATATTCCTCTTCTTCTTGCATAAATACTTCCTGCAAGTGATGCTGAATATGTTCTACATCATCGCTTATTTCATACATAAACTCTGCATCTGTTTCATACTCATGCTCTTTCATACGCTCTAATAACGTCTGAATTTTATAGGCAAGCATATGGACATCATACACTTCCATTGCGCGGCTATCTAATACGTGAAGAACACTTTCACACCAATTTTCTACTTCATGAAAGTAATCTGTAAATACACCTTGCTGATTCATGTTGCACCTCCCTAATGCTATCCACTTAACTATATTCAATGAAAATCCCTTATATAACTGTACAAAAGGAAAAGAAGCTAAGTAACCTTAGCTTCTTTTCCTCAATCAATATTTGTGTAACATCTTTGTCTGATAATCCGTCTCATAATATTCTAGTTCTTCACGCATCAATTGAAATTTACCTTCTAAACTCTTCATCACTTGCTCCAAAGATGCAGGTGGTGTTTGTTGAAAAACGATAGAATTTTTCCCTGTATATGCAGACCGACTATTTTCATACCAATGATCACTCTTTGGTGAAAAAAACTCTGCAATTACTTGATGGTAAATCTTATATAAAATTTTTTCAGCTGCTGTTTTTCGAAATGGCTGGCTATTCAACAAAACAAAACATGCATCCTGTCCTTCTTCGCAAAAAACGAGAAGTCGTCTCATTGATGCTAATACCCCTTTATAATATTGCTCATTCCCTGCTGGTGTTTCCTCTAATAAAGAAGGTAACGTATGATAATTTACATAATTAGTTATCAAATTAATAGCATCTTCTAAAAATATAGAAACTTGTTCTGTTTGATTTTCAACCATCAAATTAGACATTTTTCTCTCTCCTTTGCCATTTCACGCTATTTCTACTCTTTTATTTTTATGTAATTCAGCCAATATTTCTTGTACTTTCGACACCGTTCCCTCATCAAAATATTGTTGAAATTCTTCCATATTATTTAAATACAAACGTTTTTGCGCACGAAGCTCCTTATCTTTCACTAAACAACATATCGCTACAATATCACGCAAATATATGTTTTGTTCTTCTACTTTATACACTGGATTTCCTTCAAAAGGAGTAATTTCTTGTAAAACTTCTTCAAAATATCGAACGTATAAAACCGAAAAAGTTTTCTCTTTACCATTTAATATATATGTCACTTCAGATCTGTTAAAAAAATCTTCTGATGTATTAGGTTTCGCTTTTTCTAACTCATATCCTACGTAACCTTTTATAATCATATACTCCCCTCCCCCTCTTTCATCTTATTCTAACTTAATTTTCTGATAAACAAAATATTCTTTTAAATATACCTATATAAAAAATAGCTCGCCTATACAGGAATTTACCTTTTTATTTTTCTTGAAGTTTGTCATAATAATATTATTGTCTCAGTTTTCTTATACAAGGAGAGTTGTATTTATGTCGTTTTCATGGAAACGTTTCTTACAAATCGGGAAAATTGTCTTCCCATTTGTTGTATTAACAATTGTATTCTTTCAAGCAAAAAAAGAATTAGCGGGCATTTCTTTTTTAGAAGCGATTGATACAATTAAAAACATTCCAACTGGAGGAGTCTTTTTAGCAATTACACTTGGTGCATTCGCTGTATCAACAATGTTCTTTTATGACTATGTTATGCTTCGTTACTTAAAAGCTGATATCCCTGTCCAAAAGATTTTCCGTATCTCGTGGATTGCTAATACTTTAAATGGATTTATCGGGTTTGGTGGTCTTGTTGGAGCCGGCGTACGCACAATGCTTTATCGTCCATATATAAAAGAAAATGGAAAACTTATTAAAAGTATCGCTTGGATGACAACTGCCTTTATTAATGGATTAGCCATTCTTTCATTTCTTGGTCTCATCGGAATATTAGACACGAGATTTATTTTGCATGAAAAACCATGGCTATGGCCTGTTCTTATCTTCTTCGCTCTTTTCGTCCCTATATATATCGGATTTTCTAAATTAAAAAATAGAAAAGCGACGCAAACAGAGGAACAAGAAGAAGAGGAGAAAAACCCAACTGTTTTATACTCATTAGTTTCATTAGTCGAATGGGTATCTGCTGGTATTGTTATGTACGTCATATTACTATTATTTGGCATTGAAATCGAATTCCAAAAGTTTTTAGGCGTATATGTTATTGCTGCTTTAGCTGGTGTCGTTAGTCTTGTTCCTGGTGGCCTTGGATCATTTGATCTTGTCTTCTTAACTGGGCTTGGGCAATACGGCATCGATACAGGTGTTTTACTCCCTGCTATGTTATTATATCGTCTCGTCTATTACATCTTGCCCTTCTGCCTTGGTCTCATTTTTGCAGCTTTTGAAATGACAGGAGTAGCCATTAAAAAGTTTGAAGATAAACCTTTTATTGCGCCTGCATTAGAGACAACTGGTGTTATATGGACTTTGCAGCGTGACTTTCTAGGAAAGTTAGGTTCTTGGGCATCTGCTGCTTTAACAGTATTTGCTGGCTTAATGGTTATTTTATCAACCATTCTACCGACAAGTATAAATCGGGCACACGCCTTACATATTCTAGCTCCAAAACATCTTATTCAATTTTCTTTTAGCTTATCGCTAACATTCGGTATTCTCCTCCTCATTCTTTCGCGGGGGATATATTACGGAACAAAACGTTCTTATTATATGACGATTGTTTCTTTAATTGGAGCGGCTATTTTTAACACACTAAAAGGAATTGATGTTGAAGAAACTTTTATTTTATTAATCGTACTCGCTGTATTGTATATGCTTCGTAAAAGGTTTGTACGTGAGAAAATGGAAGTCTCACTTTCCGATATCGTAAAAGTTTTTATATTCCTACTTGTAACGTTATATTTATATAAAAACTTAGGTATTTTATTTGCAGGTGCAAAAGAAGCTTTCAAACCTGATTTTGTCGTTCGTAATATTACACAAGTGAAACGAAGTGCATTAGCAGCTGCCTTTTTTGTTCCTACTTTTTTACTAATTGGTTCACTCATTGCAAATCGTTATCGAAATGAATTTCCCGGGCAACCAGCTAATGATAAACGATTACAAAACTTCTTAGATGAACATGGTGGAAATGTACTTAGTCATTTAGGTTTTTTAGGAGATAAACAGTTCTTTTTCAGTAGTGATGGAAAAGCACTCATTCTCTTCTCAATAACTGGAAAACGACTTATTGTACTAGGTGATCCAATTGGGGACCCTTCCTCCTATCGTACTGTATTGCAAGAGTTTTTAGCTGAGGCTGATCGATTTGGATACATTTGTGTATTCTATCAAATTGAAAGTAAATGGATGAGTTTATACCACGATTTTGGTTATAACTTCTTTAAGCTTGGTGAAGAAGCTGTTGTTGATTTAAATACCTTTACAATAACAGGAAAGAAACGCGCTGGCATGCGAGCTACTTTCAACCGTTTTGAAAGAGAAGGCTATACATTCTCTATTCATGAGCCACCTTTCTCCGACGAATTATATGAAGAGTTAAGAAAAGTTTCAGATGCATGGCTTGGTGGAAAAAAAGAGAAAGGTTTTTCACTCGGATACTTCGATCGTGAATATATTAGTCGCGCTCCTATCGCAACATTATCTGATGCGGATGGAAAAATTATTGCATTCACAACATTCATGCCTGTATATCAAAACGGATCATTATCTGTCGATTTAATGCGATATTATCCAGATGCGCCTAGCGGCATTATGGACGCAATTTTCATCCACTTATTCCAGTGGGCAAAAGAAAATGAATACCACTCCTTTAATATCGGTATGGCACCACTTTCAAATGTTGGTTTATCCACACAGTCTTTCTGGTCTGAACGAGTGGCTGCTGCAATCTTTAATAACGTTCGTTATACGTATAGTTTCAGCGGATTACGACATTTTAAAGAAAAATATAAACCAGCATGGAGCGGTAAATATTTAGCATTTAGGAAGAATCATTCTTTACCAATTACAATGCTCTCTGTAACAAAATTAATAGGAAAAAGAAAAAACAGCTAAATTCTTAGCTGTTTTTTCTTTTTTGAACTTGTACAATAAATTCTTTTTCATACTTCTTACCATTTATATAGAAATTCCCCCACATTTTATACGTGCCCTCGGCAGGAAATGTAATTCGGTATTGTAATTGTTCATCTGTATCTACAGGCATAGCGTATAAAAAATTCTCCTTCGTTTCATCCACTATATAGAGTGACTCTACTTCTCCTCTCTCTGAATGCAATTTCAATTTTTCACCCTTTTTCGCTTGAAACTGAAATGTTAACGTAACTGGTTCATTCGGATGTAATGCACCAAATAAAAGAGAAACTTCATACTCTCCTATTTTTTTTGTAAGTACACTGTCGATTGGAAATTTCACTTTTTTCTTATTGTTCTCCTCTTTCGTTCTACCAAAATTCTTCCTAGCGAATGACTCTACGGACTTATTTTTGTCTTCGTATAAAAATATTGTATATTCTTCGTCTTTCGCTATTTTGGAAGATAACTTATATGACCCGTTCCCTGCAAATGTGGGTTTAATTTGTTGTATGTTTTTTAACTGTCCATCTACAATCACTGCCCGCATTTGATCATTTACACCACGAATTTCATTATTCTTGTTGTTTAACAACTGAAATACAATATCTACTTTCTCATTTCCCTTTCCATTCGAAACATCCCACTTTACTTCCTGAACATCTCCTACAGTCTCTTCGTTTTCTTGATATTTTTTTATGTAAAATCCTCCTGCCACAATAAGTACTAACGCAATAAGCCCAATGACAAGATTTTTCAAAACATCACCTACCATTTTTATTGTCTCTATTCATACAAAACTTCTTAAGATATATATTCTAGATTATGATTTATGAAATCCTCCTATTTTGCACATATTACAAATAATAAAAAGATTTTAATTGAAAGGATTCGTAGTGTATAATGCAAATGATATTGATTTCTATCAATACATTATAAGGAGGACTTTTTTATGAGTGTACATATCGAAGCAAAACAAGGTGAAATCGCTGAATCTATTCTATTACCTGGTGATCCATTACGTGCAAAATATATCGCTGAAACATTTCTAGAGGACGTTACTTGCTATAATAATGTGCGTGGTATGTTAGGTTTCACTGGAACTTATAAAGGAAAACGTGTATCTGTTCAAGGTACAGGTATGGGTGTTCCTTCTATTTCTATTTATGTAAACGAATTAATCCAAAGCTACGGAGTTAAAAATTTAATTCGCGTTGGAACTTGCGGTGCAATTCAAAAAGATGTAAAAGTTCGTGATGTTATTATCGCAATGACGGCTTGTACTGATTCTAATATGAACCGTTTAACATTCCCAGGATTTGATTTTGCACCAGCTGCAAACTTTGACCTTTTAAAGAAAGCTTATGATGCTGGAACTGAAAAAGGATTACACGTTCGTGTCGGTAACGTTTTAACAGCAGATGTGTTTTATCGTGAAAGCATGGACATGGTTAAAAAACTTGGAGATTACGGTGTATTAGCAGTAGAAATGGAAACAACTGCTCTTTACACATTAGCAGCGAAATACGGTGTAAATGCATTATCAGTATTAACAGTTAGCGATCACATCTTCACTGGCGAAGAAACAACATCTGAAGAGCGTCAAACTACATTTAACGAAATGATTGAAATCGCTTTAGATGCAGCAATTCAACAATAGTACACTAAAGAACTTGTCATACGTCTGGCGAGTTCTTTTTATGTGACTTTTTATAAATAACTACTTTATAAAGAGACAGATTTCTCCCCTCTACTTTCTTGTAACGTTTGTTATAATAAAGTGAAACTTTAATCAGTGGGGGTTTTTTCCATCCCCCACTGATTATTAGTTGAACCAATCGGATTTTACGGGCAATTGATCTCCCACTTAACTCCCTTGTATTCGCCGAATTTTGAAGTGGGAGTCTTATTGCCCGTTAAAGCGGGATAAAGAAATCATTTACAGTATTTCTCATAAGAGGTGACGCAGTGAAAAACAGAAGTATCGTCTTTAAACTATTTTTATTAACATCCACTTTATTTACAATCATATTCCTACTTTTTTTCCTAGGACAATCTCTATTTTTAGAGAAATTTTATATTAATAAGAAAGTAAAAACAGTCCAAACTGCTTTTGAAAAATTCGTAGATAATTATGATAAAAGTGATAAAAGTTATGAGAAGGTTAGAAAACTAAAACAAGAATTTCATGATAAAACAAATGCCGATATGCAGTTTTTAGATTCTAACGGTATTATTAAAAGTGATAACAATTACTATATCGATGTATTTAATCCCAACAATAATAAACAGTATTCCATTCCACTCAATAATCTTTTAACACCAGAAGAATATAATAAATTCGAAAATTTAGGTTTAAAAAAAGATGTAATAATCAATGTTGATGGAGTCGTGCAAGAGAATAATATAATCACACCACAAAAATTAGGAACGAATTATAATCAATGGCAAAACGAACATTTCTATTCGGATTTTCAATCAATTAATGGAAATCCTTCTAAGAATAGACTTGCGAGCCGATACAAATCTACAACTCGAATCGTCTTTACAGGTGTTATAACTAAGTTACAGCTCCCATCCAAAGCTGAGGTTCGCCTTGCAAATGATATTGAAACATTACAAGCCGTTCAATATTTTGCTGATATGATTAGAGAGGGCACTTCTAACTCGAACCAATTAAGTACTTTCATATTAGATGGCGGAGAAAATATAAAAAATAGTATCTTTGTAAAACCGATTATAGAAAATGGAAGGATTACAGAATATGCTTTTGCGATAGCATCTTTGCAGCCTGTTAATGAAGCGATGCTCGTTTTAAAAGATTATTATGTCTATGCCTTAATCATCGTGTTTCTCGTAATTATTTTGTTATCCTTCTACTACTCAAAAATTATTGTAAAGCCATTAATTAAAATAAATCGTGTTACAAAAAAAATGGCTAATTTTGATTTCAGCGAGAAATTACCTGTTACAGCTGACGATGAAATTGGCGGGCTTTCTGGCAGTATCAATACATTATCTGTAAATTTAAAAGATCGAATCGATCGATTAAATGTTGCTAATACAAAGTTACAACAAGATATTGAACGTGAACGTCAATTAGAAAAAACAAGAAAAGAATTCATTTCTGGCGTATCACACGAATTAAAAACACCGCTAAGTGTAATTAGAAGTTTTGCAGAAGGAATTAAAGATGGTGTTAGTAAGGATACTTCGTATTATACTGATGTTATTTTAGAAGAAACAGAAAATATGAACAGGCTGATTGTTGAAATGTTAGAATTAGCAAAGTTGGAATCTGGTACTTACAAACTAGATATGACGACGTTCTCAATCGGTGAATTAACGCAACAAGTCTACACAAAATTATTATTTAGCATGGAAGAAAAACATTTACAAGTGAACATCGATGCAGACCCTTCTATACTTGTTACAGCAAATCGCAGTCGCATTGAACAAGTAGTTGTGAACTTACTAAGTAATGCAATCCGTTATACGCCAGAGGGAGAAAAAATACAAGTCTCCATTATAGAAGCAGAAGATACCGTAAAAGTCGAAATCGAGAATACAGGAAACCCTATCCCTGAAGAAAGCCTTGAAAAAATTTGGGATCGCTTCTATCGTCTAGATGCATCACGTAGCCGTCACACCGGAGGTACCGGTCTCGGATTATCTATTGTAAAAAACATTTTAGACCTTCATCATGCCGAGTATGGTGTGTATAATACGACTAACAGTGTTGTATTCTATTTCAATTTACAAAAAGTAAAAGAAGTCAAATAATTTGTCTTAATTTCACTAGGAGTTCACATGAAATTCACACTCTCCCTTTATAGTAAGAAACAAGTTAATCCTTTCCTTTACACATATAAAAGAGGAGAGTGCGTGAAATGAAACAAGCAGGACAACCTATTCAAAATGAAAAACAATTAGAAACTATCAAAAATATACTTTTACAATCTTCGAAACGTGATGGCTTATTATTCGTATTAGCTGTAAATTCTGGCTTAAAAGTAAGTGAAATCTTACAATTAAAAGTTAGTGATGTAATCGATGAAAATGAAAATGTTCGCCATTCCATTTTATTTTACAATGAAAAAGTGAAGAAACATAAATGGTTTGCTGTAAATGAAGACTTACAGCACGCAATCGAAGACTACATGAAAGAACGTAAAACTTGGAAACGTAATGAACCATTGTTAAAATCTCAAAAAGGAACAAAATCTATTACGAGACAACATGCATGGTACATTTTAAACAAAGCCGCAAAAGAAGTTGGATTAGAAGGGATTAGCTCACATACACTTCGAAAAACTTGGGGTTATTGTGCATACAAATCAGGTGTTGATATTGCGTTTTTACAACACTTCTTTGATCACAGTACTCCATCAAAAACTTTAAAGTATATCGGTATTGCTTAATAACTCTTATACATAAAAAAGGTTACCATTTTAAAATTTGGTAACCTTTTTTATATTTCATATTCTCTTTTCTTGTCTCTCCTATACTGTAGTGGTACTCTAATAATAAGGGGGAGAAATTATGAACACACTTACAATTGAATTACCAAAAGAAACGGCTGAAAAACTTGATTTATTAAAACAAGCTTATGAAAAGAAAACAGGTGCTTCTATCTCTGAGAGCACTCTCGTTCAAACACTTATCTCAAAAGAATTTATCCAAGCGATAACTCCTTTTGATTTACAACAATTCGTCAATGGAAAAGAACAGCATTAATCGCTGTTCTTTTTTTATCTCTATTTAAAATACACAAAGTTTTTTATATATTTTTAGAAAAACCATTGACAATGATAATGATAACCATTATCATTTATTGTGAAGCCAACAATTGATGAATCAACCAAACGCTCAGTAACATTGTTACCCCTCTTTTTCATATAGAAAGGCACTGTACATTCCCCCTGTTTGTACAGTGCCTTTCTTGTTTATTATCATTCAAAAAAATTTAATTGCTCCGGCTTCGGCTCACCATATGTAATGTTCATCATTTTCATAAGCTGTTTCGCATTATCTGCTGCATCCCCACCTGAATTGTTGTTAAACAGTACGTATATATCCTTTGTTTTCTTTTTTAATTGCTCTAGTCGTTCAACCCATTCTTCCAGTTCTTTATTGTTGTAGCGATATAAACAGCGAACCGCTCTCCAATTTTCCCCTTTATCAAGCCAACCATGAACATTTCGACCGTGAAAACGTATTAATGCCATGTCTGAATTCGTAACCTCTAACACGAGTGGCACAGAACCTATCCCAGCCTGTGGTTCATCACAAATTGTATGAATCCATTTCTCCTGTTCTAGAAACTGTAACGTCTTATCTCTCATTTCTGGATAAAACCATGTTTGATTTCGAAATTCTATTGCACATGGTAAACCTTCCATTTTTTCTTTCGTATATCGAAGAAAATCTACATTTTTCTTTTTGCAATCAAACCATGGTGGATATTGAAATAAAATTGTTTTTAATTTATCAGCTTCTATTAAAGGAAGAATAGACTGTTTATACACATCAAACATCTCATCGAACGTAGAAAAAGGAATTTCACCTTTCATATGTCCTGTCATTCCTTGATACGCTTTTACGACAAAGGAAAAATCTTTCGGCGTTTCCATTGCCCATTTTATATAATTTCGTGCAGGTTGCATCGCGTAAAATGAACTATCCACTTCCACAATAGGAAAATACTCGCTATATGTTCGTAATTTATTTCTATTCTCATAGGGATTTATGTATAAAGAATCATGATCTCCCCATCCTGTCACTCCAATAAACAGCACATATACCCCTCCCTTTTAACTTCATCTTCAATTCACTTTCCAAACACTTTGCATCATGTAGCCTTTTCTTTAAGAGTATCCTTATAAAAATATGATATACTATATGGAAGAATTTTTAAAATGAGGGGTTATTTATTTATGCTTCCAAACGATGCTACTGTATCTCATGAAAAACGAATTGAAGAACTAGAAAATAAAGTACGTTTTTATGAAGAACTTGTGAATCAATTACCACATCATTTCACATACAAAAATCCACATATTGGTTTACGAATAAAGAAAACTAGAACGACTCATTCCATTCAAGAAATACCAAAAGAGAATAAAGAGGCTCATTTTCAACTTACTTGTGATTCATTATTTTTATTTAAACAACTTGAAAAACACTTTGTACATATTTTTGATGCCTTTTCACATCATGTAACCTTTATCGATAGTAAAGGGAATATTACTTTATGTAATCAAGTTGCTGCAGATGATTTCGGTATAATACGAAATGATATTATCGGAAAACCGATTCAACAATTACTAAACTTGCCGGAAGAAAAAATTAAAGCAATTGAAACATTAAAAAC
The DNA here is from genome assembly GCF_030164735.1 of Bacillus sp. RB3. Lineage (NCBI taxonomy): Bacteria > Bacillati > Bacillota > Bacilli > Caryophanales > Bacillaceae > Bacillus > Bacillus sp. RB3. Next base: position 64,035 of record NZ_JASNGE010000004.1, read on the forward strand.
GGGAACAGAAATATATAATGAAGAAGTTTTAGACAAAAACTATGGCATTATAAATAACCGAATTATTCGCGATTATAACGGGGAGATTTTTAGAGTTATTAGTGTCTTTCATTATTTAAATACAGAACGTGATGCAGAGAAGTTTTCGTTAGCAGGGCGAATCGCAGCTGGAATTGCACACGAAGTACGAAATCCCCTTACAACAGTACGAGGATACTTACAATTTTTACAAGAAAGCGTTTCTCCATCAAATAAAGAGTTATTTAAAAACTTGCTTATCCCTGAATTAGATCGTGCAAATAATATTATTACAAAATTTTTAGCCATTTCAAAAACACGGGAATTTACAAGAGAACCGTTTCCCATCAATACATTTTTACGTGACTATATTCAACAGTTACTAGCTAGTGAAGTTTCCTTGCATAATATTTCAATTGATTATAACTTCTCTAATGAATTAGATGATATTTTAGTCAATATTGATCGACATGAACTTGTTCAAGTGTTTTTAAATCTATTTCAAAATGCCGTCGATGCTCAAGGCGACAAACCTCTTTCTATTCAAATTACTAGTTATCGCCTTAATAACTTCATTCGGATTACTTTCACAGATAATGGAATTGGTATTCCTCCAGCTATTCAAGAATATATCTTTGATCCATTCTTCTCAACGAAGGATTCGGGAACAGGACTAGGCTTGTCAGTAACAAAAAAAATCATCCAAAATCATAACGGCACATTAAAAATGACTAGTAATGAAGATGGTACAACTTTCACTATTTCAATTCCAATCTTACCTAAAACAACCCTTGAAAAATTAAATCAATGTAAATAAAGGACTATCCACGAACTACATGCCAATTGTTAAACACTCCCAACAATTAGCATGTAGTTTTTTATGTTGCACTTTTCTTTTTTACATTATATAAACCTTTCTCTATATCTTACTTATTTCTTTCTAGGTGGGCCAATTTCTTATTTTTTTAGAAATGGTAGTTTGTCCATCACGAATTTAGTATAAATTTCATTTTAATATATAGTAATGACTAATGATTCTATGAAAGAAAAGAATGAAAAGATGAACAATAAAAATAAAGGAAAAGTATTTTATGGTAATGATTGTTGCAAATTAAAAGCATGTAGCCATATTAACATCCCTAAGTCAGAACTTACAGAAAGACTTCTTCAAGCTCTTGGTCAAGCTATTCTAGTTCAATATAGATCTGGTTGCCTAGGCGGAGGAACTACGGGGGCTACTGGTGCTCAAGGGCCTCAAGGACCTGCGGGCGATACAACTGCGACACTATCTGTCTTCCGAATTTACTAACCACAATTTCCGATAATATTTTGGTAGGACTAAGCACATTTATAATTAATAGATGTGATTTTGATTGTCTATTAAATCTCTCTTTTAATAAAAAGGAGCACTTGTTTGGGAGGATAAGTGCTCCTTCTTTACGTTTCTTTACCTCAAATTTACTCTATCTTAATCCTCATTTTGTATGATAAATAGTGAAGTCAAAGATATGAAAGAGGGATGAAAATGAGAGTTATGTCACTAATACGCATTTGGATTGCTCTTATGGTATGCATTATTTTATGTGTAGGATTTTTTTTAACTCTAAAATATTCCACTATTTCAAAAGCAGATAGAAAAACTGTTCCATACAAAATTTTGTATACGAAACAAAGCAACATCCCTTATTCCAATGCAACAAAAAATGAAAAGAAAGTTATAACGGGAATGCTTATTACGAAAGCTTCTAGTTCCGAAGCGTTACTTCAAATTGCTGAAACGATTAAAGATCAGTATACAAATAAAAAAATCGATGAAATTACACTTTCTATCCACAATGAAAATAATGGTAATTACGAAGAAGAATTACCTTACGAACCTATTAGTAAAGGAAAAATAATTGTCACATACGATTCCCAATCCTTTGGCAGTACGAACATTATACTTAACGAGTAATAACTAGTAAGGAGAAGGGATAATTTCAATCGTTTAAAGTTTCATTTTGTTTTTCATACAAAAAAGAGGCGAATTTCATTATTCGCCTCTTTCTTTTACCAAAATGAAGGAATCCATTCTTTCACTTTATCAATCCACTCTTGTTGCTCTTTTTTTCTTTGTTGTTCCTCTTCTTTCCTTCTCTTCTCTTCTTCTTTTCTTCGTTTTTCCTCTTCTATTGTAGTCAATTGTTTTTTATAATCAGCCTCAGATATGAGCGATAACTGAAATGCTTTTTGAGCTGGATTTGCGTTCGCTTTTTTCATAATATCCCGGAACATTGTCGTCGTAATTTGACTACCACCCGGAACATAATGATCGCTATCTGTTTTATCATATCCTACCCAAATCGCACCTACCAAATCTGGTGTGTATCCAACAAACCATGAATCCTTTGCGCCGGTGCTTGGGCCATTTACAATTTGAGTAGTTCCTGTCTTACCGGCCGTATCAACATTATTAACTTTCGCCTTTTCGCCCGTTCCCTTTTCGACAACGCCTTTTAATAAATATGTCATCTTTTGAGAAATTTTCTCGCTTGTCACTCGTGTCTCTTTCTTATACCACTTTCCAATCGTTTCACCTTCCGCATTTTGTATCTCTCTAATCGCATGAGCTTCCACTTGAACACCATCATTTGCAAATGTACTATACGCTTGAGCCATTACAAATGGGGATGTTCCTACATGCATACCGCCTAAAGCGATTGGATACGTACGATCTTCTGGCACTAATGGAATACCAAATCGCTCTAAAGATTTCAATCCTTTATCTAATCCAATCTGTTCCAATAGCCAAACAGCCGAAACATTGTACGACTTTGCCACAGCTTCATACATTGTCACATCACCGTGAAAAGTATGATCGCTATTTTGTGGTTTATATTCTTTAATATTAAATGGTTCATCTTTCAATATATCGTATACTTCATACCCTTGCTCTAACGCGGGTACATATACAGCTAAAGGCTTTAACGTTGAGCCAGGTTGTCTTTTTAATTGGGTTGCATGATTAAACTGTAAAAACTGATACGGTCCTCTCCCTCCAACTAAAGCTGGTACACCACCTGTTTTTGGATTCATAAGAACTACACCCGTTTGCATCAGTTGGTCTGAGCCATTATCTTTGAAATAACTATCATTATTCACAACGTCTTCTACAGCCTGTTGTTTTTTCGGGTCAAGCTCTGTATAAATACGATAACCACCCGCTAAAATTTCATTTTGTGTCAATTCGTACTTGTCCATTGCTTCTCTAACAATATAGTCTACATATTGAGAATATTTTCCCTTGTATTTATCATCCACACCACGTTTTAATACAAGACCGCTCTCTTTTTCTTTATTATACTGTTCGTCAGAAATATACCCTTGCTCTTTCATTAAGCTTAATACGACATTACGTCTTTCAATTGACTTGTTAAAGTTTTTATAAGGTGAATATGCAGATGGTGCTTTAATCAAGCCTGCAATCGTTGCAGCTTCTGAAATTGTTAAATCTTTTACATCTTTATCAAAATAAGATTTTGCTGCCCTTTTTATACCCCAAGCACCTTCCCCAAAATAAATTTGATTCATATACATTTCAATAATTTCATCTTTTGTATAAGTACGTTCTATTTTTTTTGTTAAAAAGTATTCCTTTATTTTACGAGAAAATGTACGATCTTGTGTCAGAAATACATTCTTCGCAAGCTGCTGTGTAATTGTACTTCCCCCAGCTACAACTTCTCCTGCTGTAATATTTTTAAAAACCGCACTTATAATTCCACTATAATAAATACCATGATGGTTAAAAAATTCCTTATCTTCTACTGCAACAATTGCCTGAACCATAATATCAGGAATATCTTTTCTTTTAACGCCTTCTGTTTTCGAAGAAGCTAATTTAGTTGCGACCTCATTATTTGCATCATAAATTAAAGTCGGTTGTGGAACAGCTTGTTTTAGTTCAGATATGTCTTGAATGGAAATTATTATATTTACAGCAATAAATAGAGTAACGAATACACTTCCCAATACAATTAATGAATTACGAAGTTTCTTCCTCTTATTGAACCACTCAAGCATTTTTTTAAAATGAGTGTTCTTCAATTTCATTCGTTCACTTCCTTCATTTATTTACACTCTTCTTTTTAAAAGGAAGAATATACCGCCTTTTAAATTTATTATAATAACGTAGTCATTCCTATAGTGTAAAGCTTTTCTTTTACATTCATACTTTTTGCAAGAAAAGGACATTCTACAAGTAAGATATTCACTATTGGATATTAATATTATTAATAGAACAACGAGAGTTATGTTAAGTTTTTGTAAACTTTTCGATAAAATGTTTTAAAAAACGACAGTTTTTTGTTAGAATTGATTAGCCAATATATTTTACATATATTACTTTTGTGGGGGTAACAATAATGGTCTTTAAATCAAAAAAAGATAAATTTTCTGAAATGTTAATGAATGTTTCCGAAAATTTAAAAGAAGGCGCGCAGTTTTTCGTGGAGTATAAAATTAAAAATGCTAGCGATTTAAAAGAGTTTTCTATGCGCATGAAAGAGTATGAGTCAAAAGGTGACTCATTTATTCACGAAATCATTATGGAGTTAAACAAAGCGTTTATCACTCCGATTGAACGTGAGGACATCCTACAACTTGCAATGAGTATGGATGATGTATTAGACGGATTAGATCACAGTGCTGGTCTGTTCGAAATGTATTCTATTACAGAAGCAGATGAATACATGATTAAATTCGTAGAAGCAATTAATCAATGTGCGATTGAGATTGCAAACTCTGTTGAATTAATGTCTAACAAAAAATTAGTCGACATTCGTACAAATGCGATTAAGATTAAGGATTATGAATCACAGTGTGATGATATTCGCCGTCATGCGATTAAGAACTTATTCTCTCGTGAAAAAGATCCGATTAAGATTATTCAATTTAAAGAGATTTACGAAGAGCTTGAAGAAGTAGCTGATAGCTGTCAAAGCGTTGCAAACGTATTAGAAACAATTATTATGAAGAACGCGTAAGGAGTTTGATCATGGATACACTCTTGATACTGACCGTTTTAGTAGTCATTTGCGCTTTAGCTTTTGACTTTATCAATGGATTTCACGATACAGCAAACGCTATTGCAACGGCTGTTTCAACGAAAGCTCTAAAGCCTAGACATGCCATTATTATGGCGGCTATTATGAACTTTTTGGGCGCAATGACATTTACAGGTGTAGCAAAAACGATTACAAAAGATATCGTTGATCCATTCGCCTTACAAAATGGTTCTCTTGTAATTTTAGCTGCTTTGCTTGCGGCGATAGCTTGGAACTTAATTACTTGGTACTACGGTATTCCAAGTAGTTCTTCGCATGCAATTATCGGATCAATCGCAGGTGCAGCAATTGCGGCCGCTGGGATTAGCTCGCTAAATCTTAAAGGATTTATTAAAATTATTGAAGCTTTAATCATTTCACCGATTATCGCTTTCGTTATTGGTTATACCGTATACAGTATTTTTAAAGTAGTATTTAAAAACTTTAACTTAACAAAAACGAATAAGAACTTCCGTATATTCCAGATTTTCACTGCAGCATTACAAGCCTACACACACGGTACGAATGATGCACAAAAAGCAATGGGAATCATTACGATGGCTCTTATGGCTAATAACTATCATACTTCTAGCGATATCCCGTTCTGGGTACAATTATCTTGTGCTATCGCAATGGGGCTTGGTACTTCTGTCGGCGGATGGAAAATTATTAAAACTGTCGGTGGACAAATTATGAAAATTCGTCCTGTAAATGGTGTAGCTGCCGATTTATCATCATCACTTGTTATTTTCGGTGCAACATTCATTCACTTACCGGTTAGTACGACGCACGTTATCTCTTCTTCTATTTTAGGGGTTGGTGCTTCTCACCGTGTGAAAGGGGTAAAATGGGGAACTGCAAAACGCATGTTAATTACATGGGTTATTACACTTCCTATTTCAGCTTCTTTAGCTGCTCTGTTTTACTACCTATTACATTTTGTTTTCTAATCAAAAGTCGTCTTCCTTATTTTTCTAGGAAGACGACTTTTTTGTGAACAAGCCTATTTCTCATTAAAAAGCGTGTATAATAATTGGTGGATAAGTTATTTAGAGGAGTTGGCAATTTTGGAATACATCATGTTACTTTTCATCGGACTAATCGCCGGAACAGTCGGCAGCCTAGTTGGGCTTGGAGGCGGAATTATTATTGTTCCGTTATTAATTGGATTACACAGTTTATCACCACAACTTGCAGTAGGGACTTCCATGGTAACAGTCGTTTTCACAGGACTATCTTCCACCCTTACTTACATGAAGCATAAGCGAGTAGATTATAAAAGTGGACTTATTTTATTTATCGGAAGCGGCCCTGGTGGTATTATCGGATCATGGGCAAATAAATTTTTAAACCAAGACACATTTTCTTTATACTTTGGGATTTTCCTTATATTCGTCTCAATTCTACTTATGCTTCGAGACAAATTAAAACCTCTTTCCCTCTCAAATACGTCTGTAATTAAGCGTTCTTTTACAGATAATGATGGAAATACTGTACACTACCAATTCCCACCGTTTCTTGCTATCTTTATCGCCTTTATAGTTGGGTTTATATCTGGATTATTTGGAATTGGTGGCGGTGCCTTACTTGTTCCAGCAATGATGCTTCTTTTTGCATTCCCAGCACATATTGCAGTAGCAACTTCAATGTTCATCGTATTTCTATCAGCAATTGTAAGTTCTGCAACTCACATCTCACTTGGAAATGTCAGCTGGATTTATGCATTAATCCTGATTCCGGGTGCATGGATTGGCGGAAAAATCGGGGCTTACATTAATACAAAACTAAGTGGTAACGCCGTAATTAATTTATTACGTATTACGTTGATTATTCTTGGAACTAGATTAATCATTATTTCCCTTTTATAACGTATTCTTTTTAGAATGCGTTTTTCTTATACACATGAATATAAAAATCCTCCGAGGAGAACAAATAAAATTAAACAAACACATAATAACATATAATTTGAAATATGTACTTTCTTCAAGTTGACCACTCCTATAACTGCGACTGTTATCTTTATGATAGCGAAAAAATAGTTCACTTGCAGTTACAGAGTGCTAACAATGCAAAATCAATTATTACAAATTTTATCCTTATATTTCATTTCTTTGTATATTCTATCGATTTAATAAAAAAAGATGTCATATTGACATCTTTTTTAATGAAGAAGTGACCACCCCATGAAGTCTTCATGTACTTGGCACGCCCTCTTATCGTTTCGATCATATAATTCAGCATAGCTATCTGTTTCTTCATCATAAGCCATCGTATAAATAATTTGGCCGTCTACTTCAACGGATAAAACGACTCCACCTTTCATCTCTTCTACATGAATGATAGCATTCGCCGGAATTCTCATATCCGTCATTCTCATCGCATCTAACAATATACTAAACCCCCTACAGCGTATTCATTGCTAGTACTATTACACACTAAATAGTATACTACTGTAATAGCATACATTTCGTCAATGAAATTGCTGTTGAAATAGCATATTGTCTATATACATATACGCTAAAATAGAAGAAATAGAAACATATTAATGGGGGGCTAACATTGATTCTACACAAAGGAGATGTACTATTCCGTCAAGGCGAGGACGGTCCTTTATACTTTATAAAAACAGGCTTATTAAAAGTAGTTCGGCTAGAAGAAGACGGAACACCATTTTTATTCAACATTATCGTTCCAGGTGAAACGATACCTCATCATTCTTTAATTTCACCGAAAGAATATCACGGTACAGCTATCGCTTTAATAAAAACAGAAGTGGAACCGATCACTAGTAGTGAATGGTACGAGAGACTTCAAGCAAATCCCGAATCGTATGCTAACATCGCTATGCAATTGCAATCTAAATTAAGAATGATGCAACAACGAATTGATCAATTGACAACCGTCTCTCCGAAAGAACGTCTTCATCGTTTACAAGAATGGTTCACCCTATATTTAGGTGACATTCCTATATATGAAATATTAACACAAACCGAAATTGGTCAACTGATAGGTATACGTCGTGAAACAGTAAACCGTTTATTACGAGAACAAATAAAAAACGAGGTAAAATAAATACCTCGTTTTTTGCTTATTGTAAGCTTGTTGCTGGGCCGAAAAATTCATAATGAATATGCTCTTGTTTCACACCTAAATCAGTTAGTGCAGCATTTATATGCTTCATAAATGCTACTGGACCACAGAAATAAAACTCTGCTTCAGTTGTCGGAATAATAGTTTTTAACCATTCACTTTCAATGAAACCTTCTTTATCAAAGTTCTTCATTTCTAAATCTTTTTCAGTCGGTGCAGAATAACAAGTATATGCTTTAACTTGTTCATATTCATTTTCTACTGCCTTAACGTGTTCTTTCATTGCATGTGTATTACTATTTATTGCTGCATGAACAAAATATACATTACGTTTTGAATCTTGTTCAATTAACGTATTTAACATACTCATCATCGGTGTAATCCCTACTCCACCACTAATTAGTACAACTGGTAATGTTGAATCCATATTTAACACGAAATCTCCCGCTGGTGCACTTACTGGTAAAACATCTCCTTCTTTTACATGTTCATGTAAGTAATTAGACACTTTACCGTCTGGTGTATCTACACCTTTTTCTTTTTTTACACTAATACGATAATATTCTTTCCCAGGAGCATCGGATAAACTATATTGACGATTATGTGTATATGTCTCACCTTCAATATTGATTTGAATCGTTACATATTGACCTGGGATGAATGAAGAAACTTTCCCTCCATCTTCAGGTTTCAAATAAAATGACGTAATAACATCGCTTTCCTTCACTTTTTTAACAATCACAAAGTTGCGGAAGTCTTTCCATCCACCTTCTTTATGTGCAGCTTCTTCATACATCTCTGCTTCAATGCTAATGAATGCATCAGCAATGACACCATATGCTTCTCCCCATGCATTTAAAACTTCATCAGGTGCACCTGCGACCTCTTTAATGGCACGTAGTAAACATCTACCTACAATCGGGTAATGCTCTGCTTTAATACCTAAACTTCTATGCTTATGACCAATTTGTTTTACAACTGGAATAATAGCTTCTAAATTATCAATGTACGTTGCAGCTGCATAAACAGCATTCGCTAACGCTTGTTGTTGTCTTCCCTTTTTCTGATTTGTATGGTTGAAAATATTCAATAACTCCGGATGTTCCGAAAATAAAATTTCATAAAATCTCGTTGTAATTTCAACGCCTTTTTCTTGTAATAATGGTACTGTTGACTTTACGATTTCAATTGTTTTTGCACTTAACATTGTATCCCACTCCTCTATTTCCTTAACTGTTTTTAGTTTAACTGAATCTTATAATGCAGATTGTGATTTTAATCACTATTAACACGGTGTTTTTGTGAATAATATATGAACATTGTATTTACAAAAAAAAATAAGCTAACTAGAATTCTAGCTAGCTTATTTTTTTGTTTGTATAGCTTGTTCAATTACTTTTATATCTTTCCCATCGCCAAACTCCGTATATCCCCAGATATTCGTTTCACCTCTATATTTATTTACGATAATATCCAAGTCATGATATACACGGTGGGCATACACTACATACTCAATATTTTGAAGTTCCACACCTTTTTTTACAATTTCATAGCTTCTATTTACATCACGTTTTATTTTTTTATTCTTTATTTCTGTATGTATATTTTTTAACGATGATTCTTGTTGTTGAAACCATTGCTTAAATTGATTCCAATCCCCGTCTGTATAATTCTCTGCTTTACCGTAATTTAAGAAATTATTATAGCTTTCATGTGTCATTCGAATAAAATTTAGCACTTTTGTCTCTTCTTGCACATCTTCTATTTGAGCTATTGTATTTACCTCAGCAGGCTTATTCGCATAATGTAACAGCACTTTCATAAGACTATAGCTTGCAATGACCATCACGATAATAATCCCGAATACACTTAAGAATTTCTTCATATACAGAACTCCGTCTCTACTAAAAATATTACAATGTATGACTATACTTGTAACTTTCTCTCGTAGAAATATAATTCCTGTATAAATTCTTCCTATCATTTCGACAATATTTTTCTATACATTTCTCGTTGGCAAATGTTCTTGTAAAACAATATATCCTTCATAAGCTGTGTAACCGAGTATAGCCATTAATCCGATATAACAAGCAAATACTGTCCATTTCGTTTTCGCATCCACTTTATAATAGTTTTCTTGTTGTTCCTTTTCTGTTTTCCATTCATTTAATTTTCTTTCTGACGCTTCAAATGCTTCCCTTATGTGAATTGTATACTCATCTTTTTCATCTTCATATGGAACATAATCTAACGGTTCGAACTTCGGTAAAAGATACTCTAACACTTCCATTTTTTGAAGTTCACCTATTTGTAACTCTTTTTCCCGTTCTCTTTGTCTTAATGCATTCATCTCATGATGCATCACGTATATAGTCCGATGTACAGCACCCGTTTCTTTTAATTCCTCTTCAAGCCTAGTAACATATTCTTTCATCCCATCAATTTTATGCCCTAATTCCTTAATCGGCTCATCTCTCTTTATTACTCTATATAACTCCATACAACCGATAATAACAATAAATCCTCCCAAAATACTTTTAAAGTAAATTGAATAGCCAAGTAATAAAATAAGGCCTGCTCCCCAAATTTTAGTACTGACAACTGAAATAATTCGCCCACCATCTAGCGGCGAAACGGGAATTAAATTAAAGAAATTAATCATACTTCCAAGCAAAATAACAAGCGCCCAAAATGGCTCTTTCGTCATTATATAAAGCGGTATCGCTGGTAAAAATGACAGAAGTCCGAAAAGCGGACCCATATAGGCAATGTAAGCTTCATCTTTCGCATTTTTCGGCATCTCTTTCATTCCAATAAGGGCCCCCATAAATGGAATAAAGATTGCTGGCGATGTTGGGATCCCCTTTCTTTTCGCAGCCCATAAATGGCCCATTTCATGAACAAACAACAAATAAATGAGCGCCACTCCAAATTTCCAACCATATAGAACTGCGTATGCGCCAAGCGATAGAAACATACTAAATACCGTTGAAAACTTTGCTAATTTAAAAATTGCAAATACCCACTTTAACTTAGACAGTAAAAATAGACCTATCGCAACAATAATTCCCCATAATCCTTTTTTATTATTTTTCATATTCCTCTCCTTTATCCCTCATTAATGAATCATATCATTCATCAAAGCTTGTTCTTTTCTCTATTATGACATATTTTTTTCTATTGTTAGAAATAATGTTTATATAATCCATTTTCAGCCAAAAATATAAATAAAAGGAGGTGTACAAAAATGAATTTACAATCTCTTATAATAGGTGCTCTATCGTTTTTAGCTTCAACTCTTATTTTTTATACCGTTAGTTACGTATTATTATTAGATTTGTTGCCCAATCACGTATTTATTGCCCTTGTCATCCTTTCCGCTCTTATGATTTCTTTTCTTATTACACGAAAATCAATGAATGAGCCATCTGCAAAAGCAAAGTAATAGAGAGGGGTGCTTTCCCCTCTCTATTATCATTTCCTAGGAAAGGTCATATAGATTTGACGAGTTTATATTCATTCCAATCCGTAAGGGCTAATTAAAGTCTCACTTTATCTTTGAAAATTCATTTTTTCACCATAATCTTTAACAATCTGAATTATATTTTGAAACACACCTATTTTTTCTTTTTTACTGTTTAATATTTTCAAATCATAACTTTCGTAATATGTTTCTAATGATTTTAATTGTGATTCTGAAGCGCTTTTTATCGGAACAGTAGCATGCAATTCATATTGCTTATACCCTTCCTTTACTTTTTCACCTAAAATCATTTCACTCTCTTTTGCTCCAATTAATTTTTGAACTTTTTCTGGAAAATTGAGTTGCAAATAATATTCTTGCTCCTTCACTAACTTATTGTATAGTGATTGTGAAATCGTATACCGTACCGTATAATTCACGTTTTGATCGCCTGTTTTAATATGAAACGCGGTAATCTGCAAATCTTTTTTTGTTACTTCCGTTAAAGGGCTTACCTGCATCTCATCTTCTTTTTGTTCTGAGACATTTGGAAATATATCCAAAAGCTTTTCCGTATCTTTTTCATTCAACATATACATAGCTTTCTTATATTGCACCCATCCTCGTCTATCTTCTCCCCTTAACCATGCATAATAAGTTTCTTTTTCCCCATCTCTACTAATTTGTATTTCATATTCAGGTTCACCGAAGCTTCCTGTTATTTCTTGTTTCTCAGCTTTATTCAAAATGTCTATTACTAACTTCGCTTCTGATTCCTGCAACTTTTTCTCTTTATGTTTTTTTTGTATAACGGTTACCCCTATTGTTTCTTTCACTTCATTCACCGTCTCTTCTACTTTTTTTGTTTCTTTTTTCGGCTCAACTTGACCACAAGCTGCTAGTAACATAACAAACAACAACACCAATACATATTTCCCTTTCAAATTAATCCTCCTCTTACGATAAGAAATCCTTATAATCTTCATACATAAAACAAAAACGTGACATCCTATTAAATACGCTATACTAATCATTGAAAGGAGGTCTTTATCATGTCCATTAATTTTCATGATGAAAATAATAAGTACACATATGCAACAAGAAACGCTCATATTTCTTGGGCTGAAATGGTAAAAAACATTACAGAAATACAAAACAAGCAAATAATTGATATCGGCTGTGGTGGTGGGATTTATACGAAAGAACTCGCTCTTATGGGAGCCAATAATGTTGTGGGACTTGATTTTTCAAAAGAAATATTACAAGCTGCAAAAGAAAATTGTAACAACTTTTCAAACATTTCATTCATCCACGGTGATGCACATAATATCCCATACCCTAATGAAACATTCGACATAGTTATTTCGCGTGCAGTTATTCATCATTTACAAGACATTCCTACATTTTTACGTGAAGCTTCTCGTATATTAAATAAAAACGGTGTACTTATTTTACAAGATCGAACAATTGAAGATTGTACAATTCCAGGAAGTTCCGAACACATTCGCGGATATTTTTTCTCTCTATTTCCAAAACTTATTGAAATAGAGTCAAAAAGACGTCCAAAAACCAACACTATACAGACAGAATTACAAAAACATTCTCTTCATGTACTTCCCACACAAACACAATGGGAAATACGAAAAATACATGATTCTGTAGAAACATTATTGCAAGATTTATCTCCTCGAACAGGTCGATCCATTCTATATGAGTTAACAGATGATGAACTTTCTCAACTTCTACAACATATACAGACCGCATTACAAAACGTCTCTCCTATTATTGAAAGAGATCGATGGACAATTTGGAGCGCCATGAAGTTGTAAGAAAGGAAGCCTCACAAAATAATGTGAGGCTTCCTTTCTTTCATAATCTAATTTTGCAACACTCTTGATATCCTCCACTTCTGGCCTGTGCACTTCCACACTTCGGACATACTAAATATCTAGACTGATTTGTCAACAAACTACCTTTTTGAAAGAGTAAAACTTCTGCTTGTTTAAACGAACGCGAATAATATAACCACATAAAACCAATTATAGCAATAATGCCAAATAATACTCCCATCGCAAGCATTTCAGTCACCTCTTTTGGTTTGTTCTTTCCAGCAAGTGGATTGTTGTATTATTCTCTATAAATTCAAACAATCCCTTCTTCACTCCTATAAATATCAATTTTCTCTATAAAATTTACAATTCTCCGCAAATTTTCACTACCATTTTACAATTCATCATTTCCTTTACAACAACGAATATCACTTTCGATATTTCCGTATATAAATATATCTTTCAAAAAACATATTGACTTTCTAAAAAAAACATGCAACAATACTGTCAGAATACTTGAATAAAAATTCATTGACGAGAACGAGTACGTTATAGAACTGTTCCCCAGAGAGTTGGCGATTTGCTGAAAGCCAACGTTCAGCGCGTAACCGAAAATCATCTCCGAGAAGTAGAACCGAATGTTACAGTAAGTTCTTACCGGCCGTCCCCCGTTACAAGGAACACGTATCATGTTGTACGTTGCAAAGCCGTATACATATAGATTTATTTCTACATGTGTAAATTAGGGTGGTATCGCGGGTAAATATAACTCGTCCCTTTCTTTAGGGACGAGTTTTTTGTGTTCTTACAAATGAATAAAAAAGGAGGAAAAACAATGAACACTGTATCAAAAAAACATATTTTTTTCACGGGTCTTATGCTATTTTCTTTATTTTTTGGGGCAGGTAATTTAATTTTCCCTCCCATGCTTGGCCAAAATGCAGGTGAAAACTTTTGGCCAGCAATGATTGGATTTTTACTAACAGGAGTTGGCTTACCACTACTAACTGTTATCGCAATTTCTCTATCTGGAAATGGAATGCAGCAACTTGCAAGTCATGTTCATCCATTATTCGGAATTTTCTTTACAGTAATTGTATACATTGCTATCGGTCCATCTATGGGCATCCCACGTGTTGCAAATGTCGCTTATGAAATGGGGGTTAGTTCTTTCTTACCAGAAACAATCCGCTCTAGCAGCCTAGTGCTATTTGTATATACAATCATCTTCTTTACTATCGTATTTTGGCTGAGTTTGAATCCATCTAAACTTGTTGATCGTATTGGAAATGTATTAACACCTATTTTATTACTCTCTATTTTCTTATTGTTTGTTAAAAGTGTATTTACACCACTTGGGCAATCAGGACCAGCAATGCAAGAGTATCAAACTTCTCCAATCTTCAAAGGCTTTATGGAAGGCTACTTAACAATGGACACTATTTCAGCACTTGCATTCGGAATTATCGTTGTAAATGCAATTCGCTCTAAAGGTGTGAATGATCGTAAGTCCATTGCCATCGCCACAGCAAAAGCAGGGCTTATTGCCGCTACAGGGCTCGTACTTGTATACGGTGCACTCGGCTGGCTTGGAGCAACTAGCGTCTCGCTCGGATATGCAAAAAATGGCGGACAGCTACTTACTGTTATCGTACAACAATTATTCGGTCCATACGGTTTGCTCCTATTATCTCTTATCGTTACACTCGCTTGTTTAACGACATGCGTTGGACTCGTATCTGCGTGCAGCCAATATTTTTCAACATTATTGACTACATTTTCATACAAAACGTTCGCGAGTATCATTTGCGCATTAGGATTACTAGTTGCCAACTTAGGTTTAACGAAAATTATCGCAATCTCTGTTCCAATTCTACTTGTTGTGTATCCAATTGCGATTGTACTCGTACTACTATCATTACTTCATAAATACTTCGGTGGATATCGCTCTGTTTATGTAGGTGCTTTAATTGGAGCAGCTGTAGTGAGCGTATTTGATGGATTAAAACAAGGTGGTATTTCAGTTGCATTTATCACACCATATTTTGAATTTATCCCTTTATATAATGAAGGAATCGGCTGGCTAATACCAGCATTAGTAGGAGCTCTTATTGGTCTTGCAATGGCTAAGTTAAGCGGTACGAAAAAAGTTCCATTAGTAACCGAATCTCACGAAGTAAAAGCCTCCTAAAAAAACTCCCAAAAGGGAGTTTTTTTATATTTGATACGCAGCATGATTAAAACTGCTTATTTTATAAGCCTTCGTATAATATTCAATATTCGTATCAACTGTTTCTACCTTGACAACATCATAGCGCTCTTCTTGCTTTACTAAAAATAAATAGTATTCCTCTGTTGCCTCAATAATCGCAATTTTATCTGTTTCAACATTATATCGTTCACAAAGCGCTTGTAATGCGTTCACATAATCCCCTAATTTTTTAGACTGATCCATTCCGAATATAGTTTGAACTAACATATACATTCTCCCCTTTATATGTACTGTTAACACCTCAATGATAACGCTTACATTATTTATCGTCAATAAAAACATTCAATTGTTTTAACACCAAATCTATATTGTATCGAGCCAATAATCAGCGAGGAATTCCCCGCCAATTAAAGTTTCACTTTATCACTTCGTTAATTGATGCCTAAATGCATAAATAACCGCCTGAGTACGGTCACTTACATTCAATTTATTTAATATATTACTCACATGTGTCTTTACCGTTTTCAGTGCAATAAATAACTCGTCCGCAATCTCTTGATTACTTTTTCCCTCTGCAATTAATAACAAAATCTCAAACTCTCTTTCCGTTAAATCATCATGCAAAGGTTGCTCTTTCTTTTGACGCATACGGGACATCATTTTCCCGGTAACTTTCGGCTCTAATACTGTTTCTCCATCATAAGTAGCTCGTACAGCATCAGCAATATCACTTGCTCTTGATGTTTTTAATAAGTAGCTGGTCGCCCCAGCCTCAATAACAGGATACAATTTTTCGTCATCTAAAAAGCTTGTTACAACTACAATTTTTGCTTCTGGCCATTCTTGAATAATAGCACGTGTTGCTTCGACACCGTCCATCTCATCCATAACAAGGTCCATTAAAATAATATCCGGCCTTAATTGCAATGCTAATTGTGATCCTTTTCTTCCATTCTCAGCTTCCCCTACTACTTCAATATCTGGCTGTGTAGATAAATATGCCGATACACCCATACGAACCATTTCATGATCATCGACAAGCAATACTTTTATCATACTTCTCCCCCTCTCTCAATCATAATCGGTACTTTTACTTCTATTTGTGTACCTTTGGCCGGGAAACTAAGTACCTTAAGTGTCCCACCAATTTCATGAACACGCTCTTGCATCGATCTTAGGCCATATGAACCAGCCTTATTAACCCCTACTTCAAACCCAACGCCGTCATCAATGATTTTTAAAATCGCATATTGATCAATTTTTCGAAGGCGCACTTCTGTTTTCTTTGCCTTCGCGTGTCGCAACGTGTTTGATAGCGCCTCTTGCACAATACGGAATAAATGATCTTCTACACCTTTTTTTAATTCTATTGGCTCAATAAGCCATTCAATTTTCATATGTTGTTTTCGCGATAATTCCGTTAATAATTCCTCTATACCTTCTGTCAGTTTCTTACCTTCCAATTGTACAGGACGTAAATGAAGGAGCAATGCTCTCATTTCTGATTGAGCATTTACAACCATATTTTCAACAAGTTGCAATTGTTTTTTTGTCACATCTGGAAATTCAGTTATTTGTTCATTAATCGCTGACATCATCATCGACATTGCGAAAAGCTGCTGACTTACTGAATCATGCAACTCCCTTGCTAAACGATGCCTTTCTTGAGAAATCGCTTCTTGTCTCATCTCTTCATTCCAATGAGCTCGTTCATTCGTTACTTTTTGAAAGAGTCCAGCTTGCTCCTCTAATCGACGAGCCAGAACGATTACTTTTCGTTCCACTTCATGAAATTCATCATCTGCAGTAAACGAAACATCGCTCGGAAAATTCCCTCGCTCTACTTCAAATAGAAACGTATTTAATCCTTGTATACGCTGCTCTATATAGTAACCGATTGCATATCCTACAATTCCCCCGATAAGTAAACTTGTAGTCATAATAAACAAGCCAATTGGAACAGAAGCGATGGATTCCTTCCATAATAAATCATACACTTGTTGCTCGCTTTTCCATACATATACAATTGTACAAATGAGTGCGATACTAACAGAGGACAACATAGAATAACGAATATACATCCACGAAATATTTTTTTGTTTCTTCATTATACTTTCCTCACTTCCGTGTCGCCTACGACAAGCGAAGAAATAATTTTAATACGTCGAGGAGCCTCTTTATACTGCTCTGTTCTAAATGTAACATTGCGGTTAAACCCTGTCTCTTCATGACCTGGCAAGAGCACACGCCCGACAATAACAGAATGATTTAAAGAAAGTTCAATATCATATGGCACATATAAACGAATATTACCAACGACACCTCGAATAACAATTACCGTTTCCCCTTCTGGAATCATAGCAGTTGTTAAATCTATTTCCACATCACAAGCACCATATTGAACATTAATATCCTCAAGTTCATAAATATGATCCATCATTCGCACATTGCCTACAAACATATTTTTTAAATATGGTTCTGTACGATATATTTGCTTCTCTTCGTCTATCATCCCTTTTTCTTTAATTTCAACCTTCATTGCTTTTTGCTGATGCCCTTGTTGAATCAATTGATAACCAATTAAAGCTAAACAAGCAAATACGACAAGAACAAATGCTGCTGATGAAAATAAGAAGAATAAAAATACGATACCACCAACAAATAAAAATACATTTCCCCGTACATAACGATTCTTTTTACGATAATGCCTTCCAAACATAAGCATAATAAATGCAAAAATGAGACCACCTGGTTCAAAATGTCCAAGTATCATATCAAGAAAAAGACCGAACCCAAATATGATGAGGAGCATCCCCATTAATTGTGTCTTTGAAAAATGTTTCTTCATTTCAGCTCCCCCCTTCTTGTCACATATACATAGAAGAAAAGGCATTGCTTTCCAACACCTTTTCTCCTATCACTATATCATAAGCCTGTTTTATAATATACTACTATTATTTTGTTAACTCTTTCGTTAACGATACATCATTCTTTTCTTTCATTTCACGCTCAAGTTTTGCAATTTTCATATCAAATGTGTCACGCTCATGCTCTTCATTCATAAGAGTTTCTAAGTCACGAATATGATCTTCAATCTCTTCAAATCGTAAGAATGGATTATTTTCATCCATTTTATGCATCGCAGTATTCATACGACGATTTGCATGTGCCATATTTTCACGTGCCATTAGTTCCATACGCTTTGCGTGCATTTCTTTTAATTTATTTTTCATTTCAGAAAGACGACGCTCTAACTCATCAATTTGCTCTACAACACCTGCATACATTTCTTCTAATCGAGTTACTTGCCCTTCATAATAAGCTACCTCTTCTAACGCACGTTCGTGCAATTGTAATTCACCTGCTTCTTGAGCAATGATAGCTTGCTTTGATCTTTTATTAACGAAATAACGTGCTTGCTCAAGCTCACGAGCAAAGTTAGATTTTAATGTTTTATGACGCTCAATTAACTTCTCAATTTTTGTTATTTCACGCTCACTATCACGTAAATATTGGTTTAACATCGCAATTGGATTTTTTCTTTCCTTCTCATCTAACACGTTATGAAAATCAGCTAAAATTGCATCGCGTACACGTCCGAATAAAGATTGTTTCATTATAAATCTTCCTCTCTTCTACTTTAATTATAATTTGATTTATTGTTTTAGTTTTTCATTAATTTGTTCCACTCATCTTCAAAGTTGCTATATGATTTAGAACTTTCTGGAGCAGATTGAACAACTACATCTTTTTCTTTTTTCCACTCACGGTATCCGTAGTATAAAACCACTAAAGCAGCGATACCGATTAATGCTGGCGAATGAGAAAGTGCAATGGATAAACCGATTAAACCAACAATACCCCAAGCTAACTTTCCAAAAAATGATTTAGCTCGCACAAATGATTTATAGCTCCAATATACAACTCCTGCTCCGATTGCGAATCCTACAATACCAGCAAGACTACCAAGAGCAATTAAAGCCAAAATACCGGCTGCGATAAACGCTAGAAATTGTTTCATCTTGTGCTTGCCTCCCTTCGATTTGATACTCTTATCTTAACTATTTTTTCATCTTTCCATAACGAGCTTAAGAACCGTTTTTAACTCAGACTTAAGACCGAGTCATATTCAGCCCTTTACGCAAAAAAAACGTGCAGAGTCTATTCTCTGCACGTTTTTTAATTACTAACATTCATATTAAATTAAGCAGTTTTATGATACTCTTTTTTCTTAGCTACTTTCGAAAACCTTGGAAACCCAATTAAAATAGAAACAATCCCACATACTCCAACTAAAATTGGATAAAACGCATACGGTAACAATTCAACTGGAGATAACGCTGCAAATCCTGCTGCCGTTAACATTTGGGCACCGTACGGAATCAATCCTTGCACACAACATGAGAAAAGATCTAATACACTCGCTGATTTACGAGGGTCTATTTCATATTGATCTGCAATATTTTTTGCAAGCGGGCCTGTAAAAATAATTGAAATTGTATTATTCGCTGTACACATATTCGTCATACTCACTAAACCAGCAATACCAAATTCCGCTCCTTTTTTCGAACGAATATTACGTGTTAATACATTCATTAAATATTGAATACCACCATTATATTGGATTAATTCAACCATACCGCCAATTAATATAGCAAGTAATACTAACTCCATCATACCGCCCATTCCAGTCGTTACACTTTTAAAGAAACTTTCTAACGTGTAACTTCCATCTATAAGACCGATAACACCAGATAGTACAGTTCCACCAGTTAATACAATAAGTACATTCCAGCCAAGTAGCGCTGTAATCAGTACTCCTGCGTACGGTAAAATCTTTATCCAATCAAAGCTATGTGCTTTAATCTGCGTGTCACTCCCTGAAGTAACTATTACTAATAGTACAATTGTAATAATAGCCGCTGGTAACACAATTAAAAAGTTCGTTTTAAACTTATCTTTCATTTCTGTTCCTTGTGAACGAACAGCTGCGATTGTTGTATCTGAAATAAATGATAAATTATCACCAAACATCGCTCCGCCAACAACAGTAGCCATTGCAAGCGCAATTGAGATATCAGTTTGACCACTAATACCTACAGCAATCGGCGCTAATGCTGCAATTGTTCCCATTGAAGTTCCCATCGCTAATGAAATAAATGCACCAATAACAAAGATTCCAGCTACGATAAATCCTGGCGGTAAAATAGTTAATGCTAAATTAACAGTTGAGTCTACTCCGCCCATTCCTTTAGCAGTTTCAGAAAATGCACCTGCAAGCACAAAAATTAATACCATAATCATAATATCCGGATTTCCTGCACCTTTAGCGAACCGCTCTACTTTCACATTAAAACTTTCTTTACGATTCATCATTAAAGCGACTCCTACAGCAATTGAGATCGCTACAAGTATCGGCAATTTATAGAAATCACCTGTAATAATTCCAGAACCAATAAATAGCGCCAAAAATATCCCAAGTGGTAATAAAGCTAAACCATTTCCTCTCGTTTCTTTCAAAGTATCATCTCTCCCTAGTTTCAACCTTTTTCTAATGAATAACAAAAGACCTCTTCCGATGAGAAGAGGTCTTATACATCTATAAGAAACACTCTTCTCATCTTTCAAGCACACGCTTGCTGGATTTGGCACAGCACTCTGAAATCGAGTCCGCTGCCGAGGCATCGTAGGGCCAGTCCCTCCGCCTCTCTTTATAAGAAGGTTTCATATTTATTTTTTAATAATAATTTCTTTCCTAACTTTACTCGCTTACAAAACAAAAGTCAATTATTTTTTGTATAGATTTTTTTGGTAATTATACAAAAATTCGAATACAACAATCATTTTAACTTTTCTATTTCTTCTTTCAACATTGAAATCCAATAAAATTCATTATTTTTTATTGCTGCTAATATCCATTTCGTAGTGTACCAAGCTAACTCATACTCTTCCTTCGTGACATCGACACTTTTATAAGCATCCTCTAGCTCCTCTTCATCTAATACATACACCTTACCGCTAGGTAATAATACTACATCTAAATATAAATCATCAAAATACGGTAAACCACGATCGTCTATTTTATATTCTTTCGCCACATCGATATAATATTGCACTAATTTTTTCTGATCATCTAACATAGCGGTAATCGCAAAGTTTTTCCCTTCTATAAAATATTGAACCCACGTATACTGATCCGCTGCAATACAAAGTTCTTCACCATCATATTCTTTACAACTAGGCTCTCTCACCTTTTTTATATCCAGTATTCCGAGCATTCCCTCTTCCACTTGCTTAACCGTATAACTCTTTTCTATTAGCCTCTTCCACGAAGAACCGTCACCATATTTTCGTTTCATTATGTCTGCTCCTCTTCTATATACAGAAAAGCTCCCACATATTATGTGAGAGCTTGTTCATATTATAATTAAGCCGCTTGACCCTTTTCAGAAATCTCTTTTAAATAAGCTTGTCCTTTTTCAGCGTCATATTGACCTTCCCACTTAGACATAACTACAGCTGCTAAAGAGTTTCCTACAACGTTAACTGCTGTACGAGCCATATCTAAAATACGGTCAATACCAGCAATGAACGCTAAGCCTTCAGGTGGAATACCTACTGTACCAAGTGTCGCTAATAATACAACGAATGATACGCCCGGTACACCTGCGATACCTTTTGATGTAACCATTAATACAAGCAATAATGTAATTTGTTGTGTAATAGATAAATCAATACCGTACATTTGCGCTAAGAAAATAGCCGCAATTGCTTGATATAAAGTTGATCCATCTAAGTTAAATGAATAACCTGTCGGAATAACGAAAGATGTAATTGCTTTCGGGCAACCGAATTTCTCCATTTTCTCCATGATTTTTGGTAAAACTGTTTCTGAGCTTGCTGTAGAATACGCTAAGATCAGCTCGTCTTTTAAAATCTTAAAGAATTGGAAAATGTTAATTCCAAATATTTTCGCTGTAAGTCCTAAGACAACTACGACGAAGAAAATCATTGCCCCATATACGACAATTAGTAATTTCCCTAATGGAATTAATGAAGCAAGACCAAATGTAGAAACTGTAACACCAATTAGTGCAAACACACCAAATGGTGCAAATTTCATAACTTGGTTTGTTACGTAAAACATTGCGTCAGCTACACCTTGGAAAAATTGAAGAACTGGTCTTCCTCGTTCACCAATTGCTGCTACACCTAAACCAAATAGTACAGAGAAGAAGATAATAGCAAGCATATCTCCGTCAGCTAACGACTTCATAATGTTCGTTGGAACAATATTTACAAATGTATCTGCAAATGAATGACTTTGTACTTGCTCTGTCGTATGTGTATATTTCGAAATATCTGTCTTTGTTAACTGCTCCATATTTACGCCTTTTCCTGGTTGGAAAATATTCGCTATTAATAGACCAACAATAATTGCAATTGTTGTAATAATTTCAAAGTAAAGAATTGTTTTTCCGCCTAGTCGACCTAGTTTTTTAACATCGCCAACACCAGCAACCCCAACAACAATACTTGCTACAACAATCGGTACAACGATCATTTTAATTAATCGGATGAAAATATCACCAATTGGTTGTAAGTACTTCACAACAGCTGGATTATCAAAGAAAATCGCACCAACCGCAATACCAAGCGCAAGTCCTATTAATATTTGCCATGCAAGTCCTATTCTTTTCATATTTGTTGTAACCCCCTCTTCGATGTGTCACTCTATCTCTCATTCTATCTCTATAAAACTAAGAAATTAAGAGTATTACATATTATTCGACAATTCACTACATTTTGTCCCTGTTAAAAATCATAAATCAAAAATTAAAATCTGACAACAAAATAACTTTGCCCGAACACAAATAATTTTCTTGACAAAAAGCAGACCCATGTCAGAAAACCTAACATGAGAACGATTCCTCACTAGTGTTTTATTAGCTTTCCAAGTAATATTTCACCTCATAAAAACGATTACTTTCCTCCTTCATTTTACAGATGAATCCCAAAATTTACCTTTATGTGCATATGAATAAAATGTAAGCATTATGACAATTACAGTTGAAAAATGATAAATTCCGACAAAACTTAGCAATTTTATAAAATTTTCTTTACATTATGATTACAACGATAGACACCCTTCTTCTTATGATATATAACATTCATAGGGAAAGGAGTCAGACAACAATGAAAAAGAAATTTGCAGCGTTTAGTGTTTTAGCAGCAGGAACGATTTTTGCTTCCCCGTTACTTTCACCCGTATACGCTGAAACGAATCAAGATAAATTATCTAACATTCAATCTGAATTAGAAGGCAAACAAAGTGACTTACAAAATAAATCAGTCGAGAAAGAACAAATAGAAAAAGAAATTCAAGAATTACAGAAGAAAATCGATGAATTAACTACTTCCATTAATAAAAACGAGACTGAATTAAACGATACAAAAAAAGAAATTAGCAAAACACAACAAGTAATTACTGACAAAAAGAAACATATAGAACAATTACAAACAAACATAGATACACGTCAGGAAGTTATTAAACAACGATTACAATCTATGCAAGAAAAACCGCGTACAAATATCATTACAGAAGTATTAACAAACTCTACAAACATCGCTGATCTTGTTGATAATATGTACTCCGTAAGTTTAATATTAAACAACGATACAGATATTGTAAAAAAACAAACATCTGATCAAAATGCTGTAACGTCAGAAAAAGAGGCTGTTGAGAAAAAAGAACAACAACTGAAAGAATCTGAACAAAAACTAGAACAAAAACAGCAAGAATTACAAAATAACCAACAACAGCAACAAACTCTTATTAACGATCTACATACGAAAGTAGCAAAAGTAGATTCAGAGATTGAAGGATTAGAAGAATCCAAAGGCATTTTAGAAAATCAACGTCAAGCTGTTCAAAAAGCAATTGAAGAAGAAAAACGTGCCGAAGAAGCTCGTAAAGCGGAAGAAGCTCGCCAGGCAGAAGAGGCTCGCAAACAACAAGCTACTAAATCTGCTCAAGCAACTCAAGCGGCCCCAACACCACATGATACAAATATCGGTGGCTTTATCAAACCAGCAGCTGGATCAAAAACTTCCGGATTTGGTGTACGTTCTTTAGATAATCATAAAGGAATTGACATCGCTGCTTCGGGAACGGTTCCAATTATCGCCGCTGCAGATGGCGTTGTTATTCGTTCAGAATTATCATCTAGTTACGGAAACGTAGTGTATTTATCTCACCGTATAAACGGAAAAACATATACGACAGTATATGCTCATATGAATAGCCGTTCTGTATCGAATGGACAAACTGTAAAACAAGGCGATCAGCTTGGATTTATGGGGAACACGGGCCAATCATACGGACAACATTTACACTTCGAACTTCATCTTGGAGAATGGAATGTCGGCAAGACAAACGCAGTTGACCCATCTCCTTATATCGGATTATAAAAAACCTCGGTGCCTACCGAGGTTTTTTATTTACACTTCACACAATATAGGCATTCTACATAGACTATAACTAAATGCCTATAGTTTACGGGGTGATCAATATGAATACGCAATTACAACAAAAAATAGAAGAAGCTAGAGAGACGTATATTGGCCGGATATTTACATTTGGCGGCTCAGTATTATTTTTAATCGGTTCATTCCTTGCAGTCACTACAGCCTATAAAGCATATAATCGTTTATTACACTCATCAACATCCACATAAAAAAAGACGGGAGATCCCCGCCTTTTTTTATGCAAACATTTTAAATACACCTATCGCATTTAAAAATACAATTATTACAGTTACCGGAATAACATAACGAAGTAAGAAGAACCAAATGTTAAATAACATTTTCCCCTTCGTTTCCGTCACTTCTAATTCTTTCATCAATAACTCTTTACTCATTTTATTTGGTACAAATAATGAAATAGCTAGTACTCCTAACGGCAGCAATACGTTACTTACCGAAAAGTCAACTAAATCAAAGAATGTTTTCCCGAATATTTTCACGTCACTCATAATCCCAAATGATAAAGCTGATGGAATACCGACTGCAAAAATAAGAATACCGATTAATAATGATGCTGACGGACGCTTCTTCTCATTACCTTTCGCAACAGATGCTACTACAATTTCAAGCATTGAAATTGCTGATGTTAAAGTCGCAAAGAAGAATAAAATTAAAAACATAATAAAGAAAAATTGACCAAATGGTATTTTTGCAAATACTGCTGGAAGGACGATAAACAGTAATCCTGGTCCTTCAGTTGGTTTTACTCCTAATGCGAAAATCGCTGGGAAAATTGCTAATCCTGCAAGTACTGTAACAAAAACAGTTAAACTTACAATAGATGTTGCTGATTTCGCTAAATGTTCCTCTTTCTTTAAATACGAACTATACGTGACCATTACTGAGGCACCTACTGTTAGTGAGAAGAAAGATTGTCCCATCGCGTATAAAATCGTATCTGCTGTAAGCTTTGAAAAATCTGGCTTTAAGAAGAACTCTACTCCAGCAAAAGCACCATCGAGTGTTAACGCACGAACAATAATCGCAATAAATAAAATAAATAATAGCGGCATCATGTACTTACTTGCCTTTTCTATACCTTTCTCTACACCTTTACTTACGACAAAAATTGTACAAAGCATAAAGATAAATTGTGCTCCAATCGCACTTAACGGATTTGAAATCGTTTCACCGAACAATTGTCCATAATCAGCTGCTCTATTCCAGAAACTTCCTGTCACACTATAATATAAATAAAGTAAAATCCATCCACCTACAACACTATAAAAAGATAGTACACTAAAACAAGTAACAACTCCCATACGACCAATCCAAGGATATACTTTGCTATTTGGCACTAGTACTTTATAAGCTGTAACGGCCTCTTTTTGCGTGCTACGTCCAATAACAAACTCCGCTATTAAAAGAGGCATACCTATAAATAAAGTTAATAGTAAAAATACAAGGAAGAATGCGCCTCCCCCGCCATTACCTGCAACATATGGAAATTTCCATATCGCACCAAGACCTACTGCGGCTCCGGCTGCTGCGAGTACAAAGCCTATTTTCGACGTCCATTGCTGTGTTTCTTTCATCATAAATTCTCCTTTTCTGAATATTTAAACTTTTGTTAATTATACACTTTCATTTCATACTCGCACACCTCCTTTAGAAAATAAAAAAGTCCCCTACACGCAAATATGCATGTAGAGGACGATATATGTAATATAAATACCGTGGTACCACCTCAATTGGATTGATAAATCCCACTTGTTCAAGTACAGGAATAATTCCGATACTCTATCCTTTTAACGGCGGAACCCGGGTTGCCTACTACAATGTTCAACATACCTCTCGCAAGCCCATTCTGTATATTTTATCGTACCGGGCTCCCACCTAACCCCAGCTCTCTGAACGCATCAAATATACGTACTCTTCTTGCTCATCGATTTTATCTATTGAAGTTACTTGTGATTATAAATTATATTTTTATATTTGTAAAGCTCACTTTATCTTTTATTATTTTAAAACCTTTTCCTCTAATTCTCGTAAAAAACTTTCTCTTTTCCCCTCGTTTTGCACATATACTGATTTCAACACTTCTTGAAGCAATATATTTCGCTCTCTCTTTTCTAACTGTAAATCTTTTAACTTCACCCTTACTTCATATAAAAAATCTAAATACGATTCATATGTCTCATCATATTTATTTGCAATCTCATCTCGAATTTTTTTTGCGAGCTTAGGGCTCGCTCCCCCAGTAGAAACTGCTATATTAAGTAAACCACGATGAATTGCTGCCGGAAAATGAACATTACCACTTTCCGGATTTGTAATAACATTTACTAATTGATTCTCGGCGGCATCTTCAGCAACTTGTTCATTTAATATTGAATCACTACTCGCTGCAACAACTAAAAAAGCACTTTTAATATCACTTTTCTCATATTCTCTTTGATACCAACGAATTTTCTTTTCTTCCACAAGTTTTACTAAATTCGCATCTAATTCTGGACTGATCACAACTATATCCGCACCCTGTTTGAGTAAAGGAATAATTTTAAATCCTGCAACTTTTCCCCCACCAATAACAACAACGCGTTTCTCATTAACTCGCACTGTAAGTGGATACATACTGATCTCCTTTCAATAACTCCGTCGTTTTCTGAATTAACATATCTTGAAACGCTTCATTCTTCCCTAAATATGGACTGATTTTTATCTCTCCCAATTCATATTGGCGCACTTCTTTCTCAATATGTTTCATAAGTAAACCTGTAAATAACAAGTAAGGCAGTACAACGATGTTCTTTTCTTTTTGTTCTACAACTTCCTTTAACTTCTCCTCAAATTTTGGCTCTGCAGCCGCTAAATAACAAACTTCTACTTTTTTAACCTTCTCTTTTGTTTGAAATAAAGAAGCAATCCAGTTTATATCTCTTAATACTTCAGGATCACTGCTCCCTCTTGCAACAAGAAGTAACGTCACTTCATTTTTATCTTCCTGTTCGATGCCACTTCCGCTATACACCGATTTAACAAGTGTTTCTGATACACCAAACGGATTACCATAGGTCACTTTAACATCCGAAAATTGATTAGTTAATTTTTCCAATTCAAAAGGGATATCTTTTTTTACATGCCCTGCCGCTAATAAAAAAACAGGGATAGCAATAATCTCAGTGGCCCCACGCTTCACACATGTACGAAAACCATCTTCAATAGAAGGATTCGCTAACTCTAAAAAACAAACTTCTTGAATAGTCGCTTCTATACGGCTCATACACGATGTAATAAATTGAATCGCCTCTTCTTTCGCTGTCTTCAAACGACTTCCATGACATATATATAAGACGGCTTTCATTTTACAACACTCCACTTACTTGATAAGCATTTTCTGTCTGCTTCTCAAACCAATGAATTTTTTCTCTAAAACGGACAACCTCTCCAATTACAATCATACTCGGATTTTGAATTTGCTCTTTTTTCGCAACATCTACAATTGTCCCTAACGTTCCAACAACTGTGCGTTGCATAGACGTCGTCCCCTGCTCAATAATAGCAGCTGGCGTACTTTTATCTTTTCCATGCTTCATAAGTTGCTCACATATGTAGGGCAAATTACTAACCCCCATATATACCGCTAAAGTCTCTACACCTTTCGCTAAACTCTCCCATTTCACTTCTTCTTCAGCACCTTCTTTCCTATGCCCAGTCACAATAGCAAAACTTGCACTTGCATCACGGTGCGTCACTGGAATGCCCGCATAAGCAGGAGCAGCTATTCCAGCTGAAATACCAGGAATGATTTCAAATGGTACACCTTGCTTTGCTAATGCTTCAGCTTCTTCTCCCCCTCTACCAAACACAAATGGATCGCCGCCCTTAAGCCTCGTTACAACTTTTCCTTTTTTCGCATACTTAATAAGAAACGTGTTAATTGTCTCTTGCTTCATCGTGTGATAATTCGGGAGTTTTCCACAATAAATTAAATCCGCGTCAGGCTTTGCGTGTGAAAGCAGCTCTTTATTCACAAGTCGGTCGTATAAAATAACATCTGCCTTCTCAATACATTTCAACCCTTTAACAGTAATTAAATCTGGATCGCCAGGACCCGCTCCAACAATATAAACCTTTCCCATCATCTCTCCTCATTTCTTCTATTAAAATGAAACTTCCATTCGTATATAAGAATGGAAGTTTTTATTTTTTCGTATTACTGATCTCTACTCATGAATAACAAATGCCGCACCTTTTCGAATCTTCTTTTTTTCAAACAAAGAAATCTCTTTTACCTCTGGCAACGGTAAAAAATGCTTTTCAAGCTCAATCTCCGCAAGCTTAAATGCCTGTTCTTCACTTTGAGCAACAACAACTATCGGAACAATATCACTCACTAATACAGCTTCAAATCGATATAAATCCATATCGTCCCTCCTAAGACGCTATGACTTCTTCTAACACGTTATTTAACGCTATTTGTAATGTATCTACACCAACACGACCTACAAAATCATAAAATGTCTCGGCTGGTAATTTATTCTCTTTGAAATAACTTATAAATGATGCAAGTACATCAGGTAGATCCTCGCCATCTATTTTTCCTTTTAACTTTTGATTGTAGGCACCGCCATCTAACAATGTTCCACCTACGTATATTTCAAACGCTTCAACAATGCCTTTTTCCTTCGTTTTCATTTTCACCCCTTGTAACCCAATGTCAGCAATTTGACGTTGACCACATGAATTCGGGCAGCCTACCATATGAATTCGAACTGGAACATCGAGTGCAATTTGTGTATCTAAGTATTCTGCAATTTGACGTAATCTTTCTTTCGTTTCTACTAGTGCAAGATTACAATATTCAATACCGGTACATGAAACCGCATGACCAATAAATGATTTCGGGCTTGCAGATATCGCTTCAAACAGCGGTTCACTAAGTAATCCTTTTACATTTTCCGGAGGAACGTTCGGAATAATGAAATTTTGTGAATTACATGTACGAATTTGTCCATTTCCATATTGCTTTGCGATTCTTGCAACCTCAAACATTTCTTCTGCATGTAAACGACCTACCGGTACATTAAAACCTACATATTTTAATCCCTCTTGTTTTTGGTCTTGAACACCATAAAAATAGCCTGCATTCCATCCTTTGAGTGCACTTTCCCCTTTACTTTGTAAAGGCCCTGTATACTCTATTAGTTTCTCCTTAAATTTCTCTGCTCCCCAGTCCGCAACAAGAAATTTCAAACGCGCTAAATGACGTTTCTCACGATATCCAAAATCACGGAATATAGTAGCAATTGCAATCGCCACCGCCTTCACTTCTTCTGGTAAAACGAATACATCTAATTCCTCAGCTAAATACGGACGGGCTGATAATCCTCCACCTACTTTTATATGAAAACCAACTTTTTTCTCACCATCTATTTCTTTCGTAGCAGGTGTAAATGCAACACAGTTAATCTCTGCGTTTGCTGAGTTATAAATATTAGAACTAATAGACATTTTAAATTTACGTGGTAAATTAGAAAACTCTTCATTATGCTGGAAGTAATCGTATACTTCTTTTACAATATGCGTTGTATCAAATAATTCATTTGCATCAATGCCAGCAAGCGGATTACCTGTAATATTACGCGTTATATCACCACACGCTCCAGCTGAAGACAATCCAACTCTCGCTAATCTATTAAAAATATCTGGAATTTGCTGAATTTCTAACCAGTGAAACTGAATCGCTTGTCTCGTCGTAATATCTATTACATCACGTCCATAATCTTCAGCGATAGAAGCAAGCACTTCTGCCTGTGCATTTGTAATAATCCCTGACGGAATATTTACCCGCATCATAAAATAACCAGCTTCTTTTGGACGTTGTAAATACAATCCTGCCCATTTAAAGGCATCCCACTCTTCTTTTGGAATAGATTCGAATCCATTTTCCGCATAGTAAGGAATATCATTAAAAATTTCTAAGCCATCTTTTTCTAATTTATTTTTCTCCGTCTGATTTAATTTTTCATTGTTAGCCCATACTTTTTCATAACTCATTGTTTATCCCCCTATATAAAACTACGCTCTTGTAAATACTTCACGATTTGTTCCGCACATTCTTCAATAGAATATTTGTGCGTTTCTACAATTAATTCCGCTTGTGCTGGCTCTTCATAAGGCGAATCAATACCTGTGAAATCCTTAATGTCACCTTTCCTTGCCTTTTTATAAAGCCCTTTCGGATCACGTTTCTCACACTCTTCAATCGGACACTTCACAAAAATTTCAATAAATTCATCTGCCGCTAATAAATCTCTTACTTGTTTGCGGTCTACTCGAAATGGTGAAATAAATGCTGTAAGGACAACTGCTCCTTGATCTACAAATAACTTTGCCACTTCGCCAATACGTCTTATATTTTCCATGCGATCACTTTCAGAAAATCCTAAGTCTTTATTTAAACCGTGGCGAATGTTATCCCCATCCAGCACATAATTTCCAATATTCTTTTCAAACAGTTTACGAGCGACCGCATTCGCTACTGTAGATTTACCCGAAGCTGATAAACCAGTAAACCAAATTACAAAACTATGATGTCCATTCTTCGCTCTTCTCTCATCTTTTGAAACCGAAGCTGTATGCCAAGTAATATTCGTATCCATCTCGTTCTCTCCCTATTCTGTTACTACTTCTTTTTTCAATCCTTTAATTAGCACTTCCACTACTTCTTTACGACTAAATGTACTTGGCGGAATCTCACCGTTTCTTAATAATTCTCTTACTTTTGTACCCGATAAAATAACATGATCTTCTTTTCCGTGCGGACATGTTTTCGTTGAAGCCATCGCTTCACATTTCGTGCAGTAAAAACTATGTTCAAAGAATAGTGGTGTAATTCCTAACTCTTCTATCGTAAAATTCGTGAAAATTTCTTGCGCTTCGTATGTTCCGTAATAATCTCCTACTCCAGCATGATCACGCCCTACAATAAAGTGGGTACATCCAAAATTCTTTCTTACTAACGCATGAAATATCGCTTCCCTTGGTCCTGCGTAACGCATTGCAGCAGGAAATACACTTAAAAAGACACGATTTTTCGGATAATAGTTTTGAAGGAGTACTTCATAGCTTTCTATTCTTACATCAGCAGGAATATCATCCGATTTCGTTTCTCCAACGAGCGGATTTAAAAAGAGACCATCTACAATTTCAAGAGCAGACTTTTGGATATACTCATGGGCACGATGTACCGGGTTTCTCGTTTGAAATCCGACCACTGTTTTCCACCCACGTTTTTTAAATGCTTCCCTCGTTTCAATTGGGTCTAAATGATAAGAAGGAAATTGATTATTTTCAAAGCGTTTTGTTAGAATAATAGTTCCTCCAACGTAAACGTTTGGTCGTTCATATAATTTTTTCACTCCTGGGTGAGCCTCATCCGTTGTTTTATATACAAGTAACGCTTCTTTTTCTTTATCTGGTACAAAAATATCTTCTATTTGAATGACACCGTATATATTTCCATTGTTGACAAGCTTTACTTCCTCTCCAACTTTCAGGCTTTCTGCGACTTTTTCTGTTACAGGTAATGTAATTGGTATACTCCACACACTACCATTTGCTAAACGAAGCGTTTCTACAACTGAATCATAATCTTCCTTCCCTAAAAAACCAGTAAGGGGGCTATATCCACCTGTCGCCAATAGTTCTAAATCACTTAACGCAATATTGTCTAATTTAATTTCTTTTTCAATTTGTGATACGTCATATGTCTCATCTATACGGTTTACTAATTCGTTTACTATGCTCATTTTTCTATATCCTCTCTTAGCTTTATTTCAAGATTCATCTTATTGGTAATGAAGACCACATTCAGTTTTCACTTTTCCAGCCCATCTACCATCTCTTGAATCGCCACCATCCCCTACAGGTAACGTACATTTCTCACACCCAATACTTGGATAGCCAACATCATGCAACGGGTTATACGGCAAGCTATGTTTGTATACATATCGCCAAACTTCTTTCCACGTCCAATGAATGAGTGGACAAACTTTAATAGATTGAAAACGATGATCTTGATTTATAAACTTTGTATGCTTACGTGTTTCTGATTGTTCCCTTCTTAAGCCCGATATCCATGCTTTTTCCACGACTAATGATTTTTCTAAAGGTAAAATTTTTCTAATCTTACAACAAAGATTCGGATTGCTCTCCCACAGTTTTTCACCATGCAACTTCGCCTGTTCATCAAGTGTAAGTTCTGGCTGTTTTTCTATAATATTCAATGAAGGAAATCTTTCCCGCACTTTCCGAATTAATTCATACGTTTCTTGAAAATGAACATTTGTATCTAAAAATACGACTTTAGCATATGGATTTACTTGGTTTATAAGGTGCAGCAATACCATACCTTCCACCCCAAAGCTACATGCGTAGACAATTTCATCTTTATACTCTCCATAAGCCCACTTTAATACTGATAGCGCGCCTTTTGTTTCGTCTTCTTCCGAGAATGAAACAACATTTTCTTCCCACGTTTCATACGTCAACATGTTTTTTCCCCCTGTAAAAGCAAAAAGACGGTTTTAACCTAATGAAAATAGGTTAAAACCGCCTCTAGTTTTTCTAGTCAGCGCTTTTCACTTTAAACGTACTTTTTCACTTTTCTCTAACTGAATTACTTTTCCATCTTGCACAACAATTGTAATTGAACCATATTTCATATCAGCAAGCATCGCTTCAATCTTCTCGGATACTTCATCAAAATGTTCCCGTACACTCACGCGAACAGCCCCCCCTTTTTATTCATAAAAAAAATCTTTCCCATTTCGAAAAGACTGTTCGGTAATATATTTTACCTTATCTTTCAAAATGGATCCCATTTTGCTGGATTTAGCACCTTGCTTTCTATAAGCAGGTTGCCGAGCTTCTTCGGGCCAGTTCCCTCCGCTTCTCTTGATAAGCTTTGTATTTGTATTTTATCACAATTCTGATTTTTTTCAATCCTAGTTTTCCGATATATTTTAATTATTTTATTTTATAAAAAAGGAATTGCCCATACGAACAACTCCTTTTCCTATTTAGACAAGTTCTTTAATACGTATGCGATCGTTCCCAATAATATTTTCATATGTTTCGCGTTCCACAACTACTTGCGATGTTCCGCCTTTTGCAAAGACAACGGCTGGTCTTCGAATCCGATTGTAATTATTCGCCATCGAGTACCCGTATGCTCCTGTACAGGAAACTGCTAGTAAATCAGAAGCAACGACTTTCGGTAAATGAATATCCCAAATCAACATGTCTCCACTCTCACAGCATTTCCCGGCAATCGAAACGAGTTCCTCATTCTCATCATTCCCTCGATTCGCTAACATCGCTTCATAACGCGCGCTATATAAAGCTGGTCTTAAATTATCTGTCATTCCACCATCGACTGATACATATTTCCGAATACCAGGAATATCTTTCACAGATCCAACTGTATAAAGTGTTGTCCCAGCATCACCTACAATGCTACGGCCTGGTTCAACCCATATTTCTGGCAATGGATATTCACATACAGTAAATTGTTCTCTCACTGCACTTGTTACAGCTCGCACATATGTCTCAAGAGTTAATGGTGTATCTGACTCTGTGTAACGTATTCCAAATCCCCCGCCTACATTTAACACTTTTACTACATAGTTTGTTTGCTCTCTCACTTCTACTAAAAATTGGCGAAGAACTTCAATCGCTCGAACAAAACCAGCTGTTTCAAATATTTGCGATCCAATATGTGAATGGATCCCTAGCACATTATAATTTGATTTTTGTAAAGCAAATCCAATTGCCTGCATTGCTTGACCGTTTGAAACGCCAAATCCAAATTTCGAATCATCTTGACCTGTCGTAATATATTCATGTGTGTGCGCCTCTACTCCAGGCGTTACACGAATTAATATGTTCACAAATTTCCCATGTTGCATCGCTAAATCGTGTAAAACTTCTAATTCAAAGAAGTTATCTACGACAAAACAACCGATATTCGCCTGAAGAGCCATCACTATTTCTTCTTCTGTTTTATTATTTCCATGAAAATGAATACGTGATACCGGAAATCCTGCTTGGAGCGCAGTATATAATTCTCCCCCAGAGACAACGTCTAATGACATATTCTCTTCACGAGCTACTCGGCACATCTCCATGCACAAGAACGCCTTGCTTGCATATGCTACTTGATAAGAGAAACCACTTTCTTTAAAAGCACGATGAAATGCTCGGCATTTTCCTCGAATAGACTCTTCATCGTATACATAAAGTGGTGTTCCGTATTGCTTTGCTAGCTGCGTCGTATCGCACCCTCCAATTTCTAAGTGTCCTTGCCCATTAATTCGGCTTGTGCCGTGTAAATACATTTAAATTCCTCCCTTATTTCCTCTAAAACTCATAACCCCAATCTTCTATTCATTGCAGCACGCTTTTAGATAGACAAAAAACGCGCGGAACAATGTTCACACGCGTTTCTTATTAGGAAAAATATATATTGAAAAAATAAACGAGTTGTTATCTCCTCAAAATAAGAAACCGCATCAACATCTCCAAATAGCTCTCCATAAAATAAATCTTATGACAGTACTACATTTATTCAATGCAGTCCCAATATATGAATAAGATGGTTATTCTTATATTTCGGCAATAGTCCCTTTCAACCTATGATCACAGATTCCATTAAATCTCCCATAGCTTACTCTTTCCTATCGCGGCCTCTACCTTTGAGAGTAGATGAGGTAAGTCTATTTAATTTTCAAACATCTAATTGTTGCTATTAACAATACCAAAGGACCATTTTATTTGTCAAACAATTTTTTATATTGTTTTTTTGCAGTTTAATTTCGTATCGTCTGGTAAGCGCTTTACTAATACCTTTGTTACTTCCCATTCGCCTTCTTCGTTATTAAATGTAATCGTTACCTTCTCAAATGGTGGAGCAATTTTCCCAGCAACACGTTCATACTTTGTCACTTCAATACTTGCTTGAAATAAATATGTACCGCTATACACTTTTTTTAAACTAATAATTTTAGGACATTGATAAGGTTTCAAACTTCCATATTGTTTTTCAATTGCTTTATTTATTTTTGGAAATAAAACAGAATAAAGTGCATCTTCCATAAGAGATGCATCATATTGGGCTACCGACACACTCGGTGAAGTAAAAAGTATAACACTACTGCATGCTATAAAATATAATAATTTTCGCATTATAACCTCCGTATTATCACGCGATTCTTTCTGCGTACGATAATTATCATACATAGAAATTCTGTTTTATTGTCTCCCACCACTCTTTTTCTACTCGATTATTATAAAAAAGCCCACAACCTTCTTTTATTTTCGTATAATGATACTCATAGTATAATAATCATAATAACAAAGGACTGTTCGTATATATAAAATGAGTCGTTAAGCAAACTGACTCTCAAGAACTGTCATGCTTTTTAGGAGAGGAGTATATTATGCTACAACATCTGTTTCCAAAACTGCGATTTGCACTCGTTGCAGTCGTTTTACTATGGATTAAAACATATATTGTGTACAAGCTAGCATTTGATATTAAAATTGATAATTTCTTTGAAGAATTCATGCTTTTTATCAATCCACTAGCTGCGTTACTTTTATTTTTCGGCTTAGCTTTACTTGCATCTAAGCACCGAAACCGAATTATAATTGGAATCAGTTTTATACTGTCATTTATTTTATTTGGAAACGCAATGTTTTATGGGTTCTATAACGATTTCGTTACTTTCCCAGTTTTATTCCAAACAAACAATATGGCTGATTTAGGGACAAGTATAAAAGAACTCTTTACGTACAAAACATTACTTTTATTTGCAGATGCAATTATTTTAATGTTTATTTCGCGTAAATTCCCATCATTTGGCGACAAAACACCACTTTCCCGCTCAGAGAAGCGAACTTTCTTTAGCGGTGTAACAGCTTTATTAGCACTACAAATTGTTGTATCAGTTATTTATAAACCACAAATGTTCTCACGCTCATTTGACCGTCAAACTGTCGTGAAGAATTTAGGTTTATACACATATCATCTATTTGATATTACGCTTCAATCCAAGTCCTCAGCTGAGCGTGTATTTGCAAGTGGGGATGGGTTTTCTGAAATTAAAAACTATACAGACTCAAAAGACAAACAAGTTGATAAAAACTTATTTGGAGCTGCAAAAGGTAAAAATGTAATTTTAATTTCAATGGAATCTACACAAAGCTTTGTTATTAATAAAAAAATAAATGGAAAAGAAATTACACCATTTTTAAATGAATTTATTAAGGATAGTTTCTATTTCGATAACTTCTATCATCAAACTGGACAAGGTAAAACTTCTGATGCTGAATTTATCGTTGAAAACTCACTTTATCCGCTAGATCGTGGTTCTGTATTCTTTACTCATGCAACAAATGAATACACAGCGACACCAGAACAATTAAAGAAATACGGATATTCTTCTGCCGTCTTCCATTCAAATGATAAAACGTTTTGGAATCGGGATGTAATGTATCCTGCGCTTGGATATGATCGTTACTTTAATTTAAATGATTACGCAGGAACGGAGCAAATGTCTGTCGGTTGGGGATTAAAAGATAAAGAGTTCTTTGAACAATCTATTCCAAAGTTAAAATCTTTACCGCAACCGTTCTATACAAAATTTATTACATTAACAAATCATTTTCCGTTTCTTCTAAATCCGGAAGATCAATATGTTGATGAATTCAACTCGGAAAGTGGTGTTGTAAACCGCTACTTCCCAACTGTTCGTTACACAGATGAAGCTCTTAAATTATTTATTAAACAATTAAAAGAAGAAGGATTGTATGATAATTCCGTTATTGTCATCTATGGTGATCATTACGGTATTTCCGAAAACCATAACGCAGCTATGGCACAGTTCCTAGGAAAAGATACTATTACACCATTCGATTCTATGCAATTACAACGAGTCCCTCTTATTATTCATGTGCCTGGTCAAGAAGGAAAAGTTGTTTCTAAAGTATCCGGTCAAATTGATATTAAGCCAACGCTCCTTCATTTACTTGGTATTAAAACAAATAAATCCGTTGAATTTGGAACTGACTTATTTATTAAAGAGAAAGACCCGCTTATGGTAATGCGTGATGGTAGCTTTGTTTCTGAAGAGTATGTTTATACAAAAAATATGTGTTACAAAAGAAATACGGGTGAAGAAGCTGACATGACGCTATGTCAGCCGTATATTGAAAAAGCAAAAACAGAATTAAAACTCTCCGACAAATTAATTTATGGAGATTTATTACGCTTCGATCCTAATAATCGGTATAAAACTGGAACGATGACAACGAAATTTGAATAGTAAAGGAAGCAACTTTATACAAGTTGCTTCCTCTTTGTATTTGCACTTAATTTTCAAACCATCCTTCTATGAAATCTTTCACAAATTGGTAATTTCTTTCGTATGAGGAATAAATTTATGGTATGATAAAATAAGTAAACTTTCATACACTAATTAAGAATTTATTACAGAAAGCAAGGGATCAGATTTTGTATAGAGCAGCTATTCCAAACTTATTTACGCTCGGAAATTTATATAGCGGATTTTTATCAATCGGCTATGCATCTTTAGGATATTATAAATCAGCTGCTATTTTAGTACTTATCGGGATGATGTTAGATAGTCTTGATGGTCGTGTTGCTCGTTTATTACGTGTTGATTCACAAATGGGAAAAGAGCTCGACTCGCTTGCAGATGTCGTAACATTTGGTGCAGCACCAGCTGTTTTAATGTATTACACATCTTTCTCAAACTACGGAATCATCGGATTATACATAGCGGGATTATTCCCTCTTTTCGGAGCATATCGTTTAGCACGATTTAATGTAACACCATCTTCTACTTCAATGAAATATTTCACTGGAGTACCGATTACAGCAGCGGGAGGGCTTGTTGCTTTCTTAACATTATTTTCACATACCATTCCAAAAATCGTTCTTATTACCGTATTTGTAACGTTCGCATTTTTAATGGTGAGCCGCATTCGTATCCCAAGTTTAAAAGATGTACCAATTCCACGATATAGCATCATTATTACACTATTTTTAGTTGGAATCATTATTACAATGTATCAAACAGGATTTGGAAATTTTTCTGTTTTCTTATTTATTGCCATTCCACTATATATTTTGTACATGTTATCTCAATTCATTAGACAAAGACCGTCTAAAAAAGCGAATAAAGAAAAATAAGAAAACCTTCCGAGTCCGGAAGGTTTCTTTTTATTTTGTAACTAATACCTTTTGATTTACAGGTGTTACTGGCTCTTCGCCGTTTAATACAGCTAAAATATTTCTGACAGCCATTTCAGCCATCGCATCACGAGTTTCAAATGTTGCATTCCCTACGTGTGGAGCAAGTACTACATTCTTTAATTCTTTTAGCTCTTCTGTAATTTTCGGTTCAAATTCAAACACGTCAAGAGCTGCTCCTTCAATTTCATTCGTTTTTAATGCATGAGCAAGTGCTGCTTCATTCATAATTGGTCCACGTGAAGCATTTACAATATACGCTGTTTTCTTCATCATTTTAAACTGCTCTTCATCAATCATATGATGTAAATTTGGATTATAAGCACAGTTAATTGTAATAAAGTCTGCTGTTTGTAATAATTCTTCCAACATCACATACGTTGCCCCCAGCTCACTTTCAGCTTCAAGCTTACGATTTGGCCCTGTATATAAAACATCCATTCCAAATGCTTTCGCACGTTTTGCAACAGCCTTCCCGATTTCTCCAAGACCTATAATTCCGATTGTCTTACCATGAACTTCTCGTCCTAAGAAAAATAACGGTGCCCATCCGTTAAATCCAGTCGTACGACATAACGTATCCCCTTCAGGAATTCTACGCGCCGCTGCTAAAAGAAGTGCAAATGTTAATTCTGCAGTCGCTTCCGTTGATACTTTCGGTGTATTCGTAACTGCAATTCCTTTTTCGCCCGCATACTTGTAATCAATATTGTCGTAACCAGCACCATAGTTTGCAACAATCTTTAAATGAGGCGCTGCATCAATAACTTCTTTTGGCACCTTTGTCGAAAGTAAACTTAACAATGCATCTTTATCTTTTACACGCTCTGTTAATTCATCTATAGAAATTAACTCCTCTTTATCGTACATTTCTACATCATGATCTTTTAATAGTTCTAATCCAATTTCCGGAATTTTTCCCGCTACTAATATTTTTGCCACTACTAACACCTCTTCTATAGAAAATAAGATATCTCTTATATTTCATTGTAAGAAATCCACATATAAAAACCAAGGAATTTGATTATAGTTTTAAAAATCGACACTTTTCCATGAAAAAAGAGGAGATGCAACTCTCCCCTTTTCTTACGCTTTTTCCTGCGATTCTTTTCCAAGCTTCACATCAATCGTTCCTTCTGCAACCGTATCGCTAATTTGCTCCTCAATAACCGATTGAGATTCAGCATTCGTTTCAGAAGTATAAGCTTGTTGCTGTGCACCTTGTACATTTTGTTTATTTTGTTGTTTCGCCATTTCTTACCCTCCTTTTCATTCTTTCTTATTTTGGACAAAAAGGACGGTTTTCATCAAAAAATTGCGTTTCATTTTGAATTTGTTACTTCTTCTTCAAGCGACCTCATTACTCTTGCTCGCTTCGTAAATGTTGCAACCTGAGTAACACCGTGAGCTAGTAATGTTTGTACA
Organism: Bacillus sp. RB3; assembly: GCF_030164735.1. Taxonomy (NCBI): domain Bacteria; kingdom Bacillati; phylum Bacillota; class Bacilli; order Caryophanales; family Bacillaceae; genus Bacillus; species Bacillus sp. RB3. The sequence goes on from NZ_JASNGE010000004.1 coordinate 105,022, forward strand.
TTTTCTTGTACATAATTCCCTAAATCATTTGGATAATGGGCATCCGAAGAAATCGTAATTGGAACACCATACTTAGCTAATACTTGTAAATATAGTGGACTTGGGCACATTTCACGAACAGGATAACGATAGTATAATCCTGCATTTATTTCTGTTGCCGTATTCGTTTCTACTAACGCACAGGCAATTTCCTCATAATAAGAAAGCTGTTCATTCTCATCCAATCGATAATTAAATACCTTTATATTATCAAGATGAGCGATAATATCAAATAACTCGGTACGAATCGCACTCTCAACTGTTTTAAAAAACATATCATATAATGCGCGTAGGTCATGCTTCTCAAAATATTCTTTCGTATCTGGATTATCAAATCCCCAGCCATTTAGAAAATGAACGGAACCAATTATATAATCAAAGTCTCCTAGCGCTAATAATTCTTTTAACTCTCCTTCACAACCAATAAAATAATCCGCTTCAATTCCAAGTTTAAGTGTGACACCTCTTTTACTCCATCGTTCTTTCGCCTCTTCAATGACCTTTGTAAAATCATACAGTGAAACTACCCTTACTTGATCTAACCATTCCTTCTGTATACGACCGAGCTTAGAATCACTAATATCTACATATTTTTCATAATATCCTTTCGCTTCATGAAAACGATATAAATGATCAACAATCCCAACTTCTGTTATACCTTTTCGCACAGCTTCTTCTAAATAGAGGTCCATCCATTCTGTTGTAAATGGCCCTTCCTTCACACGCTTTTGCAAACGCTCTTGTGTTTTCATAAGCCAATCAATAGAATGCCTTTCTTGAAGCGGTTCATAACGTTCCAGCGCTTCATTTATTTTAGCAAGCCATCCTATTGAATACGGTCCTTCTTCTAAGTGAAGATGATAATCTACTTTCATATACATTCCCCCTTATAATGTATCTATTTCCCTTCTATCCCCAACTCTCGAAAGCTTTCCATTTCGTTCTTTCACCTCCCGCATGACATCTTCCAATGTAATATTTTTTTCAGCTAATAAAACGAAACAGTGATAAAATACATCAACCATTTCTTTCACTACTTCTTCTTTATCATTATTTTTACATGCGATAATTACTTCAGCACACTCTTCACCAATTTTCTTTAAAATTTTATCTTCTCCTTTTGAAAATAAATAATTTGTATACGATTCAGGAAGTGGGCTTTCCTTTCGTTCTTCAATTGTTTTATACAGCAACTTAAAGGCATTTTCCATATGTATCCCCCTATATAATTTGATAGTGAAAACATGTCTTCTCTCCCGTATGACAAGCAGGTCCTACTTGTTTCACATTCACAACAATTGAATCTTGATCACAATCTAAATATAAAGATTGCACATATTGAAGATTCCCTGATGTTTCCCCCTTATTCCATAACGACTGCCTCGAACGAGAATAAAACCATGTTCTTTTCGTCTCTAACGTTTTTTCATATGCTTCTTCATTCATATAAGCTAGCATTAAAACTTCTTTCGTACCTTCTTCGATGACAATTGCTGGTATTAATCCTTTTGAAAAATTAGGTTTCATAACCGCACCTCAACATTTGCATCTCTTAATTTTCGCTTTACACTCTGCACTGTCGCCTCACCATAATGAAAGATGGATGCCGCTAACGCTGCATCAACTGTTGTCTTTTGAAAAACTTCTATAATGTGATCCGTATGACCACAGCCCCCTGATGCGATGACTGGAATGGAAACACTTTTTGAAATTTCTTCTGTTAAACGAAGGTCATATCCGCTTTTCGTTCCATCTGCATCCATACTCGTTAACAAAATTTCACCTGCCCCAAGTTTAACAACACGCTTCGCCCATTCTATGGCATCCATTCCTGTGTCAACTCTTCCGCCGTTGACGTATACGTTCCATTTACCTTCTGCTACTTTTCTAGCATCAATTGCCACGACAATACATTGTGATCCAAAGTGTTCTGCCCCTTCTTCTATAAGCTTCGGGTTTCGCACTGCCGCTGAGTTTATTGAAACTTTGTCTGCTCCAGCTCTTAGTAAATTGTACATATCTTTCACACTTGAAATCCCCCCGCCAACCGTAAGAGGAATAAATACTTTAGCTGCTGTTTTTTCTACAACATCTATAATCGTTTTTCTTCCTTCATGAGTCGCTGTAATATCTAAAAATACGATTTCATCTGCCCCTGCCTCGTTATATGCTTCAGCTATTTCAACCGGATTACCGACATCTTGTAATCCTATAAAATTTACACCCTTTACGACTCGCCCTTCTTTCACATCTAGACATGGAATGATTCGTTTCGCTAACATAACTTCGTTACCTGTAACACTTCTTCTAAATCAATCGTTTTCTCGTAAAGCGCCTTTCCAATTATGACACCATATATATTCATATCATTTAACTTTTTCACATCTTGAATAGATGCCACTCCTCCAGAGGCGATGAGACGAATGCCCACAATTTTTTGAAGTATCGCTAATTGTTCAAAATTTGGACCTGCAAGCGTCCCGTCTTTCGAAATGTCTGTAAACACAATCGTTTGAACACCTAAACTTTCCATTTGTTTCGCTAAACTAACGTAAGAAATTTCAGACAGATCAAGCCAACCTCTCGTTGCTACGAAACCATTTTTCGCATCAATTCCAACAATGATTTTCTCTTTATATAGACGAACTGCTTCCTCTAAAAATGACTTATCATAAAGAGCTGCTGTTCCTAAAATCACTTTTTCTACACCTGCTGACAATAACTTCTCCACCGTTACAAGTGAACGAATTCCTCCTCCCACTTGCACAGGAATACGTACCGCCTTGCAGATTTTTTCAATGACGGGCAAATTTAACGACTCGCCAGCAATTGCACCGTCTAAATCAACAATGTGTAGTATTTCCGCTCCAAGCTTTTCAAATATGATTGCCTGCGCTACCGGATCTTCATTCATCACCGTTTCTTTACTAAACTCTCCTTGATAAAGTCTAACGCATCGCCCTTCTTTTAAATCGATAGCTGGGAAGATTTCCATGCTTCTACCACTCCTTGAAAATTTTTTAATATTTGCATGCCAATTTCGCCACTTTTTTCTGGATGAAACTGTGCACCAAATACATTTCCTTTCGCGACAAACCCTGGTATTTGCATTCCATAATCACTTACTCCGCATACAATTTCATCTGGACAATCCGCGTAATATGAGTGAACATAATACACGAAAGAACCATCCACTAATCCATTCCAAAGCGGAAATTCTCTTTCCTTCCTTAATTCATTCCATCCCATATGAGGAATTTTATACGAAACTTTTAACTTCCGAATTTCACCTGGTAGTAAACCTAACCCGCTACAATCTTTTAGTTCCTCACTTCGTTCAAATAAAAGTTGCATGCCCAAACATATACCGAGGAGTGGTTTTCCTATGTCACAAACTTCTTTTAGTACACACACTAAATCTCTTTCTTTTAATACTTCCATCGCTTTCGGAAATGCACCTACTCCCGGTAGAATCACGCCATCGCTTCTCAATATCTCTTCTTTATCACTCGTTACAATGTACTCTGCCTCAATATATTTTAATGCTTGCTCTACACTGCGAATATTCCCCATTCCATAATCTATAATGGCAATCAATTACAACATCCCTTTCGTTGAATTTACACCAGTAATGTTGGCATTTTTTTCGACCGCTTCTCTAAGCGCTCTACCAAAAGCTTTAAATAATGCTTCAATTTTGTGATGTGTATTACTTCCGTATAGAACGCGCGCATGTAATGTAATATTGGCAGCATGTGCAACTGCTCTAAAAAATTCTTCCGTCAATTCTGTATCAAAATCCCCGAGCTTCGGATTTGTTAATTCCCCTTGAAATACACAATATGAGCGTCCACTTATATCAATTGCAACAAATCCTAAAGATTCATCCATCGGTACATACGCGGAACCGTAACGATTAATTCCTTCTTTATTTTGCAATGCTTCTTTCAAGCAATTTCCGAGTACAATTCCAACATCTTCAACGGTGTGATGTGCATCGACAAATACATCACCTTCTGCCTCAACTTGCAATCCAAATCTTCCATGTCTAGCAAATAAAGTCAGCATATGATCGAAAAAACCAACCCCCGTTTGAATAGATACACTCGTACTTTCATCAAGCTGCAAACTTAATTTAATTTTTGTTTCTGTCGTCTCACGTGCTTGACTGGACTGACGCATTATTTTTCCTCCTCAAACCTTATTTGGATTGCTCTCGCATGTGCATGTAACCCTTCTTTATTTGCAAGCTCTACAATATGATGCTGTACATTTTTTAATGCTTCCTCTGTATAAGAAATAAAACTTGATTTTTTCACGAAATCATCGACTGATAACGGAGAAAAAAATCTTGCCGTTCCGCTCGTTGGTAATACATGATTCGGTCCCGCCAAATAATCCCCGAGCGGTTCAGGTGCATATGGCCCAAGGAAAATAGAGCCTGCATGTTTCACATAATCTAGAGCATTCATCGGTTCTTTTATATGTAACTCTAAATGTTCTGGAGCAATTTCATTTGATAACTTTAGTGCCTCCTCTAAAGAAGCAACGATAAAGATGGCTCCATTTCTATTTATTGATTCACGTGCAATTTCACTTCTTGGTAACGTTTCTAACTGTCTTTCTACCTCTTTTTCTACTTCTTTAGCTAGTTCCATATTCGTTGTAATACAAATCGCCGTTGCTCTCTCATCATGCTCTGCTTGCGATAATAAATCCGCTGCGATATATTTTGCATTACCTGTTTCATCCGCGACAACTACAATTTCTGATGGACCAGCAATCATATCGATATTTACTATCCCGTATACTTCTCGTTTCGCTAGAGCGACGTACAAATTTCCCGGTCCAACTATTTTATCCACTTTCGGAATCGATTCCGTCCCGTATGCTAAAGCAGCAATTGCTTGTGCGCCACCTATCGTATAAATTTCATCTACTCCCGCAAGATTTGCAGCAGCTAATATATGAGGATCAATTCCCCCTTTCCTCGGCGGTGTTACCATTACAATTTTTTTCACACCTGCAAGTTTCGCCGGCAATACATTCATTAATACTGAAGAAGGATATGAAGCTGTCCCACCTGGTACATATACACCTACATTTTCTAATGGCCGAATAAGCTGCCCTCTAATTATGCCTTTACTTTCACAATCGAAGATTGAATACTTCTTTTGTTTTTCGTGATACGAAACAATGTTTTTCTTCGCCTCTTTTAAAGCTTCTAAAAATGAATTCTCTACAAACATACTCGCTTGCTGTATTTCTTCTTCACTTACACGAAAATCTTTCATCTCTACACCATCAAACTTTTTTGTATAGAAAGATAAAGCCTCATCATTCCCTTCCCTTACATGTCTAATGATTTCTCTTGCACTTCTTTGAACAGTTTCTTCTATTATATTAGCGTTTTCTCTTAGCACTTTTATTTTAGATAATGCCTCCTTAAAGTCTTCATAAATGATTTCCATTTTAAATCCTCCTATTTCCCTGATAAGATTTCTTGCTCCATCATATTTATAATACTGAATATTTCGTCTTTTTTAGTTTTTAAGGCTGCCTTATTTACAATCATCCGAGCCGATATAAAGTACATTTCCTCAAATACAATGAGTCCATTCTCTTGTAATGTTTTTCCTGTTTCAACAATATCTACAATCGCATCTGCCAATCCAAGAAGAGGAGCGATTTCTACAGAACCTTCTATTTTAATAATTTCTACATCCTCTCCCTTATCATGAAAATAAGTAGAAGTAATATGTGGGTATTTCGTAGCGATTCTTTTCTTCCGGTAACTCTTCGGATTATACGTAGGAATAGAAGCAACACAAAACTTACAAATCCCCACTCCTAAATCCAGCATTTCATAAATATCTTTCTCGTTTTCCATTAAAATATCTTTTCCAACGATGCCAATATCAGCTACCCCATGTTCTACATAAGTAGCAACATCAACCGCTTTTACTAAAATAAATGAAATATTTGTATTTTTACTTTGAAATACAAGCTTCCGACCTTTATTTTTGAGCTCGGAACAATCAATTCCAATCTGCTCAAAAAGTGGAATGACATGTTTTTCTAATCTTCCTTTCGTTAACGCAATTTGAATGTTACGCATGAAGCCTCTCCTTCTTTCTGGACTACCCATTTCTCATTCCATACATATTCCACTAAGTATTCATTCTTTGCCTCAACGACCGTTCCTATTTTATTTTTTCTTGCGAATTGAAAGGTATCGCTTAAATTAGAGAATAGAGATAACCAAGCATTTTTCCCATCCTTTCGAAGTAAATTTCGTAGCCTTTCTGCTTCCGCTAATCTATTTAACTCATAATGAATCACAATATCAATTTGATTTCGTTCATATGGTTCTTGCTGCTCTTGCAGCGCCTTCACAATTTGATTTACTTGTACCGCGAGTCCAACAGCTGGCAGCATTTCTCCAAAATTGCCAATTAGCTCATCGTATCTTCCGCCACTAACGATTTCTTCTCCAATTTCATATATATATCCTTTGAAAATAACACCCGTATAGTAATCTAAGTGTTGAATCATGCCCAAATCAATTGATATGTAAGAACCATATCCTAACGTTTCAATTGTTTCATACATTTCTTTTATTCTTGCAATTGCCATTTTCATTTCATTACTTGAAGCAAGCTTTTCTGCTTCCTCAATAACTTCTAAATTTCCAAATAGCCTTGGCAATTTCTCAAGTAACCTTACTGTCTCATCGCATCGATTTAATTTCTTTTCTCCGATAAAATTTGAGAGGGCTGCATAATTTTTACTTTCTATATACGTTCTAAGTACCCTTTCTTCTTCATCATGGATGGAGAGTTTTTTTACAATACATTTATATAACTGTACTTGCCCAATCTCAATTGTAAAAGATTGCACCTTCAACTTTTGAAGTGCTTGAATGACACTTATTACACATTCAATTTCAGCTCTTACATTATCAATCCCGATAACTTCAATACCACTTTGTACGATTTCATTATATTTTCCAGAATGGGATTCATTCGCTCGAAATACATTCCCGCTATACGTCACTTTAAGTGGCGTATCCCATCTCTGTGTTCCAATAACTCTCGCTAAAGGAATTGTCATATCTGGACGTAAAACGATAATCCTTCCCTTTTCATCAAAAAATTTATACATCTTCTCTTCATCTATCGGTCTATTTTGAAATGCAAAAACGTCATAAAATTCAATTGTAGGTGTTCTTATTTCTTCATAACCTCTCTCTAAAAAAGTAAGCCTTAATTTTTGTTCTACTTCTTCAATTAACGTACATTCTTCGAATAAATAATCTCTCGTTCCATTTGGATTTGCCCGTTTCCATTTTGTCATCTAAATTTTCACACCTTTCCCCTTCTAATGTATGCCTATTTCATTCCCCTAAGCCGAAAATAAAAAGAGCCTTGTAGACAAAATACCTACAAGGCTCTTCAGTAGAGTGTAGGTACAACGGGAATAACCCTTGTACCTACACGTTTTCACGCTAGGTTCAAGGGTTTCATGTATGATGATGTAGTTGTGTAAGCATTGTAATAGATTGCACGATATTCATAATACTTACTCCCTTTCTCCTCTGATTTTCACATAGTATATAACAGTTAATTTTGAATGTAAATACATTTTTAATATTCCGTCATTTTTTTAATGTAAAGCCACTTTTCTTTCATACTCTTTTATTTCTTGTTCATATTGCATTGTAATACTAATTTCATCTAAACCATTTAATAACTTCTCTTTCCACATTCTCTCGATTGTAAAATGGAATCTATGCGTATTCGTTGTCATTATTTCATTTTCTAAATCAACTGTGATTTGTTCTCTCGCATCTGTTTTAGCAAGTTGTTCACGCATATCTTTATCCATTACAATCGGTAACATGCCATTTTTCATACAATTCATATAAAAGATATCGGCAAATCCTCCAGCGATAATAACGCGGAAACCATAATCAGCAAGTGCCCATGGAGCATGTTCTCTTGACGAGCCACATCCAAAATTATCGCCTGTGATTAATATACTGGCTCCTTTTCTTTCTTGTGCATTAAGCGGGAAATTAGGGTTTTCTTGGCGATTATTATCATATCGCCACTCATCAAATAAAAACTTCCCAAACCCAGTTCTTTCAATTCTCTTTAAATATTGCTTCGGAATAATTTGATCTGTATCAATGTTATCATTCATCAGTACTGCGGCAGTACCTTTATGAATACGAAATGGCTCCATCATAACTCTCCTTTCTAATATCAACAAAATGACCATATAACGCAGCCGCTGCCGCCATTGCCGGGCTAACTAAATGCGTTCGTGCTCCCTTTCCTTGTCTTCCTTCAAAATTGCGATTTGACGTAGAGGCACAATGTTCCCCTTCAGGCACTTGATCTGGATTCATACCTAGACACATTGAGCATCCGGGCTCTCTCCATTCAAATCCAGCTTCTTCAAATATGCGATGTAATCCTTTATGCATCGCTGCTTCTCTTACCCTTTGAGATCCAGGTACAACAAGTGCTCGCACACCTTCTTTTACTTTTTTACCTTTCACGACAGATGCAGCAATTTCTAAGTCAGAAAGCCTGGAATTTGTACAAGATCCAATGAAAACATGTTGAACTGGAATGTCATACGTACTTTGTCCGGGACTCAATCCCATATAAGAAAACGCTCTTTCGTCATTTGCATCATGCTTTTCTGGCAATTTCTCATCGATCCGAACACCCATACTAGGATTTGTTCCCCACGTAACGTACGGTGCTAAATCCGTAACATCTACTAGAATATGTAAATCATAAACTGCATCTAAATCTGTATAAAGTTCTGACCATTTTTTCTTAATAGATTCATAGTCTTTCGGTGCATATTTACGCCCTTTTACGTAAGCAACCGTTTTTTCATCTGGTGCAATAATGCCAGCCTTTGCTCCCCCTTCAATTGCCATATTGCAAAGCGTCATCCTCTCTTCCATATCCATAGCATGAATGGCCTCTCCGTAAAATTCCATTACGTAACCTGTTCCAACTGCTACTCCGTACTTTGAAAGAAGATGTAAAATAATATCTTTCGCATAAACACCTTGCGGTAACTTTCCTTTTAACTCAATGCCCATCGCTTTCGGCTTTCGTTGCCATAACGTTTGCGTTGCCAATACATGTTCCACTTCACTCGTACCAATACCAAACGCTAGTGCGCCAAAAGCACCGTGTGTCGCTGTATGACTATCACCACAAACAATCGTTTTTCCTGGCTGTGTGAGTCCAAGTTCTGGTCCTATTACATGAACGATCCCTTGCTCTTCATCTCCGATATCCGCTAATGGCACCTGAAATTGTTTACAGTTTTCCCGAAGTGTATCTAGTTGCTGCTTCGCAATGCGGTCGGTAATATTCCAAACATCTTTCGTTGGAATATTATGATCCATCGTTGCAAATGTTAAATCTGGTCTGCGGACTGTTCGATTTGTAAGCCGCAAGCCTTCAAAGGCTTGCGGTGACGTTACTTCATGAACAAGATGTAGATCGATATATAATAAATCCAATCCATTTTCATTAGTCGCAACTACATGTCTTTCCCAAAGCTTATCTAGTAACCTTTTCCCCATTATCTTCCTCTCCCTACTAACGCTTGCTCTTCCATTTCTTGAATAACTGCCTTTGTAAATGAAGTTGTCGTTTCAGTCCCCCCGATATCTGCTGTACATTTTCCTGATTTAAGGACTGCAGAAACTGCTTCTTCAATTGCATATCCTTCTCTCGTTAATCCGAACGATTGCCCAAGCATCATTGCAACAGAACGCATCATCGCAATTGGATTCGCCTTATTTTTCCCCGCAATATCCGGTGCTGATCCGTGAATAGGCTCGTATAATGAAGGCCCCTTTTCAGCGTGACTTGCTGATGGAAGCATTCCTAATGATCCAGCTAATACTGAAGCCTCATCACTTAAAATATCACCAAATAAATTTTCCGTTACAATAACGTCAAATCTTCCTGGATTCCGAATTAATTCCATAGCTGCTGCATCTACTAAAATGTGTTCTACTTCCACATTTGGGTAGCGAAGTGCTACTTCTTCTGTCACAGTTCTCCATAATTTACTAGACTCTAAAACATTCGCTTTATCAATAGATGTTACTTTTTTCTTCCGCTTATTCGCTAATTGAAAAGCATACGAAACGATACGTTCAATTTCATGGCGATGATACGTAAGTGTATCTGTCGCCACTTCTTCCGTTCGCTCTTTCGGATAAGAAAAATAAATTCCGCCTGTTAATTCACGAACGACAACGAAATCAATTTCATCAGCGTTTTTTAATGGTGATAAATGTGCAGTTGCACTTTCTACCGTTACAGGGCGAACATTCGCAAATACACCGAGTCCTTTTCTTAATGCTAATAATCCTTTCTCAGGCCTTTCTTTCGCACTCTCCCACCTTGGTCCACCTACTGCTCCAAGTAAAACCGCATCACTCGCTAAACAGGCGGCAAGTGTTCGCTGTGGTAATGGTTGCCCAGTTAAATCGATAGCAACACCACCAAAGTACTCATCTTGCAAATGAAAATGATGTCCATATAGCCTTTCTACCATATGCAATACTTCCTTCGCACTTTCCATTACTTCTGGACCAACACCATCACCAGCTAAACAAACGATACGTTTTTCCATTTTTAACACTCCTTTTAACTGAATTTTCAGAACTTTAATTTGATAGGTGAGGAAAGCTTCTCTCACCTATCAAATATTTATTTCACAAGCGCTATAAGAGATTTTAATTTCCCTGCTGCATGGACATAAGCTCTCGCCGACGCTTCCAATACGTCTTGCGCAACTCCGAAACCTGATATTTGGTGACTACCTTCTTTTAATTCAACATGAACGTGAGCAAGTGCATCTTGACCTTGTGTAATAGATTGTATGCGATAATCTGCCAATTCACATTCTAATCCTAAAATTCTTTGAATCGCATTGTATATCGCTTCAATACTACCAGAACCAGTGGCTGCATCTTCATATACATTTCCTTCCTCATCCTTCAGCACAACTGTTGCGCATTGTGTACTATTTGATACGAAATGCACTTGTAATTGCGTAATGTTATATTGCTGAGCTGCAAATGCTGCTTCACCAAGCATAAGTGCGCGTAAATCTTCTTCAGTAATTTCCTTTTTACGATCAGCCAATTTTTTAAATGCTTCGAATGCCGCATCTCGCTCTTCATTTGTAAATTCATAACCAAGCTCTTTCATTTTTTCCGTAAACGCATGACGGCCAGAATGTTTCCCAAGTACAAAGAGATTTTGAGATTCTCCTATAAGCGCTGGTTCGATAATTTCATAAGTTGTTACTTCTTTTAAAACCCCGTCTTGGTGGATGCCCGATTCATGAGCAAATGCATTCGCTCCAACGATTGCTTTATTTTTCGGTACAACCATACCCGTTAACCTGCTTACTAATATACTCGTCGCCTTAATTTCTTTTAAAGTCATTGAAGGCTCTGCTTTATAAAAATCTTTTCTAATATGAAGAGCTACCGCAACTTCTTCTAACGCTGCATTCCCTGCTCTTTCTCCAATGCCATTAATCGTTCCTTCTACTTGCAATGCTCCTCCTTCAACCGCAGCTAACGAATTTGCTACTGCCATACCAAGATCATCGTGACAATGACAAGAAAAAATCGCTTTTTCATATGATGGAACGGATTCTTGTAAGTATTTAAAAAGAGAATAATACTCTTCCGGATTCGTATATCCAACTGTATCTGGAATATTAATTACATTCGCTCCTGCACGAATCGCAACTTCTACTGCTTCAGCTAAAAAATCTCTTGTTGTTCTTGTCGCATCTTCTGCAGAAAATTGTACTGTCGGAAATAATGATTTTCCAAGCGTAACCGAGCGATGAATACTATTTAACACATCTTCTTTTGACATACAAAGTTTATATTTCATATGAATATCACTCGTAGCTAAAAATACGTGTAGACGAGGAGATACAGCACCTTTCACAGCTTCATATGCTCTTCGAATGTCACTTTCTTTCGCTCTAGCTAAACTCATAACCGTAGCATTTTGAATTGTATTCGCAATACGTTTTACCGATTGAAAGTCACCTTCGGAAGCTGCCGCGAATCCAGCTTCCATTACATGAATACCAAGCCTCTCTAATTGCCTAGCAATTTGTAATTTCTCTTGTTCATTTAAATTTACTCCTGGTGATTGTTCGCCATCACGAAGCGTTGTATCCATGAACAAAACCTGCTTCATATTATTTAACCCCTACCTTTACTCGCGGCTGTACGAAAGGCATCATTTCACGTAATTTACGTCCAACTACTTCGATTTCATGTTTATTCTCTTTCTCATTTGTCGCATGGAAATTTGGTCTTCCTGCTTTATGCTCTGCAATCCAGCCTCTTGCAAATGTACCATCTTGAATTTCTGCTAATACTGCCCCCATCGCTTTCTTCGTATCTTCAGTAACAACGCGTGGTCCTGATACGAAGTCTCCCCACTGCGCTGTATCTGAAACTGAATATCTCATATTTTCAAGTCCACCTTCGTACATAAGGTCAACGATTAGCTTCAGTTCATGTAAACATTCAAAATATGCAAGTTCAGGCTGATATCCTGCATCAACTAACGTTTCAAACCCAGCTTTTACAAGTGCAGTCACTCCGCCGCAGAGTACAGCTTGCTCTCCAAATAAATCTGTTTCTGTTTCTTCTTTAAACGTCGTTTCTAGTACACCAGCTCTCGTTGCTCCAATTCCGTCAGCATAAGAAAGTGCTTTTTCAGTCGCAACTCCTGTTGCATCTTGATATACTGCAAATAATGCAGGAACAGCCCCGCCCTCGGCGAACGTACGGCGTACGAGATGCCCCGGTCCTTTTGGCGCTACTAGAAATACATCTACATTAGCTGGTGGTTTTACTTGATCAAAGTGAACATTAAATCCATGTGCGAACACGAGGGAGTTTCCAGCCTGTAAATTTGGTGCAATTTCAGCTTCATATACTTCTGGTTGTAATTCATCAGGCAGTAGAATCATTACTACATCAGCTTTTTCCGCTGCTTCTGCTACTGTATATACAGAAAATCCATCTTCATTCGCTTTATTCCAAGACTTACCTTTTCTTAAACCTACTACTACATCAAATCCGTTATCACGTAAATTTTGCGCATGTGCATGACCTTGCGAGCCATATCCGATGATTGCTACTTTCTTTTCCTTTAATACATTTACTGTTACATCTTTCTCATAATAAACTTTTGCCATTTTCATTTCCCCCTATATTTAAATGATTATTGAATTAACATAACTTGCTTATCTTGTTTTTTCATACTACGTGTAAATGCTGTTACACCTGTTCTAGCAATTTCTTTCAAACCGTATGGACGAAGTAATTCAATTAACGCTTCTACTTTATCTTGCGTACCTGTTACTTGCACAACTATGGAATCCTTCCCAACATCTATTACAGCGGCTCGAAACGGTTCAATTAAACTATATAATTCTGCCCTCGCTACAGAAGTTGCTACTTTAATAAGAGCAAGCTCTCTAGCAATCATTGCTTCTTCTGTAATATCTGATACTTTCAGTACGTCAATTTGCTTATGCAGTTGTTTAATTAACTGCTCCACTTGCTGTTCACTTTCAACGTGTACAACAATCGTCATTCGCGATATATCTGATGATTCTGTATGACCTACTGAAATACTTTCAATATTAAAATGTCTTCGTGTCATAACCCCTGTGATTCGGTTTAACACACCACTTTGATTTCGAACTGTCGCTGTAACAATTCTCTTCACCCTTTTTCCACTCCCTCCATTTGGTGAACACCTTTTCCTGGCGCAACCATCGGCATAACCTTCTCTGATTGAAGTACACGACAATCAATTACGACTGGCTCTTGTAATTCGATCGCATGCTGGATTTGCTTCTTTGCAAGAAGTGGATCGTCAATACGAACACCTTTTATGCCATATGCATTCGCAAGAGCGACGAAATCTGGTTGGCATGGTAATAAAGAATGTGAATATCTTTGATTGTAAAATTCATCTTGCCATTGTCTTACCATTCCTAAAGCTTCATTATTTAAAATAAATACTTTAACGGGTAAAGCGTGTTCTTTTAATACACTTAATTCTTGTAGAGTCATTTGAAACCCAGCATCACCAACAATTGCAATAACTAATTCTTCAGGCTTTGCAATTTGCGCACCGATTGCTGCTGGAAATCCAAACCCCATCGTTCCTAATCCACCAGAAGTTACCCATTTATCTGGATTTTTCAGCGGATAATATTGGGCTGCCCACATTTGGTGTTGCCCAACGTCTGTTGTTACAATCGCTTCTCCCTTCGTAATTTCATATAACATATCAATTGCGTATTGGGGCTTAATACTTTCAGAATTTCTTTTATAAGAGAATGGATATTGTTCTTTTCTCCCCTTTAATAAAGTGATCCATTCATGATGATTTTCTTTTCCCCCTTCTGGTTCAAGTAATACTTCCAATGCCCGCTTAGCACTTGCAACAATAGGAATTTCAGTTGGCACATTTTTCCCGATTTCTGCTGGATCGATATCGATATGCGCAACAGTAGCCCCTTTAGCAAAATAAGCTAAATTCCCTGTAAGCCGATCATCAAATCTCGCGCCTATATTAATGAGTAAGTCACATTCATATAACGCCATATTGGCTGTATAAGAACCATGCATTCCTCCCATCCCTAGAAATAATTCATCATCTGGTGGAAAACCACCAAGACCAAGTAATGTATGCACAACAGGGATTTCATATTTACGAGCAAAATTTGTCAATTCTTTCGAAGCTTTCGCATGCAATATACCCGCTCCAGCTAAAATTAACGGTTTTTTTGCGGTTTCAATTACTTTGAGTAATTTGTTTATTTGAAGTAGATTCGGTTCATAATTAGGGTTATATCCCGGTAAATCCATTTGTACATTGCTACATTGCTCACCTTTCTCGACTACCATATCTTTCGGAAGGTCAATAACGACTGGTCCTGGTCTTCCAGTTTTAGCAATATGAAATGCTTCTTTAATAATTCGAGGTAAATCTGAGGCCTTTCGCACTTGATAGTTATGTTTTGTCACTGGCATCGTAAGTCCCATAATATCTGCCTCTTGAAAAGCATCGCTCCCAATTAACGTTGTTGCTACTTGGCCTGTAAATACTACAAGTGGCAATGAATCAATCATCGCATCAGCTAGACCCGTAATTACATTTGTAGCACCTGGCCCACTCGTTGCAATTACAACCCCTGGATGCCCTGTAATTCTGGCATACCCTTCAGCAGCGTGAATTGCCCCTTGCTCATGCCTTGTTAAAATATGCGGAATTTCACAATCATACAATGCATCATAGAGAGGTAAAACGGCACCACCCGGATAACCGAAAATCACTTCTACGCCTTCCTTTTCTAGCGCTTCTAACAATAGCTGTGCACCAGTTGCCAGTTTCTCTTCCGTTTTTGAAGACATTGTTCTTATAAGCCCCCTTTTTCAAACTTTTATACAATAAAAAAATCCTACGTCCACACTCCAGCTATGTGCTGAAGGGACGAAAGATTTCGCGGTACCACCCTTCTTCGCAAGAATACTCTTGCCTCAGTGATCCATAAATGGATCTAGCTAATAACGGAGCTACCGTCTAAGCCTAGACAAATGCTTTAGCTTAGCACTCAAGGGCGATGTTCGTCGACGTGAACCATCGGTTTTCAGCAACCACCGACTCTCTGTGAGGCTTCACAATCAACTACTCCTCCCTATCAACGCTTTCTTATGTTAAAAAAGTTGTTATCCAACTTTATTTTCTTCGTAAATTTTCTCTCCATCTTCTACAACTAACTTACGAAACTCTTTTAATAAACGGTTCGTATGTGGACCTGTTTGCCCTAAGCCAATCGTTCTACCATCTACTGTCGTAACAGCAATCACTTCAGCAGCTGTTCCTGTTAAAAACACTTCATCAGCTACATATACATCATGTCTTGTAAATAACTCTTCTCTTACGTCATACCCAAGTTTTTCGCCGATTTCTAAAATGGCGTTTCGTGTAATACCTTCTAACGCTCCAGCAGAACTTGGTGGTGTAATTAATTTATTTCCTTTAACAATAAACACATTATCTCCTGATCCTTCAGCTACATATCCTTGATCATTTAACATAAGTGCTTCTTGTACTCCAGCTAATTTCGCTTCAATACGAACTAAAATATTGTTTAAGTAATTTAAAGATTTTACTTGAGGGGATAAAACATCGGGACGATTTCGGCGCGTTGCAACTGTTACAACTGGAATCCCTTTCTCATAATATTCTTGTGGGAATAAAGATAATTGTTCTGCAATTACTACTACATTCGGCTTCTTACATGAATCGGGATCCAATCCAAGATTTCCTGCTCCTCTTGATACAACAAGGCGAATGTATCCATTAGATAATTTATTTTGTCGAATCGTCTCAACAACAATATTTGTTACTTCATCTAATGAATATGGAATTTCTAAAAGGATTGATTTTGCTGATTCATACAGCCGGACAAGATGCTCTCTCAAACGGAAAACATTACCGCTATAAACTCTAATTCCTTCAAACACTCCATCGCCATATAAATAGCCATGATCATATACTGAAACTTTTGCCTCATCTTTTGGAACAAATTCTCCATTTAAGAAAATCCATTGCTCATTCACTAGAAGCGCCTCCTATGTTCTATGAATTTTTTATTGTTTCCTAGTTTACTCTCCTTTCTAAATAAATCAAGTGAATTTTTAGAAAATTTATAATTTTTAATCGTACGTACTTCTTTGCTTATACTGATTTAACAACATTGTTAACGTTTACAAAAAGTCAAAAAATTTTTTTCGCCAATTTCCACTAAAAAAATATTTGTTTAAAAGAAGGATTTTCATCAATTGATACGAATCTATTGTATTCAATAAACGGACGTCCGATTTTATAAATCCGGGGATATATAACGACTTTTGCTGAAAAAGGGGGAAAATAACAAAAATAGCGCTGTCTAAAAATAACATTCATATTTTTCATTTCGTAATCATAATCCTATTTTAAAAAAACAATTTGTCAAAATAAAGGAGGAAATAAATATGGCGTGTGTACAAATTAAAGGAACGAGACAAGAGGTAGTAGAAATGCTGCAATTATTTGATCTAATGGATACGAAAGGTTTTTGTAAATTCGATAATTACGTAGAGGTAGAACCAAATACGAAAGAACATAATCATTTTATTGCTTCAATCGACATCCATTCAAATACTTCTTCAGCACAAGATACATTAAACGATCAATTCGTTAGTCAAATGCTTACTGGCGTATATAACGACTAAACAAAGATTTACTTCCTACCGTCTTTTCATAAATATATGCAGTGAACTTGAGCATACTAGCAATTAGATGGTAGGAGGTGATAATTATGGCTAGAATTGGCGTTGAAAACTCATTAACAGACGTTCAACAAGCTCTTCAACAACAAGGTCATGAAGTTGTTACACTTAACTCAGAACAGGATGCACAAGGGTGTGATTGTTGCGTTGTAACTGGGCAAGATTCTAATGTGATGGGCATTGCAGATACATCAATTAAAGGATCAGTCATTACAGCTCACGGTTTAACAACGGATGAAATTTGTCAACAAGTTGAAAGTCGCACTTAAAAAATGAAAGAGGACCCCTTTTAAAAGGAGTCCTCTTTTTTATATTCACCTAACGGGAAAGTAACATATACTGGATGAAAGCCCTACCTCTCTCTCATCATTACGGTTCCACTGACCGCTCCTTGATTCACTAGTATACATATATAGCTTACAAATACAATTTATAGGGTTTGTTCACAAAAGTTGTTGATAAAATTACCCGATCTTTCGCAAACTTTTCGTATTGCATTCATAAGAGATATTTACTTTACACTAGCTGTAACCGAGACACGAATTAAAATTCTAACACCAATACAATAACTTGTCAACTTTTTTCCGCAAATTAAAAACAGACATTAACGGTTTGTCTGTTTTAGAATGGAGCTTTTTCTTTTATTACATATACAACAAAGCCGCTTACTAACATAAATAAGCCAACTACTAAGTTTTTGATATTAATCATAAATTCCTCTCCCTTATTCCACACATCATATATATTTACATTTCAATTATTCCGATCATCCTAAAGCGCACTTTTTCTAATATATCATAATTCCTAAAAAATGCAAGTTCACTTTTGACGACCATTCACAAATTTATCTACAGTGCTTGGTACAGTATTTAAAGCCTTTTCAATTAAATGTGTACTGCTGTTGAGATGTAATACTTGCACCCCATTAGAACCAACTACTAAAAAAGCTACTGGACTAATGGAAACCCCAGCCCCGCTTCCTCCTCCAAATGGATGCCCTTGTTTGTTCTCTTTATGCTGATTTTGCCCACCGTTATGTTTTTCAGTGATGAAATCCCCTTTAAAATCACTTCCACCAGCTCCAAAACCAAAAGCCACTTGAGATACTGTTAATACTACATTTCCGTCAGCTGTTGAAACCGGGCTCCCAACAATTGTATTTACATCTACCATCTCTTTTAAATTTGTCATTGCCGTTTTCATTAAATTTTCAATTGGATGTTCCATTATGTATTGCACCCTTTCCTCATTATTCCTTTTTATATTTTCCAAAATAGAGAAAGTCATACTAACTTTTCCTATTTCAAAAAAACATTTTCCTTCTTTTAAAAGATACTACTCCCTGTACATGCTCCGGTATAGTGAAACTTTAATCAGTGGGATGTGTACGTAGCTCGACTCCCACAAATAGCGGGATAAAAAAGAAAAAGAGATACATACTACTATTGAACCTTGTTATGAAAGGAGTCATGACTTTGACTGAGAAATTTGATGATTATAAAAAAAGAGATAGAATAGATAGTGATTATAGTGACTATAAAGAAGAGTACGCCGCTGAGGTTGCACCACAACGCATTGATTATGATTACGATGATAAAGACGATAAAGATGTTGTAAAATCGTCCGCTGCTGGATCAACTGCTGGTTTTATCGCTCTTGCGCTATCTATCTTATCGCTATTTACATTTCCAACACTATTTGGTCTTGTTTCTGTTTTACTCGGTATTTACGCTTATAATCGCGGAGCTACTGTAACTGGCGGTATCGCTGCAGTTGTCGGTGGAATTGCTGCACTTATCGCAATTTTATTCCGAGTAGCACTTATTGGTCTATTGTTCTCCCTGTTCTAAAAAAGAAAAAGGTATCTCGCTTAACGCGGGATACCTTATCCTGTAAACACATCTTCCGATGGATATTTTATTTTTTGTTTTGCTGGTCGCGCTAAAGAGAACACAAGTGTTAATGGTCCAATTAATCCGCAGAACATAACAAACATAATAATACATTTTCCGAATGCCGATAGCTTTGCAGTAATTCCCATCGTTAATCCGACTGTGCCAAACGCTGATATTGTCTCAAATAATAATTGAATAAAGCTGAAGTTTTCTGTAAGCATTAATATGAATACCGCTGCTAAAATAAGTATTTGACTGGCAACAGCAATCGCTAAGGCCCTCGTTACTGTCGACATTTTAATTGTACGCTGAAATAAAACAATTTCCTCCTTTTTTCTAAAGAAAGAAAGGACAGATGTAATTAAGATAACAAACGTCGTTAATTTAATTCCTCCACCTGTTGATACACTTCCTGCACCAATAAACATTAAAATCATCGTAAATAATATAGATGATTCTTCCATACCTCCATAGTCAACCGTATTAAATCCAGCTGTCCGCGGAGTAATACCTTGAAAGAAGGAAGCCCATAGTTTTTCATTTAAAGATAAATTCCCTAACGTCTTCACATTATTATATTCCAATACAAAAATCACAATCATTGCTATAACATTTAGTACTACTGTTCCAATAATCATTATTTTTGAGTGAAGTGATAATTTTCGAAAACTGCGACTATACCATATATCAATTAATACGGTAAAACCGAGTCCACCAATTACAATTAAAGAGCAAATCCCAATATTAATAATGGGATCCCCTACATATCTTGTTAAATTATCTGGCCATAAAGCAAACCCTGCATTATTATAAGATGCAATTACATGAAAAATACTATAGTATAAACCTTTTCCAAAACCAAACTCTGGAATAAAGCGAAACGATAAAAAGATGACCCCAATAAGTTCAATACAAATCGAAAATATAAAGACACGCTTTACTAATTTTACAAGACCACCTATATTTGTTTGATTAAATGCTTCTCCAATTAATAAACGATGGCGTAATCCGATTTTTTTACCTAGTACCCAAACAATTAAAATGGCAATTGTCATAAGGCCTAGACCACCTGTTTGAATTAAAAACATAATAACAATTTCGCCAAACATCGTAAATGTACTTGCTGTATCCACTACTCCCAAACCAGTTACGGTCGCTGCTGACGTTGCTGTAAAGAAAGCATCTACCCAACTAATATGTACTTTCGTTGCGAATGGTAATTTTAATAACAAACCGCCAACCACAATTAAGCAGAAAAAGCCTAATGCTAATATTTGTGGTGGGTTTAATCGTATAAGACGATTATACAGCCCTTGTTTTTTTGTTACGTCCATATCACTAACTCCCTTATTAAAGTGAAGCTTCCCCTCATACAATAAAAAGCTTTTTAAAAGCCCTTAAATAATTGGGACAAACCTTATATTCTCATAATATAGTTGAGCATAATCTTTTTTTTCATAGATTACAACTTTTATTTATATTCAGATTCCTTTTCGTTTTATGCTGGAAAACTCTATATCCTAATTCTATATTGCTAGCAATAACAATTTCATATGTACTATCTTTCAATTCCCCATATCTTTCACTCTATGTTCACATAGAGGTCACATCCACCTTTTATAGTATATGTATCGAAGCTGTTCCTCCCTAATTTATAAGACATTCCCCAGTGTCTTTGAATAGCTTCCATCCCTAATTAAATTGACATAAATTGTCCCCTTCCATTGACCATCTTATAAATGATGGTCTTATTTTTTGTTTGCTTTATCTTTTATTCCGCTATTTGTGGGCAATAAACGCCCGATTGGTTAAGGCTAATAATCAACAGGGGATGAACAAAAAACACTCATTAAATTTTCATTTTATTTAAAACTCCCTCTCTCTTTCACTCTATATTCACACAGAGGTCACAGCTATCTTTTATAGTATATGTATCGAAGTTGTTCCTCCCTAATTTATAAGACATTCTCCAGTGTCTTTGAATAGCTTCCATCCCTAATTAAATTGACATAAATTGTCCCCTTCCTTGACCATCTTATAAATGATGGTCTTATTTTTTTGTCTTTCTATCTTTTATTTAAAACTCCCTCTCTCTTTCACTCTATGTTCACACAGAGGTCACATCTACCTTTTATAGTATATGTATCGAAGTTGTTCCTCCCTAATTTATAAGACATTCCCCAGTGTCTTTGAACAGCTTCCATCCCTAATTAAATTGACATAAATTGTCCCCTTCCTTGACCATCTTATGTGATGGTCTTATTTTTTTGTCTTTCTATCTTTTATTTAAAACTCCCTCTCTCTTTCACCCTATGTTCACATGAGAGTCACACCTACCTTTTATAGTATATGTATTGAAGTTGTTCCTCCCTAATTTATAAGACATTCCCCAGTGTCTTAAAGCAACTTCCATCCCTAATTAAATTGACATAAATTGTCCCCTTCCCTAGACCATCCTATGTGATGGTCTATTTTATTTTCCAAACACAAAATCAGTCTATCTACACCTAAAAACCAAAAAATTCAGAAAATATTGTTAAATTAGGGATTTTTTCGGTATAATTACTTTAGAAAGAAATTTCACAAAAACAAAAGGGGGGATTTTATTGAAACAAACAAAAGCAATCTTAATCGCATTATTTCTAGGTCTAGTTGTTGGACTCACTCTAAATTTAGCTGCTCCATCTATCTTTGAGCCACTAAATCAATATGTGTTCAACCCAATTGGTCAATTGTTTATTCGACTTATTAAAATGCTAGTTGTTCCTGTTGTGTTCATTTCTATCGTACTTGGTGCTGCCGGCCTTGGAGATCCGAAACAACTTGGAAGAATCGGTTTAAAATCAATTTCATTCTTTCTCGTAACAACTGCGGTTGCCATCTCTATAGCGGTTACATTTGCACTTATTATAAAACCAGGAGCTGGCGGTAATTTTAAAACAGAAGGTCTTAAGTATGAAGGTGCAAAAACTGAAACATCTTTCGTTGACACATTGCTAAATATCGTACCAGATAACCCAGCAAAAGCGATGGCTGACGGAAACATGTTACAAATCATTGCCTTTGCCGTATTGATTGGACTCGGTATAGCTATTTTAGGAAAACGAGTTCAAGGTATCCATTCATTACTTGAACAGGGCAACGAATTAATGATGTATCTTGTTAATCTCGTTATGAAATTAGCCCCAATTGGAACATTCGGTTTGCTCGCTTCATCCGTTGGTAAAATGGGGCTTGCAGGCGTCGCTGCGATGTTCAAGTATATGATTGTCGTTATGTTAGTACTCATTATTCACGGGGTCTTTGTATATGGTGGCTTATTAAAGATATTAGCAAAAGAAAGTATTGTTCGTTTCTTTAAACATTTCGGGCCAGTAATGGCAATTGGATTTAGTACATCTAGCTCTAATGCATCGCTTCCATTTGCAATGAAAACAGCACAAGATAAGCTTGGCGTTCCAAAAGCGATAAGCTCATTTGTACAACCACTAGGGGCAACTATTAATATGGATGGTACTGCCATTATGCAAGGAGTAGCCACTGTATTTATCGCTCAAGTATACGGAGTTGAACTTACATTACCGCAATTAG
The DNA here is from genome assembly GCF_030164735.1 of Bacillus sp. RB3. Classification (NCBI taxonomy): domain Bacteria; kingdom Bacillati; phylum Bacillota; class Bacilli; order Caryophanales; family Bacillaceae; genus Bacillus; species Bacillus sp. RB3. Next base: position 127,996 of record NZ_JASNGE010000004.1, read on the forward strand.
CTATGGTCGTATTAACTGCTGTACTAGCTAGTATCGGTACTGCTGGTGTACCTGGTGTTGGACTTGTAATGCTTACAATGGTTTTAAATCAAGTAAATCTACCAGTAGAAGGTATCGCTTTAATTATCGGTATTGACCGTATTCTAGATATGTCTAGAACAGCTGTAAACATTTCTGGCGATGCAATTTGCGCAATGATTGTCGCAAAATCAGAAGAAAAATATAATACGGATCAATCGGCAGCATCTTAAATCAAAAAAGGAGTGAATTAATTCACTCCTTTTTTGATTTACTCCCTTTTTTAGAACGATATTCTTTCCCTTTATTATCATTACCAGTTTCAAATTCAGTGCTAAATTCCTGATTAAACTGGCCGGACTTTGGTGATCCTTGATTACCGCTCCCTTTACTACCGTTACGATTCGTCATATTTCTCCCTCCTTCCTTGTATTAGTAGTATGGCGCTCTATCTTTTTTCATACACATTTTATTTATTAACATCTATTACACACGAAAGAAGATCTCCCATCTATAAGGAAGACCTTCTATTTTATCACGTAAGCGTTTTCTTGTTTATAATCACTTAAATAAGTTTTTTGGAAATTGAAATCATTACATTCATTTCATCTTCTGAAAGTGCAGAGAATCTTTCTTGTAAATATTGTTTTTTCGCATCTTCCATTTTCGCAACTAAATCTTTCCCTTGTTCTGTAATCTCTAAATACACAACTCGGCGATCTGATGTAGAACGTGAACGAGTTACAAAACCTTTATTAATTAATTTTTCTGTAACAGCTGTAATATGACTATTCGACACATTTAATTCATTTGCTACACGCGATACCATTTCTTTATTCGTACGATTTAATATTCTTAGGACGATGAATTCATTCCACGGTATGTAACCACCGAATATTTTTCCGATATCATTACGCAACGTGCGAAACATAGCAAACACATTTGTCGATAGTTCTTCCATTAATTGCTCTCGATTTTGAGACAACATTGACAGCTCCTTTTATTTCATTTAGTTAAATAAAAACCTTATTAATAATTTTACATGAAATCTTACTTTTTGTCACCTTATTTTCCCATAATTCGTAGTTTTTTAATATGTATTTCATGATAAAATGAAGTCAACTTCCAGAAAAAGGGATATTTTAATGCATGAGGAGGATAGGTTCTCAAATCTCAGCCTAAAAGATAAAACAATTATCATTAGTATTATTGCTCTTTTTCTCATTATAGTTTTTACATTTATATTTTTTGTATATGTAGGAATCTTTCAAATTACAGGTATAGCGTATAGTTCACGTACTGCTTTACTTCTCTTTTTTTTATTAATCACTTTCTTAGATGGTATTACATTATTTATTTTCAGTTTCTTCAAAGCGCTGCTATATCCATTGACTCAAAACATGCCAAATTGGATTTCTCTCACTCTTTTCTCATTCATTGAAATTACACTAGATTGGTTCGTCATTCATACTGCTGATGATTGGATAGAAAGCGTACAAATGTCCAACTTAACTGAATTATGTGTCGTACTATTCTTTTTTCTATTAAATAAATTATTAAGTGACAAGAAAGAGTAAGAATACAAGCTTTTCTATATAAAAATTGGTACAATGAAAGCAAATCTTACTAAAGAGGTGTTAATTATGAACTTACAACAATGGGCTGATAAAGGTATGTCCTTTGATACATATGTGAATGAAATGCAAGTAAACCAATACGAGCTACTACACATTTACAATAATTTTTTAATTCCAAATGAATTACTTCCTGTATTAGAAGAACGTCAAAATGATGGCTGGCGTGTTATCGTATTAACTGCTGATTGGTGTGGCGATGCTCTTTTATGCGTACCTGTTATGAAACGAATTTCTGAAGTTGCAAATATTGATATGCGTTTATTAATTCGCGATGAAAACTTAGAATTAATGGATCAATATTTAACAAATGGAACAGCACGTGCGATTCCAATCTTTATTTTCATTGATAAAGATGGAAATGAACAAGCCGTCTTTGGACCACGCGCTCCAAAAGTACAAGAATTAGTAACTTCAATGCGCGCTACATTACCTGAAAAAGAAGATCCAACATTCGAAGAAAAACAAAAAGAAATGTATGCTAATTTCCGTGCTACATTAGCTGATGATACTTCTCTTTGGGAACATGTAATGGAAAACATGATAGAAAAATTAGTAAAATAAAAACCTGCCGAGCTCGGCAGGTTTTTATTTTACATAATGAAGAAATAGAATACCGCAGCTAAAATGAAACGATAATAAGCGAACGGTGTTAGTTTTACACGAGATAATAATTTTAAGAATGAGACAATTGCAAGCATCGCAACAACGAATGCAGTTACAAATCCTGTTGCAAATAGCGTTACATCTGCCGAGCTTAATACATCCCAGCTTTTAATTAAATCTAATCCAGTTGCAGCTACCATCATCGGTACTGCTAAAATGAACGTATATTCAGCTGCCGCTGTATGCGACACGCGAGCTAATAAACCACCACTTATTGTAGAACCAGAACGAGAAAATCCTGGCCAAAGTGCTAAACATTGGAACATTCCAATTGTAAATGCTTGCTTATATGTGATTTCATCTAACGTTCTTGCTGTACTTGGTTTTGAAAACTTCTCAGCAACAATCATTAAAATACCACCAGCTACTAAACTAATGACAACTGGTCCTGGACCAAATAAAACCTTTTTAATTGCACTATGGAATAATACACCGAGTACCCCGGCAGGAATCATCCCAATAATAATATGTAATAAATTTAACGATGGCCCTTCTTTTACTTTCCCAATTCCAACTAACGACCATAATCGTTTCCAAAATACAACTACAACCGCTAAAATCGATCCCAATTGGATTACAACTTCAAAAACTTTCGCTCTCTCATCGTCAAATCCAATTAAATGTCCTGTTAAAATCATATGTCCTGTTGATGATACTGGTAGAAACTCTGTTAACCCTTCAACAGCACCCATGATTAAACCAATTAACCAATCAGCCACAAGTAGTGCCTCCTTAATAACAAATAATATGTAATTTTTTCACACCTTATCATAATACCTTATCCCTTTTCAAAGTGCATCCTTTTTTTATTGGCTTCATATGTTGTAGGCGCGTATTTCTTTTCTAATCTTTGATTAAATTGTATGATAGTAAGAGTTTGTTTTTTTATACGGAAAGGGGATTTTATGAAAGAGACTACTTCATTCTCACAAAAGTTAAAGCAATTTGTATTACTATTTTTTCCGATTTTCGTAACGCAAATGTCATTATTTGCGATGAGCTTTTTCGATACAACAATGTCAGGACATGCAAGCCCAACTGATTTAGCAGGTGTCGCAATTGGAACAAGTATATGGATTCCAGTTAGTACTGGGTTAACAGGAATTTTAATGGCCACGACTCCCATTGTTGCACAACTCGTTGGATCCAAGAAAAAAGAGGACGTTCCCCACGTTGTCATACAAGCAGTTTATTTAGCAATTTGTGCTAGTTTCGTTGTTATCCTCATCGGTTTCTTCGTCGTTTCACCTATTTTAAACGGCATGCGCTTAGAAGAACCTGTGGAACGTATTGCAGCTCAATTTTTAAGTATTATCGCAATAGGAATTATACCTTTATTCACTTACACGGTTTTACGTGGATTTATTGATGCATTAGGAAAAACTCGAACAACGATGATTATTACATTACTATCATTACCAATTAACGTAATATTAAATTACTTATTAATCTTTGGTAACTTCGGTTTCCCAAAACTTGGTGGTGTTGGAGCGGCAATTGCTTCCACTGCAACATACTGGTGCATTTTAATTATTACAGTCATTATTATTCAGACGAAAGAGCCTTTTGCCTCTTTCAACATTTTCAAACAATTATACCGCCCTTCTCTTTCGAGTTGGACAGCATTCTTAAAGCTTGGCGTCCCTATCGGATTTGCTATCTTTTTTGAAACGAGTATTTTCGCTGCGGTAACGCTTATGATGAGTAATTTTAGTACGACAACTATTGCAGCTCACCAAGCAGCTATGAACTTTGCTTCCTTGTTATATATGACTCCGCTAAGTTTAGCAATGGCAATGACTATTGCGGTCGGATTCGAAGTTGGTGCAAAACGTTTCGATAATGCAAAACAATACGGACTGATTGGAATTGGATTAGCCCTTGCCTTTGCTTTATTATATTCGATTCTTCTCTACTTCTTTGATGATCAAATTGCTTCTATTTATACGACAGATGCAAAAGTTCATCATTTAGCAAAAGAATTTCTTATCTTTGCGATTTTATTTCAAATTTCAGATGCAATTGCAACCCCTGTACAAGGAGCTCTGCGTGGTTATAAAGATGTAAATGTCGCTCTAATTATGACTTTAATTGCTTATTGGATAATAGGTCTACCACTAGGTTATATATTAGCAACGTATACAGAATGGGCCGCAAAAGGCTATTGGATCGGTCTTATTATCGGTCTAGCATTTGGCGCTGCCTTCCTACTTATCCGTCTCTTTCAAGTACAACGAAAATATACAACACAAAACAGCCGCTAATAATAAAGCGGCTGTTTTCTTTATGCATATTTTTTCTTGTAACGTATAATATAATGAAAAAGAAAGGTGGGTACATATGGACGACAAAGAAAAAAAGCAATCATTCGATGAAGAATTTGCCTCTGAAATTTCACCTGGATATCGGCAAGATGTACATAAGCCACCTAAATATAAAAACACTTCGTTTTTAATGGGCATTACCATTTTCGCTGCTGTATTACTCATACTTATCATTTTCGTTTATTTTTGATGAAAGGTGGCCTATTATATGAAGAAACAAGATTCCAATCGTTCAAAAAGAACTGTTAAAACACAAAAAGGATATGCAGGAGATTCTGTTCATACCCTTAAACAAGTCGAGCAAGGAAATTTATATATTGCTCAAAAAGAACTTGGTCAACAAAATGAAAATCTTTAAAGGCCCTTTATTCCTTGAGGGCCTTTTTATTCCGCATTAAGTAGTACACACCCCAAAATGTTCTATTGAGCAATGAATTTCCTTTATTGTACGCGCTGCTTTTGTTCTAGCACCATAAATATATTATTAACCTTTACAATTTTCACTTCATAATTCAATTTCATTTCGCTTCTCTTACCATTTTCAGTACCCGCAACGTACGCTACAGCTTGATAAAGAAAACTCTCATCGGTCTCTTCACGTATCTCCTCGTTTGTAAATTTATACTCTAAATCTCGAAAACGATTTGGATAATAATTTCCCATTAATTGTTCATACCCTCTATTTAAAAATAGTTCTTCACCTTTTCGTTTCACATCTTCTTTATTAGTAGACCCAAACACTGATAGTTGCTCGGTCACAAAATGCTCTCCTACCTTTTTCATTTCATTATGAGTTAAATTTTCTATACTTTTGTTCTTTAACTCCTTATTTAACTCGTACTGATCAATCGGTTTAAAGGTAGCAAAAACCTCCTCTTTATATGACCAAAACAATATAAAAGCGATACATAGAGAACTGATTAACAGTCTTTTTTTCGTAATGCTCCCGCCCTTCTTCATAATGATAGCTATATTTTAACATATAGAAAGAAAATTCTGATATCATAAAATGGAATAACTTAACTTAGAAACGAGGAACTTGAATTCATATCGGGTATAGAACAACTGAAAATAATACTGCAGGGATGAGATTACATTCTCTCCCTCTGCTCTCTCTCCTCATACAACATTAACTTTTTATCCATTTCAACAATGACTTTATACAGTTGAAATGCTTGTAAAATTTGCAGTTGAATTCCAAAAGGAGCATTTTGTTCTTTTAACCATTGAAATACTTTTGTTTCATCTTTCATTGATTATTCCTCCCTTTATCCTGCTATTTGCGGGTAGCCCGATTAATGAGGGCTGATAATCAGTGGTGGATTGACAAAACCCCCACTGATTAAAGATTCACTTTATTAAAATCTGCTATAAATATACGGTAAATGATGAAAAGCTTTTCATGTCAACAACAAAAAAGGATGCAAAGTTGCATCCTTTAATGTACGATATTTTTCTTCTGCTCCGCTTCTTTCTTTACTTCTTCCCCTTGGCATTCACTACGAAATGCACAACTTATACACTCAGAACGAAAATGACGCTCTGTATAATGCTCAGGTTGTTGCAACATTTCTTTCATTCTAGATAAATCAGCCATTCCAGTTATAATATCTTCCTGTTTTGGAATGTACTCATACTTAGTTCCTTCTATTAAATTAATAACTTCAATCTTTCCTGGAAGAACGCCGAAAGCTTTATAACTGAATACTGTCATTAGCTTCTGACAAAGACCAAGCATTTCCTCATCCGCATCGACGACATACTTTTTAATTACAAACGACCCAGCACTCCACTCACCAACTTCAAATGTCAATGACATGTGGACACCTAACTCTTCCATATATGTTTGAAACTTCTCGTATAAAAACAATGGCGGTGTCTGACTATCATCCTTTTCAACAAACTGTAATAAGTGATCCGTTAGCTTAGCTAATACAATATAGTACTCCGTCTTCGAAGCAAACATATTAATCCTTACTTTTTTCCAATACTTTTCTATTAATATTAAAAGTACAATTTTCGTTTGTTGACCCGCAGGTAGCGTGTAATACTCGTTAATAATTTGATTGACAATCATTTGTGCTATTTGTTGCCATTCAAATGAAGAAGGTTCTCTTCTTTTTATATGACGAAAATAAAATTTATGCGGACAACGCATAAAATCATACAAATGATAATCTGTCATCGTTTTGATTGAGATTTTCTCATGCACTTGCTCTTCATCTCCCTTCTGCCATTAAGAAAGGTGTTTTACAAATTCAGCTCCAAACTGTAAACATTTTTCTACATCTTCATCTTCTGGCGTTAATTCTACTTTTAGTCCTTCTAACACAACTGCTGCCCCGCGCTCTTGTAGCTTTTCTATTAAAATGTCAACTGCCACTCCGTATTTCGGATAAGCCGAATCACACGATCCGAATACTGCCGCTTTTTTCCCAGTTAAATCAATAGAATCCATTGCATCATAAAAATCTAAAAAATCATCAGGAAGATCACCATCTCCCCAAGTATATGCACCTAAAATAATTCCATCATACTGTTCTAATATAGAAGCTTCTGGTGAATCCATAATATCAATAACTTCAATTTCATTTTCTGTTTCACGAATTACGCCGGCAATGTGGTCAGCCATTTCCTCGGTATTTCCACTCATACTTGCAAAAATCATTACTAACTTACTCAACTGAACCTCTCCCTTTACTTTGTATCTCTTTTTCTGTTTGAATGCTCTTCTTCTCATCTACATATTCAGACCGAATTACATTTCTTTGCCATTCCATATGCTGATCAACATCTTTATCTTTATTTTTATCTTTTAATCCCCTCCGCAGAAGGTGAAAATTTTTTCTCATTAACATGTCGCATCCATCCTATTGATAATAATTATCAATTTCAACTACTTTTAGATTAATTGACATTGATTATCAATGTCAACAACTATTTTTAAAAAAATGATTAAAATGTACAAGCTTGTCCGTTAGCTATTCATATACTATGAATGAGCATAGTTCTTTCTCAGCCCTCTCTGACGGAAAGAAATAAAAGCAACTGCAATAGAGTGCAGTTGCCTTTTTTTGTTTTTCTATGATTTTAGTAATCTTATAGTCGTCTCTAAAAATAGCTCCACTCCACAAATTAATGCTGATTCATCCACGTCAAATTTCGGATGATGATGTGGATAACAAGTATATATATTTTCATTACCTGTTCCTAATTTAATGAAACAACCGGGTGCTTTTCTTAAATATGCTGAAAAATCTTCCCCACCCATAGAAGGTTCAAGCTTCACAACACGCTCATTCCCAAACAAATGTAGTGCACTTTCTTCTACTATTTTCGTAATATATTCATCATTAATAACCGGATCATATCCATATCGATACGTATATGTATACGATCCTCCATGTGCTTCTGTAATTCCTTTCACAATTTTCTCGATTTTCCCTTCTGCTTCCACCCTCAATGCTTGATTAAATGAACGAACGGTTCCCATTAAAGTTGCTGTACTAGGAATAATATTGTCAGCCGTTCCCCCATGAAATTGTGTAACTGAAATAACCCTTTGCATAAAAGCACTCGTATTTCTTGATACGATATGTTGTAAATTTGTAATAATCTGTGCTCCGATAGCAATAGGGTCTATCGTTTCTTCTGGCCGCGCCGCATGTCCTCCTTTGCCTTGAATTTCAACTGTAAATACGTCTGGTGCCGCCATCATCGGCCCATACGCAATTCCTACCTTTCCGCTTTCCAATCCAGACATAACATGTAAACCTATTACATAATCAACACCGTCCATTACACCTGCCTCAACCATTTCTTGTCCCCCACCGGGATACACCTCTTCTGCGTGCTGAAAGAATAGACGAATCTCACCTGCAAAATCTTCCTTTATATTTGATAGCACCTCTGCTGTGCTTAATAAAATAGCTGCGTGAGCATCGTGCCCACATGCATGCATCATTCCTTTATTCACAGATGTATAAGATTTACTTGTCTCCTCTTGAATTGGCAAAGCATCTATATCAGCTCGAATCGCAATTACTTTCCCTTGCTTCACACCTCTTTTAATTGCTAGTACACTATACTTCGTCGGTCTCGTTACTTCAAAAGAAGAAAATGAGCATAATGTATCATATATAAATTGCGAAGTTTCTTTTTCATGAAATGATAATTCCGGATACTTATGGAAGTGCCTTCTCCATTTCACGATATTTTCTTCCGAAATTAGATTCTTCCACACTCTATTCATGATAATTTCCTCCTTTTCAAAAGAACTAGAAATTTAAAAGTTTACTCCGTCTTGAATGATTAATAAAAACAAATACTGTATTTTTACGTATTCTTATAGTCCACTTTTATGTATTCACACAATCCACTTTCTATTTACATGTCAAACCCATTACAAATTCATGCTGAATGTAATATAATTGCTAAGTTAGGGATTTTCTTTTTTAGTATTTAGTGCTAATATCAAAAAAGAGCCTTTTGACTTATTTTTACCTAAAATGTGGGATTTTGTTTTTTTCACAATAATGTAGGACATGATACCTACAAAGAGCTATTATTTCATTAAGAGAGGGAAAGACATGGAAAGATTAAAAGAGATATGGTCTCGACCACTCACACAATGGGTTGCAAAGACGGTTTATTATCTTGCAATTTTATTTGCATTACTTTGGTTGTATGGATTCCATGATACAAACACAAGTACATTTATTTACAATGAATTCTAGGGTGGGAACGTTATGAAGTTATTAGAACAAATTGAAAAGTGGGCTGCAGAAACGCCTGATCAAACCGCTTTTGTTTGGCGAGATGCGAAAATTACGTACAAACAATTAAAGGAAGATTCTGATGCGTTGGCACATTGGATTTCTTCTGAGTATCCAGACGATCGTTCACCAATTATGGTGTATGGCCATATGCAACCTGAAATGATTGTTAACTTTTTAGGATGTGTAAAAGCTGGACATGCTTACATTCCTGTAGATTTATCTATCCCAGCTGATCGTGTACAACGTATTGCTGAAAATTCTGGTGCGAAATTACTTTTATCGGCAACAGCAGTAACTGTAACTGATTTACCAGTTCGCATCGTAAGTGAAGACAACTTAAAAGATATTTTCTTTACTCATAAAGGGAACACTCCAAATCCTGAACATGCGGTAAAAGGTGATGAGAACTTCTACATTATTTACACATCAGGAAGCACAGGTAATCCGAAAGGGGTTCAGATTACTTATAACTGCCTTGTTAGCTTTACAAAATGGGCTGTAGAAGATTTCAACTTACAAACAGGGCAAGTATTCTTAAATCAAGCACCTTTCTCATTCGATTTATCTGTAATGGATATTTACCCATCATTAGTAACAGGTGGTACACTTTGGGCAATCGATAAAGATATGATTGCGCGTCCAAAAGACTTGTTTGCTTCTTTAGAGCAATCGGATATTCAAGTATGGACTTCGACACCTTCTTTCGCTGAAATGTGTTTAATGGAAGCATCCTTCTCTGAAAGTATGCTACCGAACATGAAAACATTCTTATTCTGCGGTGAAGTGTTACCAAATGAAGTGGCTAGAAAATTAATTGAGCGTTTCCCAAAAGCAACAATTATGAATACTTACGGTCCAACAGAAGCTACTGTCGCTGTAACAGGTATTCACGTTACAGAAGAAGTGCTTAATCAATACAAATCACTTCCAGTTGGCTATTGTAAATCAGACTGTCGCCTTCTTATTATGAAAGAAGATGGCACGATTGCACCTGATGGTGAAAAAGGTGAAATCGTAATTGTCGGTCCAAGCGTAAGCGTTGGATATTTAGGAAGCCCTGAATTAACAGAAAAAGCATTTACTATGATTGACGGTGAGCGCGCCTATAAAACAGGCGATGCTGGCTATGTTGAAAATGGTCTTCTATTCTATAATGGTCGTCTTGATTTCCAAATTAAGTTGCATGGTTATCGAATGGAATTAGAAGAAATTGAGCATCACCTTCGTGCGTGTTCTTACGTAGAAGGAGCAGTTATCGTTCCAATTAAAAAAGGTGAGAAATACGATTATTTATTAGCGGTTGTTGTTCCTGGGGAGCATTCGTTTGAAAAAGAATTCAAATTAACATCTGCAATCAAAAAAGAACTCAATGAGCGATTACCAAACTACATGATTCCACGTAAATTCATGTATCAATCTTCTATTCCAATGACACCAAATGGAAAGGTAGATCGCAAAAAATTATTGAGTGAGGTTACAGCATGACCGCATATGGATCATTTTATTTTTTCGCTATAGTGGGCATTTTATTAATACCTACTATCATAGCTGGATTAAAAGGTAAAATGTTGCGTAAATATAATGCCGTTTTAACATTAGTCATGCTTGCTATTATCTTCTCAGATAAACCAAAGCAAGCAATGATGTTAGCCGCATTTATTATTTGGCAATATGCCCTAATTAAAGGCTATTTAATTTTAAGAAAACAAAATAATAGTACATTCACATTTTGCATAGCTGTTATTTTATCGATTTTGCCTCTTATTTTGGCAAAAATCGCACCATTTGCATCGTTACTACCTGAGTTAAAACTTGTTGTTTTTCTAGGTATATCTTACGTAACATTCAGAGCAGTTCAAATGGTATTTGAAGTTCGTGATGGTTTAATTAAAGAGCTTTCTTTCTTTAACTTCTGGGAATTCGTTTTATTTTTCCCTGCGATTTCAACAGGACCTATCGATCGTTACCGTAGATTCCAAAAAGATATTCAAAAGCCACCTAGCGCTGAAGAATATCAAAATTTACTATATACAGGACTAAATCGTATTTTCCAAGGTTTCTTGTATAAATTTATTATTGCTTACTTAATAAAGCAATATTGTATGGATCCAGCATTCGCTCAACACGATACAATCTTTTCAAATATGATTTACATGTATAGCTATAGCTTATATCTATTCTTTGATTTTGCTGGTTATAGCTCTTTTGTAATTGGTGTAAGTTATATGATGGGAATTAAAACGCCAGAAAACTTTAATAAGCCATTCCTTAGTCGTAATATTAAAGACTTCTGGAACCGCTGGCACATGAGTTTATCATTCTGGTTCCGTGACTTCATCTACATGCGTTTCGTATTTTTTGCAACGAAGAAAAAGTTAATTAAGAACCGTTACACAATTTCGTATATCGGTGCATTTTTAAACTTCTTCATTATGGGAATTTGGCATATCCAAGGAAGCGCTGTTGCGCAGTATATTATTTATGGTCTATATCATGCCGCACTGTTTATTTTATTCGATATTTTCGAACGAAAAAACAAGAAGCATAAATTTTGGCCAAACAATAAATTCACACGCATCCTTGCGATTGTAATTACGTTCCACATTGTATGTTTCGGTTTCCTAATCTTCTCTGGACACCTTAACAGATACTTTTAATGCACCCTTCTTATTCCATTAAGAAGTTGCACATATAATATATTTCGGATATAAAGGAGATTTTAAAAATGGCAGAATTCAAAGAGCAAGTATTAGATATTTTAGAAGAAGTATGTGAAAACGATATTGTGAAAGAAAACTTAGATGTTCAATTATTTGAAGAAGGTATTCTTGATTCTTTTGCTGTAGTATCTTTATTAGTTGAATTCCAAGAGCGTTTAGATATTGAAGTTTCTATTTCTGATTTTGACCGTGACGAGTGGGCTACACCAAACATGGTTATTAAAAAGTTGGAAGAAATCCGATGAACAAAGCAAAATTTGGTCCGATGCTTTTAGCATTGGCCCTTTTTGCTGTATTCTTACTTATTCCAACGCGCTTCCTACTTCCACTTTTAAGTGATGAAAAAGTAGAACAAGCTGCCACTTCTTTAAAAGAAGAAAAAATTCAAAGTATGATTTTACAGCAAAAGATGTTAGCAGATCCAAAATATCTTCCGATGTACGGTTCATCGGAATTCGCACGTATGGATGCTTTCCATCCATCTAATTATTTTAAAGTAAAGCCTGAAGGGTTCACACCATTCCTTCTTGGACGCGGCGGAACACAAGACCTTGTACATGTGTTAAACTTTGCATCTACAATGGATCAATTGAAAGATAAGAAAATGGTATTCGTTCTTTCTCCGCAATGGTTTGTACCACAAGGTATTGATGAAACGCACTTTGCACCTAACTTTTCAAAACAACAAGGTTACCACTTCATTTTCAACAATGATTTAAAACCTGAAATGAAAAAACAAATTGCAAAGCGTTTATTAAACTTTGAGATTGTAAAAAAAGAAACTTTATTAAAAATCTCGCTTGAAGGCATCGCTTATGATGATACGAAGTATAAAGTAAAAGCACTTGCTGCTAAACCTTTCGCTTATATTTACCGTAACATTTTAGATCGTAAAGATTTATTTACAGCTATGTTTAATATTAAACCGCACAAAGAGAAGCTCGATCCTTCATTAAAACAAATGAACTGGGAAGAAGCTCGTAAACATGCGGATCAAACAGGTGCAGCAGAATCTGGATCTAATGAATATGGTATCGAAGATGGTTACTTCAATAGCAAAATTAAGAAAAAATTAAAGCAACGTGAAGGTTACTTAAAAAATGATGCTTACGACCAATCGCCAGAATATGAAGATTTACAAATTGTACTTGATTTATTAAAACAATCTGGTGCAAAACCACTCTTCATTTCTGTTCCTGTAAAAGGTCCTTGGTACGACTACGCTGGCTTCCCGAAAGAACGCCGCGAAGCATACTATAAGAAAGTTCATGAGCAAATTGAAAAAGCTGGTTATCCAATTGCCGACTTCTCAAATCATGAATACGATAAATACTTCTTAAAAGATCATATGCACTTAGGTTGGAAAGGCTGGGTTTACATCGACGAAGCCATCCAACAATTTTATAAAGCAAACTAATGAAAAGACCGCTTGAATTACTCAAGTGGTCTTTTTGTATATATTTTGTAATTGTTCGATTGCATTCTCTGCTTCTTTCATAACTCGCTCCACTACATGCTGAGCTGATTCGATTCGAGCTAATGATGCTGCCTGTCCTGCCCAAAGTGACATATATTCTTCCTTATTTTGCTTCGCTGCCTCTTGGCGTATTTTAGAAGTTAATACGTTTTGCACTGGATACATCGGTAGCCCTTCTTCTTTTCCTTCATGTCTCTCTATAAATTCATTCCGAATACCCCGCGCATATTTCCCAGAAAACGCACGAGTTACAGTTGTGCTCGTATCTGTACTATGTAAAACCGCTTCTTTATACACATCGTGCGTAATACTCTCTTCACTTGTTAAAAAGGCCGATCCCATTTGAACACCTTCTGCTCCTAGTGCCAATGCCGCAACAAGCCCTTGTCCGTTCATTACACCACCTGCTGCGACAATTGGGATATGCGGAATAGCCCCTACTAACTGAGGTATTAACGCAAAAGTACCGATCATAGCATCTCGTTCTTTCCCAATAAACGTTCCTCTATGCCCTCCGGCTTCGCTTCCTTGCCCGACAATAATATCTACTCCTAGCTCGGCAAGTACTTTCGCTTCCTTCACATGGGTAGCTGTTCCGATAACTTTTATTCCACTTCTTTTTAAATCATTTATTTCTTCTTTTTCTAACGTTTGAAATGCAAAGCTAACGACTGGTACTTTTTCATCTAATAACACTTGTAATTGTTCCTTATAGCTTTTTGGAAGTTTTAACGTCCCTTCTACTTCTATACCTAATTCTCTATTTACTCCACTTAGTAATACTTTCGCCTCATTTACCTTCTCTTCTTCTATTTGTATCTCTTTCGTTACAAGTAAATTAACACTGAAAGGCTTATCTGTTAGTTCTCTTATTCTATAAATCGCTTCACGAATTTGTTCTGGGCTCATATAGCCCGCTCCAAGCGTCCCTAATCCTCCGCTATTACTTACTGCTGCAACAAGTTCTGGCGTCGTAATCGCGCCTGCCATACCGGCTTGAACAACGGGATACTCAATTTTTAATATGTCTGTTACTCGACTTGTAAACATCATTTTCCCTCCTATTTCCCTTATATCTTCTTTATTTGATAAGCTTTCCCCTGCTTTTGCAAGGGTTGAACTTCATATGAAGCGAATATATTGAAAGAGAAGGAGGCTGAGCTTAATGATTTATCCAAATGCATTAAAACAAGGTGATACAGTAATGATTATTGCACCATCTGGTCCACCTACAATCGAAAATGTATTAAAAGGTGTGAATGTATTACAAGAGATGGGGTTATCCGTAATAATCGGGAAGAGTGTTTACGAGAAATATGGATTTTTAGCCGGAAGTGATCAAGTTCGGCTTGACGATATACATGAAGCATTTACAAATAATGAAGTGAAGGCCGTTTTCTGTGCACGAGGTGGTTACGGAAGTGCTCGTCTCCTCCCTCACATTCAATATGAAATCATTCGGCAAAACCCTAAAATCTTTTGGGGGTATAGTGATATTACAGCTTTACATAATGCTTTTTCACGTTATGCAAAGCTTATAACATTTCATGGTCCGATGATTGAAGAACTAGGAAAAGGTATTGATTCCCTATCTTTATCCTCTTTCAATCAACTATTCCATCCGTATTCAACCATTTTATCTGCATCAGAATGTATCGTACCTAGCTCTCACAGTACAGTTACAGGTACGTTAGTTGGAGGAAATTTAGCTGTGTTAACAAGTATAATTGGCTCGCCCTACGAGATAAATACGGACAATACACTTTTATTACTTGAAGACATTGGTGAAGAACCGTACCGCATTGACCGTATGTTAAATCAGCTACTTTTATCTGGAAAGTTTAATGAATGCAGGGGCGTTATTTTCACAAGTTGTCACGACTGCACTCCTTCAAAGCCATCTCAATCATTGCAAACAATATTATATGAGTATTTCACTCCATATGCTATCCCTGTCCTGTTCGGTCTACCGATTGGACATATAAGTCCAAACATTGGGATTCCTCTTGGAGCTACAGCTACAATAAGTACACATAATAAAACACTCTCTATTTCTTCCGGCGTAGCCACCCCGTGTTCAAATTAAAAAGGAAAAGCGATTACGCTTTTCCTTTTATTTATAATAGTTAAAAATTCGTCCAGATGCGATATCTGCAATTTCTTCTGGAATAAATGTTTTACTTATATCAGTGCCAACATTTAATACAGCTATAGCATCTTTCTCAATGCTACCAAATAACTCTTTCCCACGTATCGTAATAAGGGGCGTTCCTTCTGGCAACACATCTTTTACAAATTCCATTTGTGTAAAGAACGGAACGATCCATCTACCTTCTCCTTGGAAATGACGCAAACGAAGTATTCCTTCTGTTGCCCCGTCCTCTGCTTCTAGTGAACCAGCAACATAAAACTCAGTAGATAAGAGCAATTCATAAAATTCCTTTTGCTTTTGTTTATCATCCCCTGCTACAACAAGTACCTCTTCTAATTTCTTTACTGAAATTTGCTCCATATGATGCCACCCCTATTTTCAAAATGATTGTACTTAGATTATACGAAATATTCTTATTTTTTTCTACATAATTCGCAATTATTTTCTTAAAATAATTTTAATACTTCTTTTGTCGTCACAATCGTAGCAAACTCTTCATGTAAATTTACAAGTGTCATATTGTGAATATCCTCTGCACTATACTCCTTACCATCTAAACCTTTACGGTTAAAAGTAGCCGTTGCATCACTCACTAAATATGTTGTAAATCCTAAATTCCCTGCCATTCGTGTCGTAGTTTCCACACAGTGATTTGTCGTTAATCCTACAACCATTACTGCATTACATTTGTTCTTTCTTAATTGCTCTTCTAAATTTGTCCCAATGAACGCGCTGTTAACGAATTTCTGAATAACCACTTCACCAAGTAGTGGTTGCACTTCTTCTTTAAAGTTTACCGTTTCCGCTCTCTCATAAAACATTGACTGCGCATTTTCTTTATTTACATGTTGAATATGAAAAACTGGTCGTTCCCTTTTTCTCCATTCTTCTAATAAAATTCTCATGTTTTCTTCAGCAAAAATATTATTTCTCTCGCCCCAATCTGGTAATTGAAATGCCTTTTGTACATCGATTATGATAAGTGCTATTTGATTTTTCATCATTTCCCCCTTAATTTGGCTGTAATCGAAATAGAAAACCAAGTTGTTGTGACGCAGTAATAAAGCAAACATAGGCGCAAAGCTCTACAATTTCTTTTTCTGTCCAATATTGTTTTAATACGTGAAACATAGTATCATCTATTGCTTTTCGGTCATGAACAAATGTATGCGCAAAAGTAACGGCTACACCAATCTCCTCTGCCTTTTGCACATCATCAGGTCTTCCTTTTGCCATACAGTACGGACATTCATTCCCATACGCTAATGTTCTTCTCACTTGCTCCTTCAACTCTGCTGAAAGAGTTCCTTTATTGTACAGTGTATCTTCTAACGTACTCCACGAATGTAATATATCCGAATTATGCCCTAATAACTTTTGAAACTTTGTATCTCCTACATTTGATAATGAAATTCTCTCCATCATTTCCCCTCCTATTCCCTTCTGTTTTATTGTAAAATAAATAACGTTCACTTTACATTTCATATGAATCTTAATTTATATTTTCCCTTTACAAAAATCATTATTTTACTGGAGGTATATTTACAAATGCAATTAGACCGTGTTGATCGAAAAATTTTAAATGAATTATATAATGATAGTCGCCTTTCGATGCGTGAATTGGCGAAACGAGTAAACTTATCTGCTCCGTCTACTTCAGAACGTGTTCGTAAGCTCGAAAGCGAAGGGGTTATTCAAAAATACACAATCGATATTGATTATAAAAAGGCAGGACTCGTTTTAGATTGTATTTTAGAAATCACTTTAAAAAATGGTGATACAACACGTATGCAACAGTTTATTCAGTCTTATCCATCTGCAAGTTTTTGTTACCGAGTAACAGGAAGCTTATGCTACATTGTAAAAATTTCTGTTCCTTCACTCGTCGAACTGGAAGAATTTATCAATGATGTTTCTTCATATGCAACGACCGTTTCTCATATCGTATTATCAGAAGTATCTCTTACTCCTGATATTGAACATATCTTCCCAGAAGATTAATTTATTTTTATTCATAAAATATAAAAAAACCCCTTACAATAAGAATAAAAATAATATATTATGTATTAAAATACATAAAGTTCGAGAAAGGGGCTTTACATTGAAAATCTGGTTTTATGAAAAAACGGCACAATTAGATGACTTGCTTGGTATTTGGGACAATGTTCCGACCATCCCGCGAATTGGTGAAAAAGTGGAGATTTTAAAGACGGTCCGTACTGTTACAGATATTAAATATGTAAAGAACGGTAATAATTTCCGCGTGGAAATTATTACAAATTAAAAAGTAGCTCTTAAGGAGCTACTTTTTAATTATCTATTATGTGCTTTCTTTATAACAATTTTATCTTCTTCTACAGATACTGTTACATAATCATTTTCTTCTAACCGAAGCTTATTTACAGCCTCATCTGGTAACTCTATGGCCATCAATCTATCGGTTACGATCACTTGACTATACACTTCATTTTCTTGTGATGAACTCACTACTTTTTGCTCATTTATAAAACGTACTCGTGGCACGCCAACTTCTTTTACTGTACGCCATTGTTTCCAAACATAAGGAATTAACCAAAGTAATCCAACAACTGTAAGACCGATACCAATCCATAAATTACTTTGCGCTTGTAATTCAGTAATTGAGATTGTACCACTTTCTTCTCCACCGAAAAATTGCATACTTGTTGCAATCTAAGTGAATTTTATGTAATAAAAATCCCCGTTTTTACAAGCGGGGATTTCTTTTATTATAATACGTCACGTTTTTGGAATAATGCACTTGATGCTACAAGTAACACAACAAAGTATGCAACTACAAGTAATAATGAAGTTGTAAACGTAAATTCTGTAAATGTTGGTTCCATTCCACCATTGATTAATTTATTACTATCGTAAGCTCTTAAATCCAAATGGTTGAATACTACAAACTTCGCTACACCTTTTGCAAACATTATTAATACCATATTAATTGCACCTTGTAAGAAGAATAGGAACATCGTAATAATTAATGGTAATACAGATTTTCTAAAGACATTTGCTAGGAAAAATGCAAGTGTTGCAAAAAAGAACGGTGAAAGTAGTTGATATAAAGTTGACTTCATTACGATTCCTAACGTTAATTCTGTTTTACTACCATCCATTACAATACCGCCAATAATCATTGCAATTAGCATACCAGCTAATACGATAAATAACATTGCTAATAACACTGTAATATATTTAGAAAATAAAACTGCAAGTCTTTTTCTTGGACGGATTAACAATTGTTTAATTGTACCTTTTTGGAACTCATCAGTAAGAGTACGGGCAGCAAGTGTAATCCCAAAAATCGTTGTAAATAAAACAATTAAGCCAATCTCTGAGTTTGCATAATCTAAATATGACCCCTTAAACTCATCACCTTTTCCCCACTTCAACATTGCTAAAGTACCTAAAATTTCGAGTGCCGCAATGACACCAATTAAAATATACATACCTTTTTTCGCATGCAACTTTAAAAATTCATTTTGAATTAATTTAAACATTACGCTTTCACTCCCCCAGTAATCGCTAAGAACTCATCCTCTAAAGTTTTATTTTGAACAGTAACCCCATATACAAGCACATCAGCATGAACAAGTTTTTTTACAAGTTGCGGAATGTTGTCTTTTGTTACAGATGCTACAATTACATTCCCTTTTGCTTTACCTTTAATGATTTCATTTGCTTTCTGAACTTCATCTACTTCAAACGCTACAACGGCTGCCTCATCATGTTTCACTTTTTCATGTAAGTTGTACTCTTGTACAAACTCACCTTGTTTAATAATAACGACGCGATCACACATTAATTCAATTTCACTCAATAAGTGACTTGATACGATTACAGCAATATTCTCTTCTTTCGCTAAACGTTGTAAATAATCACGAATTTGGCGAATACCAGCTGGATCTAATCCATTTGTCGGCTCATCTAAAATTAAGATTTTCGGCTGATGAAGTAATGCCTGTGCAATTCCTAAACGTTGTTTCATACCAAGTGAATATGTTTTCACCTTTTTATGAATCGCATGCTCTAATTCAACAAGCTTGACAATCTCAGCAATGCGCTCTTTACTAATTGGTGTAATG
Source organism: Bacillus sp. RB3 (assembly GCF_030164735.1). NCBI lineage: Bacteria > Bacillati > Bacillota > Bacilli > Caryophanales > Bacillaceae > Bacillus > Bacillus sp. RB3. The sequence continues at coordinate 147,874 of NZ_JASNGE010000004.1, forward strand.
GCCATGTTCGCAAAATGCTTTAAGTTTTGCATTCCTGTCATATAATCATATAGTTCAGGATTTTCTACAATCGCTCCAATTTGCTCTAGTGCCTTTTCACGCTCCGAGCGAATACTATGTCCACAAATTGTAATATCGCCCTCTGTCATTGAAATAAGACCTGTCATCATACGGATCGTCGTCGTCTTACCGCTACCGTTCGGTCCAAGGAAACCGTATACTTCTCCTTCACGAACCTCAAATGATAAACCACGAATAATTTCCGTTCCACCAATCTTTTTTCGAACATTCTCTAACTTTACTACTACGTTTCCCAATGCTGATTCCTCCTTTAGACTTCTAGTTTTTTATCGATAATATAAGCAATTACATATATTATTAGAGCACTAACCATTACCATGAAACTTATATTAAAAATGTTAAATCCATTTTCTTGAAACATATTAATAAATAGACTCTTGCTTTCACTATGATATTCTACTCTTCGCAATACTTGGAAAGCTGGAGCTAATTTTCCTAGCAAGGTTGTCGCTAAAGTAATCGCTATATTTATTACTAGAAAAATAATAACGATCAGTATATTTTGCGCCTTTTTCTTTTTGGTAAGTAACTTAACTAGAGTAATTACTAATATGATTTGTAACACACTAAACAAAAACTCAAATAAATCGCTTATCGTATATATTAAATTATTAATTATGCCTACTTGCATAATCTCTTTTGCCTCTACATATACAGAAGTCGTAGGAAAAGCTAATACATAACTTACGTAGAAAAGAATTCCACATATCCCATACCATATAGCCATTGCGATAAATGAGAAAATAAGCATAGAAATTACATATTGTTTCCCAGATATTGCTGTAAGTCGTAACATTGGATTAGTTAGTAAGCGTGAATATGATTTCATTGTTTGTATAAACATATAAACAATATAAAAGAAAAATATAATCATAATGATTCCAAATATACCCTCTTGTCTACTGATAGCCGCATCACTTTTTCTTACAATCATTTGTGAAAATAACACAGCTTCAATTAGCACAAAGAATAAAAAAGTAACAATATATCTTTTCTTATTTACATTCCATAAATAGGAAAGTACTGACTTCACTTACTAAACACCTCCTTAAACAATTCATGAACTGCTTTTCCTCTCTGAAAACGAATTTCTTCTACATTTTCATATAGAACCATTTCTCCATCTTTTAAAAAGATCACTTCATCAAAAATATTTTCAATTTCATTTATTAAGTGAGTGGAAATTAATATCGTACAATCTTCCCTATAGAACTGTAGAATTAAATCCAATACATGTTCTCTAGAAAGAGGATCTATCCCGCCCAACGGCTCATCCAGTACGTATAGCTTCGCTTTTCGAGAAAATGTTAAAATGATTTGCAGCTTCTCTATCATACCTTTTGACAATGCTGTAATTTTTTCTTCTAACGGTATTTTAAATTCTGCAATCGTATCTACCGCTTTTTGAATATCGAAGTCTTTATAAAAATCTCGGTAAAAAAATAAAGCATCTTTTACAGTCATCCAATCATCAAAGACTGGCTTATCAGACATAAATGAAACGATTTCTTTCGTCTGTAATCCTACCTTTTTACCGTCTATTGTAATACTACCTTCAGAAGGGTGTTGCAAGCCTGCAATCATTTTCAATAACGTCGTTTTCCCGCTCCCGTTATCTCCAACAAGCCCAACGATTTTCCCTTCCGTAATCTCTATGTTTAATTCACGGATCACTGCTTTTAATCCGTATCTCTTCCATAAGTTTTCTATTTTCAATAGCTCTGTCATTGGCTCTCCTCCCTCTTATCATGTAATGAAGAACGAAGAATTGTAAGAATTTCTTCTTCTGAAAAACCTAAATTGTCCATTCCATCTATAAAAGAATGAAGTAATTCTTTCGCCATCTCTTTTCGCAGCTCCATAATTTTCTCCCCTTCATTCGTTACATACCGTCCCATTCCTCTACGTGTGACAACAACTCCATCCCGTTCTAGCTCTTGAAATGTACGCTGAATCGTATTTGGATTCACTTGTAATTCACTCGCTAATTCACGGACAGAGGGAATTTTATCACCAGGCAATAAATGTCCTGTTACGATCTCTTTTTTTATGTATTCCATTACCTGAATGTAAATTGGTGTATTTGGAGAAAACTCTATTTTCATTTCTTCCCTCCTTTTGTATCGGTGTACTAGTTAAATAATACACTGATACAAAAGGTTTGTAAATACCCATTTAATTACAAAAAAGTTCTATCCGTTAACCGAATAGAACTTCCCAAATATAAATCGCTATACAAAAATAATAGTGTTATGTAAACAAAATTATAAAGAAAAGCTGTCTTATCAATCAATAAGACAGCTTTTCCTTATAATCCTATATTAAAAGTTAAACACGAAGTCATCGTCAGCTAACTTTTCAACGTTCGTTGCTTTTACGTAACCATTTCCTTTTACAGAGAAGAAATCATGGTTTTTCGTATCTGTACGTAAACCATTTAAAACGATTGGGTTAATTTCTTCTTCTTCAAACTTCGGCTCAAGTCCTAAGTTCATAAGCCCTTTATTTGCATTGTAACGAACGAAACGATTTACATCTTCTACAAGACCGATAGAAGTGTAAATTTCTTCTGTATAGGCCATTTCAATTTCATATAGTTCCATTAATAACTCTTGTGTTTCTTTTTGCACTTCTTGTTGCTCTTCTACAGAAAGTTCTGCGAAGATTTGTTGTGCTAAAATACCGACGAATACGCCGTGAATTGACTCATCACGAATTATCAAGTTGATAATCTCACCACTTGCTGTTAGTTTTCCTTGACCAGCTAAGTAAAGTGGATAGAAGAATCCGCTATAGAATAAGTAACTTTCTAAGAACACACTTGCTACCATTGCCATGTATAACTCTTTTTTTGTTACTTCAGGCTTTAATAAACGACGATAGTAACTAGTAATAATACCAGCTTTTTTCTCAAGTAACGGATGATTGTCTACCCAGTCAAAAATATCATCAATCTCTTCTTCTGTAGCTAGTGTTGTGAAAATGTGACTATAACTTTTCGCATGTACTTCTTCCATAGCTCCCATGAAAGCTAATACACTTTTCGCTTGTAAATTTTCAAGATGAACAAGTACAAGTGGCATTCCTTCGCCACCTTGTTTCGTATCTAAAAGTGTTAAACCACCTAATACACGCTTATAAGCAATTTGCTCTTCTTTCGATAATTGCACCCAAGTATTTTTGTCAGACGAAACCGCAATTTCTTCTTCTGTCCAAAACTGAGCGATGTTTTGCTTCCAAAACATTAAACTAAAATCATCTTCTTTTTTGTTCCAGTTTACCGCACGCATTAAATCGCCCCTTCTCTAAATATGATAACTAAGCATGAGCAGGGTTCAGAAAACCCTGCTCATCATGTCTCACTTTTTATATTAAACGGTACAAGCCACACACTCTTCCACGCTTAATTTACGTGTTCTCGTATAATACAGACTCTTTAAGCCTTTTTTATGTGCATAGATGTAGTAACGTGCTAATTCACGTGTTGAAATATCACTATTAACGTAAAGAATTGTACTAATTCCTTGGTCAATATGTTCTTGAATTTCTGCGATTAAATCAATTAATTTAAACTGATTCATATCGTAAGAAGATTTATAGTACCAGAACGTATCTTTTGATAAATACGGCATTGGATAATATGTTGTCGCGTTCGCATATGTTCTTGATTCGATTTGACTTACGATCGGCATTACGCTTGAAGTTGCATTTTGAACGTAACTGATTGATTGTGTTGGAGCAATGGCAAGACGATATGAGTTATATAAACCATTCTTCTGTACTTGCTCTTTTAAACTTGTCCAATCTTCTTTTGTCGGAATATGAATTCCTTCAAATAGTTGCTGAACTTTTTCAGTTACTGGACTGTAATCTGTCGTTTCATACTTTTCGAAGTATGTGCCATTCGCATAATCAGATTTATCGAAGTCTTTAAATGTCTCGCCTTTTTCTGTAGCGATTTCCATACTTTTCTCAATAGAATAGTAATTTAACATCATAAAGAATGTACGAGCGAATTCTTTCGCTTCTGCACTTTCATAAGCGATTTTATTTTTTGCTAAATATCCGTGTAAGTTCATTGCTCCAAGTCCAACTGAATGAAGCTCGTCATTTGCTTTTTTCACAGTTGGTGCATTCGGAATAATCGTCATATCAGAAACAGCTGTTAAAGCTTCCATTCCCGCATGAACTGCTTCACGAATTTCTTTATTTTCCATTACGTTTACGATATTTAACGATCCTAAGTTACAGTTAATATCACGACGGATAATGTCATCTGTACCGTAATCATTTATTTCTGAAGTTTCTTGAAGCTGGAAGATTTCTGTACATAAGTTCGACATCTTCACAGTTCCAATATCCTTCAATGGATGTTGATTATTTGCATTTGATTTAAACATTAAGTATGGGTAACCAGACTCAAGCTGAATCATAGCGATTTTAATAAGCATATCACGTGCACTAATATCTAGTGGCTTCTTCTTCACTTTCGGATTGCTCATTAATTCATCGTACATTTCATCAATGTCAATATCATCTAAATGCTTGCCATATTCTTTATAAACCGTATAAGGCGCGAAAACATGGAAAGGTTCGTTTTTCTCAGCAAGCTCAAAGAACTTACTTGGAACGATAATTCCGATTGATAGAGACTGAATACGGCTCTTCTCATCGGCATTTATTTTTTTTGTATCAAGGAATTCAATAATATCCCAATGGAAAATGTTTAAATATACTGCACCGGCACCTTTTCGTTGGCCAAGCTGATTCGCATATGAAAACGAATCTTCAAGCAATTTCATAACAGGTACTACGCCACTTGCAGCGTTGTCGATACCTTTAATTTGCTCACCACGTGCGCGTAGCTTAGATAAGTTTAAAGCTACTCCCCCGCCGATTTTTGATAATTGCATCGCAGTATTAATGTTAAAGCCAATTGAATTTAAGCTATCATCCATCTCTAACAAGAAACAAGACACCATTTCTCCTCTTCTGCTTCTTCCCGCATTTAAAAAGGTTGGTGTCGCTGGTTGGTAGTTTTGTTTTACAATCATGCTTGCGAATTGTCTTGCTTTCGAAACATCACCGCGTCCTAAGTATAATGAAACAATTGCTACACGATCTTCATAGCTTTCTAAGTATTGTTTTTGATCATTCGTTTTTAACGCATAATCTTTGTAGAACTTAGATGCTGCCATATAAGATTGGAACTCGAAGTTTTCACCATAAGCGATGTTATATACTTCCTCTACTTCCTCCAAGCTATACTCGTCCAGAACGTTGTAATAGTAATCATGTTCTTTCATATACTCCATTCGCTCTGCCACGCTATTAAAAGGAACGGTATTCTCTCTAGCTTCTTCCATAAAGACTTCTAATGCCTCTTTATCTTTATGAAGCTGATAAAAACCGTCCTGCATTTGCGTGATTTCATTATTCAGTTCAATGTGTCGCAATCTCCCGCACCCTTTCCTTAAAGTATTCTACATCGTTATTTGTTCCAGATAACTCAAATTTTGATACAATAGGCACTTCATATTTAGTAGAAATCTTGTCAGCACTTGCACCGAACATGTCTCCCCAGTTACGATTGCCGCTTGCAGATACGCCTTTTAATTTTTCATTATTGCGCTCTAAAAAGTCTAAAACACGTTCTGGTACATTGCCAAAACCTGTTGTATACGTAATAAGAATAAAGTCTTCATCTATTACTAGATCTTCATCAATTTGAACGGCCGGCATATTTAATTTGTGAATGAAACGCTTCACGTTTCCTGTCATAGAATCATATGCAACTAACATTTCCGACCCTCCCTCTCAAATCTATATTCTCTATATGTTGTTCTTGATTTCTCTATATATTGTATTACGTTTCAAAATAAGACACAAGATATATGTATAAATTCTTTCTTTTTTTAACTTTTACTTTTCGACATGATAGCCGTTTTTTTTCAATACAATGACTATGAAACAACATTCTAAAACTCATGTCAATAAAGTGCTTTTCAAAAAAGTTGTCAACGAATTTAACCTTATTTTTAAAAAAGTTAACAATATATTTTGTCATAAAACGGTAGATGCTGAAGAAATATATTTCTCCAGCATCACGCAAAAAAGAACAGATATGAAACTATAATCTGCTCTAAAAAACGATTACATTTATCAAATTTACCTTATTAAATATATTATACATATACTTTCGTTTTTCGTTACATACTAAAAGATAACTATTATAGAAAAAGATTATTATTATGGAACTTCAATTTATTTATGAAAAGTTTATTCAGAGTACTCAATGCGCAAAATATCTTTTACAAATATATGATGTGGATTTTCATCTTTATCAAGCATTGTACATACAGGAGCCTCTTCATCAAAGTATACAATCAGTCCTTCTACGTACTGATATGTATGTTGAACTTGTACAGTTACTTTAATTTCTATTGCTTCTTCATATGCTCTTTTTATTTTCCGAAGCATTTTTGCTGAACATTTTCGTTTCTCTGGATACATAACCATTCCCATAAATCGATTGCCGGCTCTATCTTTCCACATATAATCCCAATGTGGTAAAATGCCTTGTTTAAAATCGCCCATAATTCCCCTCTCCTTTATCTTTTATTTATCCCGCATTAAACGTCCGTTTGGTGAAGGCTACTAATCAGTGAGAGATGCCCTGCTGATCAAAATTCTCCTTTATGAACGTGGCGTTTCTGAATATGTATAAATCACTTGCCCGCCTCGCTGTGCGTTACCAATGAAATGCTTAAAGTCTTCTCTATTTACAACAACTTCTCTGAACGTATAAAATACATCTTTCGTAACAACATACTCCTTTATTTCACCATTTTTTAGCTGATCTAAAATTGTATTTGCTAATTCTTTATCCATGTATTTCACCTCTCTGCAATATTTTATTTTATCTTATATTCTATAGGTCAACAACTGTAAATTTATCCCGCTATTTGCAGGTAGTCCGATTGGTGTTGACTACTAATCAGTCGTAGAATGAACAAAAAATCTTACTGATTAACGTTTCACTTTATCTCGTTGTTATGCCATGATTTTATTTTCGTTATTTCGCAAACAATATTGTTTTACTATATGTCCACTAAATATCATATACTAACATAGCTACTTCTCTATATCAAACATTTCGCCATTCAATTATGCAAAGTTCCATACCACTATGCTACAATATACAAATAGAACTAGGAGGGATACTATGATTCGGAAAGCAAAAAAGACAGATGCAATGGCAATAGCTCCTTTATTGTATAATGCTCTGCATGAAATTGCTGAAAAAATCACAGGTAGCACAGTTGAAGCAGAAGTATTACTAGGACTTGAGACATGGTTCTCAAAAGAAAATAACCGTCTGAGCTACGAAAACTGTTTTGTCTATGAACAAGACGAGAGTGCAGTTGGAATTATTGTCGCTTATCACGGTAGTGAAGCAACACAGCTTGACGCACCAATTGTACATCACTTAAGAGCATTACATAAAGATGAATCAATTACGTTAGAAAAAGAAGCTGAGCTTGATGAGTATTACATTGATACATTATCAGTTTCAAGTGCACACGGCGGAAAAGGTATAGGTTCTAAATTAATTGAAGCTGCCGAAATCTATGCAACTGAAAAAGGGCATAAAAAAATCGCTTTACTTGTTAATTTAGAAAACAAACGCGCCTATTCACTATACGAAAAGTTAGGTTATAAAAAAGATGAAATTGTTATGCTAGTAGGAGAACCTTATGCTCATCTCGTAAAACCATTAAACGTCAAAATTTCTATATCTTAAAAAGAAAGCACACGATTTATATAAATCGTGTGCTTTTATGTTAAATTTGTATTTAATATATTTCCATCCATCGCCTCGTGAAACGTATATGTTGTACATCCCCATGGCTCTCTGTGCAAAATAGGAGAACCAGACCATCCCATCGCTCTCAGTTCAGCACCAATCATTACATTCACATAATTATGACCTACAAGAGCTATACTTCCATGTACGAGAGCATAACGATGTAACAGGTAAGCCGCTTGCCTTACCCTCTCTCTTACTTCCTTATAAGACTCAACATCTTTATGGTAGCCAAGTATCCATAATGTTCGTCCAATGAACATCCATACCTTAATTGTGCATTTCAACCACTTCGGAGCAAAAAAGCATGAAGGAACTTCAGCTTCTCTAAAAAGAGAATTTTGCATAAAAGATAAAGAATCCGTCAATTCAGCTGCTGATTGTACAGCACGCCTTTGATCACTTGTTAAGACAAATTTCGCTGCTTCAATTGCCTCTATTGTTTCTATCGAAATTTTAGCTTTTTGTATCATTGACTCGGAATCATACTGTTTCATCCATTCGTGAAATGAATTAATTGTCATCGGTTCTCTTATACGACTTAAACAACCATGACGAATAAAAGAAATCTTCATTCTTTTCACTCTCCATTCATCACTTATGAACTCTATTATGCACTAGTTCTAAACATCATACCACGCAAGAAAATAAAGTTATATACCTTTACATCTCCCCACCACTATCATGTGTTATCGAAGCATGGATACCATCCATCCCATCAAAATATGTACTCGTATCATATTGACGAATCTTTTTTAAATGCATATAAGAAAATAAAAATAAAATTAAAGCTATAACACTCCCCACAAATTCAAACATCATTTTACCGCCTCTAATTTCTCCCACTTCAGCAGGTTATTCTACTTTTTCATTATACCTCGATATAAAGATTCTCGCATTTTTGCTATTTTTTCTAAAAAACATGGATTTTCTACATATTTTCTTACAAAAAGTGAATATTTTTCGAATTTTTACTTTGGAAACATTTACAAAGTAGGAAATATGGTTCAAAATAGGAGGAAATAAAAAAACCCAAATTTATTCTTTTTTTGGGAAAACTGTAACAAGGAGAGTTGCTTATGCAGATCGCAGAAACTGGAGATATCATCGAATTTAAAGGTGGAATGCAAGGCCGTGTTCAAAAAGTAAATCAAAACTCTGTTATTGTTGATATAACAATTATGAAGAATTTTAGAGAACTAGATATGGAACCTCTTACAGTTGTAAGTCATAAAAACTATACTGTCATTAATCAAAATGCATAATATAATAGAAAGAAAGGGCCTGTATAGTATACAGGCCCTTTCTTTCTATTAACGATTATCAATTGTTTCCGGATATAGATCGTGGTTCATCATGCGGTAGTCAGCCATTTGTTCATACTTCGTACCTGGGCGCCCGTAGTTGCAGTATGGATCAATTGAAATGCCACCACGTGGTGTGAATTTCCCCCATACCTCAATATAACGCGGATCCATTAATTTAATTAAATCGTTCATAATAACGTTCATGCAATCTTCGTGGAAATCACCATGATTGCGGAAACTAAATAAATACAACTTTAAAGATTTACTCTCTACCATTTTTTGCTCTGGAATATAGCTAATATAAATTGTTGCAAAATCTGGTTGTCCTGTTTTCGGGCATAAACTTGTAAATTCAGGACAATTGAATTTTACAAAATAATCACGGTTTGGATGATTATTATCAAATACCTCTAATATTTCTGGGCTATATTCAAATAAATATTTTGTATTTTGATTCCCTAGTAATGTTACATCTTTTAAATCTTCATCTAATCTTCCTGTCATTTTAAACATCCCTTCTCGTTATACGCCGCGCTTATTTCCCCATACTAACGCATGAAGCTGAGGCAATACTTTTGCATCATTCATCTCTTTACAATTTACAGCTTTATCAATCAGCCATTCATACTTATCTAATAAATTTTTTATAAGCATCGCATCATCCACTGTTTTTGTATCATCGTTTCCTACTTGTAAGAAAAATGGTACCTTTGGATAACGTTCGTGCATCTTAACTGCATATTCAAAATCATGATCATCGAATACTACTACTTTTAAACTAATATCTTTTCCTGCTAGTTTCTGAATAATAGCATCTAACTTATGAAAATCTGTTTTCATCGTTGAACTTGGTGGTTTTGGAGAAATTGTTACCTCATCAATTTGAAGTAACCAATCTTGCCATTTACTCCCTTGCGTTTCAATTGCCGTTCGCATTCCATTTTCTTTTAATATAGAAAGAAGAAACTCAATATTTTTCAGCAATGCCGGATTTCCACCTGAAATCGTAACATGAGAAAAATTTTCTCCTCCAATTGCAACAAGCTCATCCCAAATATCTTCTGGTGTCATCTGTCTAATTTGATCTTTAGCTGATCCATCCCACGTAAAAGCAGAATCACACCAAGCACAGCTATAATCACAACCAGCTGTACGAATAAACATTGTTTTTTGCCCTACAACCATTCCTTCACCTTGAATAGTCGGACCGAATATTTCTAAGACAGGGATTTTACTCATCAAGCATCCACTCCCGTCTTACTTCCGCATAACTAGTCGGCGTCTCAAATAGACGAACAAATTCAACGCGAGCTCCTTTATATTCGTTCACTCGATTCTCTTTTGTTAGTGCTTCTGCCATCTTTTCATAAATCCAAACGACCATATTTTCAGCAGTCGTATTCATTGCAGGTAACGTTTCGTTTAAATAACGATGATCTAGATAAATTTCGATTTCATTTTTCCAAATTTCTTTTATATCTCCAAAGTCAATTGCAAGACCTATTTCATTTACATATCCACTAATTCCAAATACAACTTTATATGTGTGACCGTGTAAGTTTTTACATTTCCCTTCATAACAGTGTAAATGGTGTGCTGCATCAAATGTAAATTCCTTGCTGACCATTACTCTTTTATTATGGTATTTGAGTTGTTTACGCTGAATATCCTTGTCCATTTTTTGCAAATTCTCTACGATGCGAAATCCAAAAAAGTTATCCATTAGTTATTCGCTCCTTCGCGTTCTTGTAGGTACGTATCTAATCCTGCTTTACGAAGTTGACATGCTGGACATTCACCGCAACCATCACCAATGATTCCGTTATAACATGTTAATGTTTTTTCTCGAACAAACTCAAATGCTCCAAGTTCATCTGATAATTTCCATGTTTCAGCCTTATCAATCCACATAAGTGGCGTGTGAATGACAAACGGGTAATCCATAGATAAATTTAAAGTAACATTTAACGATTTCACAAACACGTCACGGCAGTCTGGATAACCACTGAAATCAGTTTCACATACACCCGTTACAATATGACGTGCTCCAACTTGTTTTGCTAATACAGCAGCAAATGATAAGAAGAGTAAATTTCGTCCATCTACAAATGTCGATGGCAATTCACCTTCTTCATGTGTAATCTCCATATCCGTTCTCGTTAACGCATTTGGAGCAAGTTGATTTAATAGACTCATATCTAGTACCGTATGCTTTATTCCTAGTTCTTTTGCAATTTCCGCTGCACAATCAATTTCTAGCTTATGACGTTGATTGTAATTAAACGTTACAGCTTCTACCTCTGCAAACTGCTCTATTGCCCAAAATAAACATGTCGTACTATCTTGTCCTCCACTAAAAACAACAACTGCTTTTTCTTTTTTCATTTCACTCATTCTCCTTCTCTACTATAAATAAGAAGAAAGAACGTTCTTGAACTGTCACAATAAAAAAACAAAACAATACCTAAGGATATTGTTGTTTCCATAGTTTTTTATAGAGGGAGTTCGCGAACCTCTCCCGCGCGATGCACGGAATTTCTTCTTTCATTGACACAGCTTATTGTAACATATTGTATACTAGCGTAAAAATTTCTGATTTTTCCGCTATTTATTATTTCATTTCTTTCATTTTATAGTATGATTAATTTAATCTAAGAAGAGAGGAGGCATCCCACTGAAATCCTTTATTATTTATCTCTTTTTAAATATATTATTCATCCTGATTACAATGCTCGTATATCATTTATTTTGGAATCAAAAAGGGAAACGCTCTCCTAAATTAAATTCAGCTATATTCATTGTACTCTGTTGCCTTGCTACCGTACTCTGTATTACATTTGCAGCAAAAACAAATAATGGTTTTCAATTTGATATGCGCCATATTGTATTAATTGTCGGTACATTAACGGGAGGACCTATTGCTGGTGGTTCTATCTTAGTTGTATTAAACATATATCGCTTATTATTAGGTGGGGTAGGTGTTTTCCCATCTCTTATCGGTTCTGTTCTTCTATTTATTGTTCTATTATTAACATATAAATTTTTCAATCGAACTTCTAATCGTATAAAAATAACACTTGCTATTATCTACAGTCTCACATACGGATTTAGTTGGATACCCTTCTTCCTTTCAAAGGTTACAAATAAGACTGATTATATACCGCATATTATTGTGTATGAATTATGTTCAATGCTTGGTACGATTCTAATTCTATATTTACTACACATATTACAAACTCAAGTTCGTCTCCAAAACGAACTTATAAATGCTGAAAAGTTTCATTTAATTGGTGAAATGGCAGCGTCTATCTCTCATGAAATTCGCAATCCATTAACTTCAACGAAAGGTTTTTTACAACTGTTACAATCAGATACATGCACTGAGCAGGAACGAAAATTATATATCGACATTGCCATTAATGGCATCGAACAAGCAAATCATGTTCTTACAGATTATTTAACCTTTGCTAAACCAAGCATTGAAAAAGAACAAACATTACAGTTAGAAGAAGAATTACTACATGCATTGTCGTTAATTACACCGCTTGCTAATTTAACAAATGTGCGTACTCATTATATAAAGCAAAGCACTTCTTTTTTTATCGTTGGAGAAAAGCAAAAACTAAATCAATGTTTATTAAATATTTTAAAAAATTGCATTGAGGCTATGCCAAAAGGCGGTGATCTTTATTTCACATTAGTTCCTGATCATAAGCATATTCAGTTATATATAAAAGATACAGGAGTCGGTATGGATTCAGAACAAGTAAAACGTCTTGGCTCTCCTTTTTATTCAACGAAAGAAAAAGGTACTGGACTTGGAATGATGGTCGTATTCAGTGTTGTTCAAGCTATGAATGGAAAAATTGATATTATAAGTGAAAAAGGAATCGGTACAACCTTTTTATTAACTTTTCCACTCATACAAAAAACGTGATGAAATACTCATCACGTTTTTTCTGTTCCTTCAACTAATTCAGCAAAAGCTTTCACTTTTCCGTGCGGTTGTTGATTTTCTTTACGTGCTTTCCAGGCGCGCTCTTCTTCTCGCTTCTTCTTAGACATGTTTTTTCAACTCCTTCTTTTCTTTCTCCATGTAGTATTCCAAAATAAGAAAGAAAACTATGCACGTATCAAAAAAGAAGTGGTTTCCCACTTCTTCCACTTTAGCGTTGCAAAATTGCATGTTTCGCCTCTTTTAACTGCGTAAGATGTCTTTGTTCATGCAAATCAAGAAATTGAACCCATTGATACAAATTCAGATCATTAAAAACAGGATGCTTTAATCCATTTTCAAATAAATCTTTTTCATCTATAACACTATGAAGCGCGTGTAATAGTTCTTGGCGTGAATGTTCTAGCAATTGAATTCCTTGCTGTTTTTTCATTAAAGTTTCTGTTGGTTGCATTTGCTGAGGAGCTTCTCGTTTATGTGTGCGATCAAGCGTAAGTTGGAGGTCTTTAAATGGAGTCATGTTTCTTTCCTTTTTTTGTAAAGCATATACAAGGGCAGACGTGACAGATTGTTCAACTAAATGCAAGTGGTGTAAAATTTGAATAATGCTCCATTTATCACGGCGTGGCTTTACATTCATTTCTGTGTCATTTAACATTTCAATTTCTGATAATAGCGTGCTTCGAGTAGACTGTAATGAGTTTACTAAACTTTCTAAACTTACATCCATATTAGATTGAAGCATACTTGTTCCCCCCTTTTGTTTGTGAAAAGAGGTGCTCCTTATTAGAAACACCTCTTTAGTATTCTGAATTTTCTTTTATTATCTCATCATTTTCCCATTATGTCGATGTTAAACATGTGAAAAAAAGCGCATGTTTTTTACAATTTTGTGTCGTCAATCGCATGTAACCATGCTTCAATTTCTGTAATAACACTTTTCACACAGCCTTCAGCAAATGGTGATGTTAAATTTGCAACTTCTACTAATTCTAAGAACGATTTACTTCCACCTTGTTGGCACAGATTCACATAATCTTCCCAAGCCTCTTGTCTATTATCTCTTGCACGTTTCCAAAATTGTAGCGCACAAATTTGAGCAAGCGTGTAATCAATATAATAGAACGGTGAGCTATAAATATGCCCTTGACGTTGCCAAAAACCACCGCGCTCTAAATAATCATTATCCTCATAATCACGATGTGGTAAATATTTCTTCTCTATGTTACGCCATGCTGTCTTACGCTCTTCAGGTGATGCTTCAGGATTTTCATATACATAATGTTGATATTCATCAACAGATACACCATAAGGTAAAAACAGAAGTGCTGAACTTAAGTGAGAGAAGTAATATTTATCTGCATCTTCTTCAAAGAATAGCTTCATCCATGGCCATGTAAAGAATTCCATACTCATAGAGTGGATTTCACATGCCTCATATGTTGGCCAATTATATTCTGGAATTTCAAATTTACGACTTTCATATACTTGGAAAGCATGACCTGCTTCATGTGTTAATACATCAATGTCACCAGATGTTCCATTGAAGTTTGAGAAAATAAATGGCGCTTTATAATTCTCAATATATGTACAATATCCGCCACCAGCTTTTCCTTTTTTCGCAACTAAATCTAATAAATCATTATCTAGCATGAAATTGAAAAATTCATCTGTTTCAACCGATAACTCTTTATACATTGTCTTTCCATGATCAACAATCCAATCCGCATCTCCTTTTGGAGTTGGGTTACCTGTAGCAAACTCAAAGTTTTCGTCGTAATAAGCTAACTTCTCTACACCGATACGTGCTTGTTGTCGCTTTCTTAATTCCGTTGTAACGGGAACGATATAATCTAGCACTTGCTGACGGTAATTAGCCACCATCTCCGCATTATAATCTGTACGGTACATTCTTGCATATCCAAGTTCAACAAAGTTTTTGAAACCTAAAGATTTTGCGATTTTCGTTCTCACTTTAACAAGCTCATCATAAATACGATCTAGTTCTTCCTCATTCCCAGCTAAAAATCCGTAGTATGCTTCACTTGCTGCTTTACGTTCGCTTCTTTCTTTTCCTTGCATAAACGGAATCAGTTGCGATAACGTTCTTTCTTCTCCAGCAAAGTCAATTTTTGCAGATGCTAATAACTGTGTATATTGCGATGATAATTTATTTTCTAATTGTAAATCTTTCACGACTTCATCTGAATATGTTTTTAAATCACATTCTGCTAGAGCAAATAATTGTTTTCCATAATACGCCTCTAATTCTTCACGAAATGGAGAATTAATGAGTGCCTTATAATATTTTGTACCATATCCTTGTACAACTGGAGAGAATTCATCAAAGAAATCCTGCTCCTCCTTATAAAAAGTATCCGTCGTATCAACAGAATGGCGAATGTAACAAAGGTTTCCCATTGTACCAAAATCGTTGCGAATCTCATTAATTGAATGAATGACTTGTTTTTGTTCTTCTACAGTTTTTGCGTTATCAAACTTCTCTAAAGCAACAGTAAATTTCTCTTTTAACTCTTCAATATTTGGGCGTTTATATTCATAGTCTTTAAATGACATGAACGAGCCTCCTCTCCATTACATACCTTTATTATAATTCAATACGTATTCTCGAATCCCCTCTTAATTTTCAACAAATTTCGGCAGTGACTGCCATGAGTTCATTACAAATAAAAAAGCCTTGGATTTATTTATCCAAAGCTCCTTTGGAACATATTATTTTTCATACTTCCCAATTTTTTTTAATAAATCAAGTAATTCATCTTTTTCATCTTTCGTTAACATTTCAAAAGACTGATGTATAACTTTCTCATGCCCCGGAAAAATAGAAGCAATAAAGTTCTCGCCAGACTCAGTTAATTGCGCGTAAATAACACGTCTGTCATTCGGACATGGGATTCTCTTTACTAATCCCTTTTTTTCCAACTTATCTACAACATATGTAATGCTGCCACTAGCTATTAAAATGCGCTCACCAATTTGCTGGAGTGGTTGACCGCCTTTATGATATAGCAGTTCTAATACAGCAAATTCAGTTGGATTTAACCCGTTACTTTGTATAGATTTATTTGTAGTATCCATAACAGAACGATGTACACGAGATAATGCAATAAATACTTTTAAAGATTGAGAAATATCTTCTCGTTCATTATTTGATGTCATACAACTTTCAACCCTTCACTTAAATTCTCAGCAATAAAAAGAAAATACCACTTCATACTTCATGTGAATTCCGAATGAGCATTCACTCATCCATTTCCTCTCCCCTAATATATTAAAAATCATTCTTGAATAAAAACATGACAATTTTAACATAGTTTATATATAATGATAATAAAAAAAGAAGGAGTACCACATTTGAAAGTCAAATTCCAAAGCATAATTATATATATATTGCTTGTTATCCTACCGACAATAGGGATTGGTGCTACATTTTATTCGTATCATACATATAAAATGAAACAGGAAAACAAATTATCTGCTCATACAGTTCTCTTTTTATATAGAGATTATTTGGATCATCATCTTGGTGAAGCAATTTCTGCTTTAGACATGCTTGCAAAAGTTGTAGGCACCGAAACTGGTAATATAAATGGCATTAAACAAATTGTACATGATACAGATGGAAACGATGCACGCTTTTCTGGTCTATATTACGCTACACCAGAAGGAGTCATTACAATCGCATCTGAAGATGAATCAAAGCCTATAGATGTTTCAGACCGTAAATATATTCAAGACGCGCTCCAAACTAAAAAAACCACTGTATCATCAGTCATTACTGATCGCGTTCTTGGACATAAAGCTATTATGATTGCTGCCCCCATATTTAATAAACAGAAGGAGCTCTCAGGATTATTATTAGCTAGTTTACGCTTTGATTACATTTCCTCTTCTTTAAATGCCATTAAACCACAATACCATTTTGAGGTAACTGATAAACATGATGTAGTTTTTCTAACCGATGATAATAACGACACAAGTGATACGCATTCTAATATGCTTACTACCCCACTCCAAAGATTAAATTGGAAGGTCTCTGTTTCTCCATTACCCATTCATCAAAAAAACTTATACCAGTGGGTTGCAATAGAGTGTATAGCTACTTTATTTTTAATGTCTATTTTATTTTTGCTTGCTCAATATATGTTGTTAAAACGTCAAACAAAACTTGAAAGACAACAAAATGAACTACAGAAAATTGAATTAGTTGGAACTTTTGCAGCGAGTACAGCACACGAAATCCGTAATCCTCTTACTGGAATTAAAGGACTCGTCGCTCTATTAAAAGAGAAATATAAAGATGAACAAGATCAGTTCTACTTTTCCGTAATTGAACAAGAAATAGAGCGAATCAATGAAATTGTAAGTGAATTTCTTATTCTAGGAAAGCCAACCGCCATCATCGAACAAACATATGATGTAAGAACAATTCTAAATGAGGTAGCATTAATTATTCAATCTGAGGCGAATTTACATAACATTGTATTCCATTTACATTTGCCAGACCATCCTGTTCATATCCGTTGTTCGAAAGACCATATGAAACAAGTGGTTTTAAACATTACCAAAAATGCAATTGAGGCCATGACTTCTAATGATACACTAACCATTGTAGTAAAAAACAATGAAACACACGCACAACTGCATATTACAGATACTGGAAAAGGGATTCCGCAACATATTCAAAAACACCTCTTTCATCCGTTCTTTACTAATAAAGATACTGGAACAGGTCTTGGACTTGTCATATGTAAACGAATTGTAGAGATGTATAATGGGCATATTTTTATCGACAGTACAGAAAATGAAGGAACGACAGTTCATATCGAAATTCCGTTACACATAGTATAATTATCCTTATCCTATAAGGGTAATTATACTTATTTCATAAAACCAGCCACAAGCATTCGCCAAAAATTATTTGATTTTCCTTCATACCCGATTTGGAAAATAGGTATTTTTATAATTGAAAACCATTTCGGTGTTTGTTTTTCTTTATAACATTGATATTGTAAAATAAGCTTGTCCAATTCTTGACTAACTTGAATTGTCTCCCTACTATTTAGCCCACTTGTTAATCCTAGTTGAATCATTTCTTCACGTTTCATATGAATATCACGTGAAAGCTTTTCTAATGTGTACTTCCTTTTTACAGTAAACATCCATATCCCCCTTATTATACTTCCATGCTCTTAACTTCACTTCTCCATTGACTTTTTTTAACTACTTAATCATATGCAAATTTGAAGAATCAGAAAATTTAACATTTTCTCCCTGTAATTTACAAATCTTTACCCTCACTTTGAGAATTATTACAAATTATTCTATCTTTGTAAATACATTCGCAATAATAGACATTTTTTTCATCTTCTTTTTTTATAAATTCTACGTAAACCGGGGATTCTTAATTTTCCACCTACTTTTCTTCGACATTTTTTGTTTAATTTATATAAAAAAGCAAAACATAATGATGATTGATAAAGTGAAACTTTAATCAGTGTTTTTTTGTTCAGCCCCCACTGATAATTGGCATTCACCAATCGGGTAGGCAGTGAATCTCCCACCTATCCAGCCCAATGTTGAGGTGGGAGTCTTACTACCCACAAATAGCAGGATAACAATAGAAAGGAAATATTTATATGCGAAAATATACGATTGCATTATTCATCATTGTTTTGTTTTTACCGTCTTTCTTATTTCCTATTCAAGCAAATGCTCATACGAATAAAGTTGCTATTGTCATTGATGATTTCGGTAATAATATGAAGGGGACTAATCAAATGTTATCACTTCCCATTCCACTCACTGTTGCTGTTATGCCTTTTCTTCCTTCCACAAAAGAAGACGCAATAGCTGCCCATAAGAAAGGCCATGAAGTTATTATACATATGCCAATGGAACCTATAAAAGGTAAAAAAGAATGGCTTGGGCCGAAAGCAATTACAACTGATTTAAGCGATGAAGAAATAAACAACCGACTTGAACAAGCCATTCAAGAAGTACCGCATGCAATTGGAATGAACAATCATATGGGGTCAAAAGTAACAGCGGATGAAAGAATTGTTCGCCTTATACTTGCTGCTTGTAAAAAACACGGTTTATTTTACTTAGATAGTAAAACGAATCCTAATAGTGTCGTCCCAAAAATCGGAAAAGAATTAGGAGTTCCTATTATTGAAAACCAACTATTTTTTGATGATGTGTATACAGCAGGACATATTTCAAAACAAGCCCAATTACTCATCAAAAAAATTCAAGAAAAACCTATTATGGTAGCTATCGGGCATGTGGGCCCCCCAGGTGAAATTACATCACGCGTTATTGAAACTTCTATCCCTAAAATTCGTGAGCATGCAGACTTTATTTTCTTATCTGATCTAGCATTATCCCCGCCTCCTGTTTCAAAATAAAGTTCATTACTCACATATAATCAGCCCTCACCAATTGGGCTTTTACAGGTAACACCCGCCCACCTAACTTCTTTGCTTTCACCAAATTTTGAGGCGTGGATTTTACTACCCACAAATAGTGGGACAAAAAAGTACCTATCTATATATAACAGATAGGTACTTTTCTTTTTAACTTAAATATAATCTACGTGACTCACTCTGAATCCTTTTTTCTCTATTTTTCCGATTAATTGCTTTAATTTTGTTTCATCTAACTCATCTGATATATTTACAATAACGCGGCGGATATATTGATCACCGTTATCTAGCGTAAATAGGCCACCGATATTATATGCTTTTAACAATGTCCCAAGCTCTTTAATCGTTCCCTTACAATCTTGTGTTGCAATTGTTAATATATAACCACCTGTTCGCATACCAAATGAATCTTCAATAACATCAAATATATTCGAATGCGTTAACATACCGACAAATTCATTATAATCATTTAGCACGGCTAAAAACGGAAGCCGACGAATTACATAAAAGGCTCTGAAGAAGGAATCCTTTTCAAAAATAAATGCATTGGAATCGTCGAGCATATCCCCTGCACTTACATGCTCTAATCCGCTATTGCATTTTTTTTCTAATAAATCTACTTTATAAATAATCCCCGTGAATTTCTTCTCATCTTCTGCTAATACCGGGATGGCTCGAAATCCCGTTTCGTTCATCATTTGCAGTGCCTCTTCACCAGAATCATTTATTTTGCAAAATGTTACTTGCTGCTTTGGCAGAAAATGATATTTAACTCGCAAAATATGTTCCTCCTTACATGTCAACATGTAATCTATATATAATAAGGAGACCTATATTTTATGAGTGAAATTATTTTTAAAACGCTTTCATTTATTTATTAACTTGTAGCTATATCACATCCATTTTTATATAACAGAGCTCCTTGCCCCCTTAATCATTAATAACTTTACATGATAGTTCATTAAATATTCTATACCCTCTAGCCATTTTTTCGCCTCTTCTGGCGTTTTTCCCCACACAATCATGCCGTAATTATGAACAAGAACTACTCCTCCACCTTCAATGAAATTCGGAACATTCCTTTCTAATAAATCAGCGAATTTTTTTTCATCTTCTACAATTGGAATTGTCATTTCTGTTATACCTTCTTTTCCGAAAACACGCTCCACACTGCGTTTATCGAACGTTACTTCTCCTTCTTCCCCATATAACTCTGATATTAAATGACTATCTACAGTCTGCACTTGTAAAATACATCCTGCACTACTTTTTTTATAAATATCCGCATGCATAAATGACTCTGCAGCTGGTTTTTCTTCATTTTCAAATACTGACTCGCACATGCAATTTACGACAATAAAATCTTCTTCCGAAAATAGCCCTTTATCTCTTCCTTCAACATTTACTAAGAATGTTAACGGCTCTTTTGACGTACATAGCGATAAGCTAATTTTGGTACCATAAAACCAATCACGAAGTGCCAATTCAGATTTCACATCTTTTAATTCATTCCATTTCTTCAGAAAAAATAACATTTCGTCACCCCCGGCATAATATTCATATAAGGTTCGAATCCTTTCTATGTAAAAGGAATATTTTTTGATTATTCTAAAAATTAATTGAATTATCACATGAGAACGCTTTTTTGTCAATATAGTTTCGTGGTTCTTCTTTAAAATAGGCTATTCATATGTCTATACTCCTATCTATTTCCTATTTCATTTTGTACATAAAAATACGCTACTCTTTAATTAAAGAATAGCGTATTTTCCTCATTTTTTATTCCGCATTAACGGGCAGCCCGATTAGTGAGGGCTAATAATCAGTGGGGAATGAACAAAACCCCCACTGATTAAAGTTTCACTTTATTTCTTTATTGCATTATATAAAAACTGTGCATATTGTTCACGTGTTACGAAATTATCTCCTAAAAAATTCCCTTCCCCATCGCCTTTTGATATTTTATTATCCACTAAAGCTTTCACATATCCTTTCGCCCAATGGTCATTTGGTATATCTTTAAAATTCTCTGCACTATTTTCATTTTCTTTTAACTGAAATACTCTTTGTAATACTACTGACATTTCATATCGAGTTAATACTCCATCTGGACGGAACATACCATTTCCATAGCCTGTCATAATTCCAGCTTGAACCACTGCATCAATAGCCGTTTCATACATATTTCCTTTCGTATCTGTAAATGCCGTTTTTGGTACTAGATTATTTTCTAATTTTAAATACCTTTGTATTAGAAGAGCTACTTGTCCACGAGTAATGTTATCACCAAATCCAAATTCACCATTTCCATAGCCTATAAATAATTTTTCTTTCGCTAAGTAATTAATTGCTTCTTCTGACCAATGTCCCTTTGGTACATCTTTAAATTCTACCACTTCTGTTTTCTCATCTTCTTTAGACGTATTACCGTCTTTACTTTCTACTACATTTTGAATAACAGACCCTGTAAAGAAAATTCCTGTATCCGCGAATGGATCTTTCACACCAAATTCATATATTTTCTCACCTGGTGTACTCCATTTCACTACACCATTACTATACGTACCGTTATCGCTCTTCAGACGGATTTTCGTAGAAACCTCACCATCTTTTTCATATATAGGTACTTTTACTTCTTTATTTACTTCTGTTTCCTCTAAAAATACTTTTTGATTTTGGACATTAATATAAGCCGTCTTACTTAGTTCTATAACTGGTCGGACATCTCGGATTTCATTTGCAACAAAACTTAGAAATACTAATTTTTTCAAATTACTAACTGGTGATAAGTCTGAAATATAATTCGCTTCTAAATCAAGCTTTTGTAAGTTTACTAAACTTGATAATGGCCTAATATCCTTTAACTCATTGTTAGGTAAGTGTAATTGTTTTAACTGTGTCATCTTACTTAGAGGAGTAACATCTTTTATTTCATTTTTCCCGATCCACAATTCTTCTAATTGCTTCATTTGCTCAATGCCGGATAAATCTTTAACTTTATTACGTGTTAATACTAAGTCTGTTAAAGGTAATGAATATAACGCTTTAATATCTTCAATTTGATTACCTGCTAAAGTTAAGTATGTTACATTTTTCAAAGCGCTTAATGGAGCAACGTTCGTAATTTTATTATTTGCTAAATTCAAGTAATCTAGTTGTTCCATTTTCGCTAATGCTGTTACATCTTCTATTTGGTTGCCTGATAGAAATAAACTTTTTACATTTTTCATTTCAGTTAGTGGTGCAACGTTTGTAATTTTATTATTACTTAAATCAAGAGATTCTAAATTATCCATCTTAACAAGTGGCGTTACATCTGAAAATTCATTACCACGCAAAGCTAAATGACTTAATTGCTTTAAGTTCGCAAAGAACGACGGATCTTTTATCTTCGCATTCGCAACTGTTAAAGATTTTAAATTTGGCATATATTTTAATGCACTATAATCAAGTATCTCATTCGTATTTAAAAACAAATCCTTTACTTGTAATAACTCTTCTTTCGTAATTGGTGTATTTAAATCTTTTCTATTAAATACTTTTTTATTCACAAGTTCTCTTAATTTGTTATCTGTTATCATATTTTGATTATCAACTGGATTATCCGTTTCCGTATTGCCTGAATTAGAGTTATCATCTGGTTTCTCTGTTTCTTTGTTACCTACAGTTGGATCTTTAATTTCAAATTGAACTTGATATTTGTGATCATATCCAATAGCTGGAATAAGTATATGCATTTGCATATTGTGCTTCTTCTCAAACTCACCAATTTCAAATTGAACTACTTTCGTTCCATTCTTCCTCTTATCTTCTGACAAAACCTTCACATCATGAAATACACCAGGCTGGTTTCTATCTTCTATTCTAAGATATTGAAAATAATCACTATCTTGCATTGTTACAGTGACAATTTTTTTGCCAGCTGCAATCGTTACTTTAGGATCTTTTATATATTGAGAAACCATAGATGGCTCATCTTTTTGGTCCTTATATATTTTAATCTCAGTATCATACGTGCGATCACTCGCTGCTGCTACCGATTGATTTGCTTCAACTTTTAATGCCGCTAATGCTGGAGTAGAGTACGTAGCAAATGGAATTGCTAATGTTGTCGCTACTACTAGCGCCTTCATGTAATTTTTTTTCAAAATAATATCCCCTATCATATATAATCTTTAAAATTGATAAGTATTATCAATTACCCACAAATAAATGATAATGAATATCATTATCATTGTCAATGAGAATATTACATTAAATTTATATTTTTAAAGATAAAAAATAAAAAAGCCCTTTATTCAAAGGGCTTTTTTACCTATCGTATGAAGAATTTCACTTTTTTCCTTCTCATTGATGACACCGATTTTTTGCAAAATATTCGCGTACAATACAAGTTTATTATATATTCGTTCTGACATGTTCTCCCTTCTTTCCTTCGACCAACTTTTTTTGTATTGGTAAATTATATGAAAGAGGTGAGAAAATGTGTCCACTTTTTGCATAACTGCAAATCTTTTATTTTACGATTTACAGATAATAAAACTCCCTCCTAAAAATTAGGCGGGAGTTTATGTGCTTTCACTGTATTTAACAAACTGTCCACTGTATATTATGCTTCTTAAGTTCTTCTTCAAAGCTATATGGCATTTTTTTATCACAAATTACGTGTTGAATACGCGAAATTGCTGCTATACGATAATTCCCTTTCACGCCTACCTTCGTATGATCACATAAAATATATGTTTTCTCAGCTAATTTCATCATCGCCTCTGACAATTTCGCTTTCTCTAATTCAAAGCTGGAAACTCCAAAACTAGGTAATAACCCATCAATCGAAACGAACGCTTTATGAAAATGAAATTGCTGTATGACTTGCTGAGAAATAGACCCTGATACACGCGAATGCTTTGGAGATACTTTTCCACCTATAAACAAAACTTCACCGTGAAACATCTTTTTATTAATAGAAGAAATTAATTGTGTTGCGACTGGAAATGAACTTGTTACAATCGTTAAGTTTTTACGATGAACAAGGTATGGAACCATTTGAAGCGGTGTACTTCCATCATCAATTGCAATGACATCACCGTCTTCTACAAATGTCGCTGCTTTATAACCAATTCTTTTCTTCTCTTCTATATGTAGCATTTCTCTTTCTAACATTGGTGCCTCTACTCCAGCGCCTGGAAGTTGAACAGCTCCACCATACACTTTTTTCAGCTTCTTTTCACGATCTAATTCTTCTAAATATCGACGAATCGTTTCTGTTGATACAGCAAATTCTCTCGCTAATTCTGAAACCTTTACTTTCCCTTTAAATTCTACCTTTTCAAGAATGGTTCGCTTTCTTTCTTCTCCTACTACAGACATAGCTTCACCTCATTTATATCTCCCTTATAAACGTCCTTACTTATACAAAGCTATAATTTTCTTTATAAGTAGAAACTTCTTCATGAATATGAATACCGCGCTTTGCTAGCTCATCAAAAATTAATTGTGGATTTTCAAAGGCTTCTTCAGGCGTAACAACACCCACCCTATTTACATTTCCATTTGCAATTAACTCTGCAGCAATCCCAAATGGAATACCGACGTTTCTCGTATACGCTCTTAATTTTTCCCATCCTACAACAGAACCATCAGATAACGGATGTGTATGATATAACACATGTCTTTGCTTCTCATTATTTTTCATACCTATTACTTCTACATGAAGTGCATAACCATAAAGCTCTGTTTCTTGCCCTTCTTTCGATTGCAATAAATACTGTGAAATACAATCCATAATGCCTATTTCTTTCCCGTTTATTTCAATCTGATCATTACGCAATATGCCGTAATCATATAAAGCACGTACAAGTTGCATATTTTGCTGTGGCCAAGTTCCTCTCGTCTCTATCAGTTTGACACCTTTATTTTCTAATGCCTTTGCTAGCGTAATCGTTTCAGAATGCGGAATGATATACTGCGTTGCCTTACCATAAGGCTCTGGCAATTCTATTTCTCTCGGACGCGCAAACGGAGGTACTTGCTTAAATTCACCATCTTCATACACTGTACGCGATGGTAAATATGGATCATATTCATATGTCGTTGTCTCTGTAATTGATGCAGAAAAAGCAATCGGACGATACGAACCGTGACTTACACGGACAGACTCTACAGTATCCAATTGATTTGCTGCATGCATTGCCATCATTTGCGTTACACCCGGCGTCATGCCAAATCCAGGTAAACATATCTTTTCATTTTCAACAAATATAGCATGCGATTCATTTTCTTCACCAAATCCATTTAAGTTCACACCGTGACATCCTGCTTCTGCAATACAGCGGGTCGACAATCTGTTTAACTTTATCGTCGTACCGTCCATTACAATGTCATAACCAATCATTTTTGCAACCGTATCCTCGTGATCCGTTACATCTACTTTTACAAAATCAACACGAGGGTCGTTGAGCCATTCTACTACTTTACGGCCCTCTACCTCGTTAAAGTCAGCTACTGTAATTGTCTCAAAAGATGAAAATTGAACTAAATCCAAAATAGCTTCGCGACAAATTTTACCTGCTCCACCTAAGCAAAACACTTTCACCCAATAACAGCTCCTTTAGCAATACTATCAACTAAGCGATTAATATCTTGTTCATGTACATCACCGATATTTCCAATGCGGAACGTATCTACTTTCGAAATTTTCCCAGGGTAAATAACAAATCCATAACGCTTTAATTCGTTATATAACTGTTGAAACTCGAATCCCTCTTTTGGATAAATGAAAGATGTAATAATAGGAGATTGGTATTCCTCATCTACTAGTGGCTTAAATCCGATTTCTCCCATTCTATTTACTAGTAGTTTTTGATTGTTGTAATATCGATTGTAACGCGCTCTTACTCCTCCCTCTTTTTCTAGTTCAAGTAGTGCTTGATAAAAAGCATGTACAACATGTGTAGGTGAAGTAAAACGCCATTTCCCATTTTGTTTTTCCATCGTTTCCCATTGATCATATAAATCAAGAGATAAAGAGCGTCCTTGCCCTTTACACTTCAATAATTCATCACGTTTTGCGATTACAAATCCGAATCCAGGAACCCCTTGAATACACTTATTCGCACTACTAATTAAAAAATCAATTTGTAAATCAGCAATGTCTATTTCAATCCCGCCGAAACTACTCATCGCATCAACAATTGTAACCTTTCCATACTGTTTTCCTAATTTACATACATCTACAATTGGATTTATAATGCCTGTCGTCGTTTCGCAATGAACAACTGCAATATGCGTAATCTCTTTATCTTCTTGCAATAACTTCTCTACTTCTACAATATTAGTAGGTTCCCACTCTTCTGTTTGACTGACCACTACATCAATCTGTAACATCTCTGCCATTTGCACAATGCGCTTACCGTACGCACCATTTGTACAAACGAGAATCTTCCCATTTGCCGGAATAACAGAACCAATTACTGCTTCAACTGAAAACGTACCGCTTCCTTGCATTAACACTGTTGTATATTTCTCTTCTTCCTTCGTCGCTAACGATACAAGTTTAGCTCTTACTTCTTGCACCATCGTATTATATTCATCATCCCACGTACACCAATCGTATAGCATAACTTCTTTTACTGATTTTGTTGTCGTTAATGGTCCTGGTGTTAATAATAAGTAGTGATTTTCAGTCATGATCCTATTCCCCTTTTATGAAATAATAAGTTCTTGTTTCTCGATATGTTCCATTACGCTTTCGAGTTCCTGCATCGTTTCTATCGTAAAGTGCGCCCCATTTTCAACGAAACGATTGCGAACTACTTCTATTTTTTCACGAAGTTCTACCGAATCCATCTTCTCCACTTCTTCTTCCGTTAAACCGAGCTCGCTACTGCCAAGAATTACACCAACTGTCCACATTCCAGCATTTCTACCTTCTTTCATATCTGATACTGTGTCCCCAACTTTTATCATATGGTTCATCGGATACACACCAAGTTCCATTGCATTTTTATAGCACATCCATGGATATGGACGGCCTGCTGGAACATCATCTGGCGTAACAAGAAAATCAGGTTTATATCCTTGTAACGCTGCTTCCTTTGCTACAATATCCATCATTTCTCTCGTATAACCAGTCGTTGAACCAATTTTAATTCCTCTTTCACGTAAAGAAGCAATCACTTCTTTTACTCCATTAATCGGCGAAGCATAGCGCGGTAAAATAGCGAAGAGAATCTCTTCAAATTCTTCATACATCTCCTGAATGTCTGCTTCTGTTGGTAATTGTCGGAAAACACGATTCCACTCACTCGCAATACGAGGCATCTCAGTAAGTGCCCTTACATGATCTATTTTTAATAACCCCATTGGCTTACGAGCTTCTTCTGCTGTAATTGCTACACCCCGTTTATGAAAAATCTCCATGAATACTTCTAGTGGTGCAAAACATCCGTAATCAACTGTTGTCCCTGCCCAATCAAAAATAACTGCTTCAATTTTCATTCTGTCCATCACCTTTCTTACTTATCTTTTTTGCCATTGTGAAGTTCGGTTACGAAGTGCTTTCGTTCCCCATTCATATACAACTCTTACTACAATATTTGTAACAACAATAAGCACACTCATTGCAGCTGCTGGCGCCACATTTCCTGCATCATCCATATTTACGATTGATACGGCAGCTAGTTTAAAATCAGCTGCATATAGGAATACAACTGCCGATACAGTTACCATTGAATTTACGAAGTAGTACATTACCATTTCTAAAATTGCTGGTAAACACATTGGTACCGTTACTCTAAAGAATGTTTTATAAAACGGAATACCCATCGACTGCGAAACAAGCTCAAACTCTCGATCTAATTTCTTTAAAGCAGTCGTTGCCGTGACAAATGTTACAGAATAAAAATGAATGATATTTACTAGTACTAACACAGCGATTGTTCCGTATAAAGAATGAAACGGGTTCGTTACTGATAGTCCCAAAATTTGAATCGTTGGTTGACTAAAGAAAAAGACATATCCTAATCCGAGTACTAAACCTGGTATGGCTAAAGGAACGATAGAGAAAAAGTAACCTGTTTTTCGGAAGAATTGTAGCTGGTCTATTTTCTCAATTGCATATGCAAATACAAATGTTAAAATCGCCCCAATAACTGCTGTAACTGCTGAAACAATTACGCTATTTTTAAATGCTTCAAGTCCATCTCCTGTTAAACTCGAAAAATTAAAATGCTCAAATGTAAAACTCATATTATATGGCCATACTTTCACACTTGCAGCAATACCAACTGCCACAAATAACAGAATGATCATAAATGTAATCACACTACAGTATATGAATGAGATGACATCTCTTTTCTTATTAGCTATTATTCTGTATGGTACTGCTTTTGAAGATAAGAAATTCGCCTGCTTTCTTTGCGTAATACGATCAACTGCAAATGCGAATATAGCTGGGATTAATAAAATCATTCCAACTGTTGCACCCATCGACATATTTTGCTGTCCAATTACTTGTTTGTATACGTCAGTAGCAAGCACATTATATTGTCCACCAACAATTTTTGGTGCCCCAAAATCAGTGAAACTAAGTGTAAACACAACAAACATTGCACTAATTAATCCGTACTTTACACTAGGTAAAGTAACCGTGAAAAATTGTTTTGTTTTACTCGCCCCTAGCATATTAGAAGCTTCATATAAACGATAATCGGATCCTTGAAAGGCAATTAGTAATATGAGAAAGGCTTGCGGAAATGTATACATAACTTCAGCTATTACAATTCCTACTGGTCCATATAAAGGGATTTGTATACCTTCAAATAACCCAAACATTCCTTTCGTTACTAGCCCTTGATTACCAAATAAATATGTAAGTGCTATACCGTGCATCATCGTTGGTGCAAACAATGGTAATAACGCTACATACTGAAATACACGCTTTCCAAAAACATTCGTACGGGCAATTGCATATGCGTAAACGAATGCAATTGAAACTGAAATAATTGTTGTTGCGCCCGAAATCCATACCGTATTTTGTAAAGACTGAACTAAAGTTGGTGTTGTAAAATATTTACTGAAATTCGCTAAACCAATGAAAACTCCATCTTTATTATAAAAAGCTTGTGTAAATAGTTGTAATAGTGGTAATACAAGTATGACAAGGAAGGAAAGAATCATACCGATAATTACAAGCCTTTGGATCCATTCCTCTTTCCCTATACTTCTCTTAATCTTTTTTTTCGCACTTTCTACCTTGTAGTTTTCTAACATCTCCATCTATACAATGACCTTCTTTCCATATGACAACATATGATTTTCTGAGAAAGAGATTTGAATCGGCTCTCCTTTTCTAATATCAGCTACTTCTGATGCTAATATATCCACTACAATTTTCTCATTATAAAGGTGTGTGTTTTCTTCTACGACTCGCACTTCCGTTCGATATACAGATCCACGAAATTCCATACTTTCCACAACTGTTTTAATACCGTCCTTTTGTACAATTGTTACATGTTCAGGACGAATTGCATGCTCTTCGTTATTTTTCGAAAAGAAATTAATAGAACCAATAAAATCTGCCACAAACGGATTGGCTGGTCTTTGATAAATCTCCTCTGGTGTTCCAATCTGCATAATTTCCGCATGATTCATTACAACAATTTTATCAGCCATCGTTAATGCCTCTTCTTGATCATGCGTGACCATAATAGTTGTTACTCCTACTTTCTCTTGCAAATCACGCATTTCTCTACGTAACTTTTCACGTACTTTCGCATCTAAAGCAGATAACGGCTCATCAAGTAACAAAATATCTGGAGACAGAGCGAGCGCACGTGCAAGTGCCACTCGCTGCTGTTGTCCACCAGACATTTGAGCAGGATATTTATCTTTTACATTCAGTAAATCTACAAGTTTTAACGCCTCTAGCGCTTTCTCTTTTACTTCTGCTTTTCCATATTTTTTTGTCTTTAAGCCGTATTCAATATTTTCAAGTGCTGTTAAATTCGGAAATAATGCATACGATTGAAACACCATTCCGAAGTTTCTCTTTCCAGGAGGTAATGCTGTAATATCTTTTCCATTCACAGCTATACTACCTGTTGTTGCCTCTTCTAGACCTGCTAAAATTCGAAGCAATGTCGTTTTCCCACAACCACTTGGGCCTAATAAACATACAAACTCATTTTTGTTCACAGTAAAAGAAATATCTTTTAACGCTGTAAATGCATCAAACTGTTTTTGAATGTGTTGAATTGATAAATATTCGCTCATTTTTTCTCTCTCCCACTCACTTACTTTTTCGGTTCTGCTTTTTGGCCAAACTCTTTTTCCCATTTTTCTAAAATTTTGTCACGATTTTCTGCTGCCCACTTAAAGTCATTCTTTTTGTATAACTTTTCTGTTACATCTTTAGGGAATCCATCTGGAAGTTTATAATCATTTTTAATTGTCGCAAATCCATTTTTCTCGAAGTATAACTTCATTACATCATCAGTAATCGCCCAATCTAAAAATGCTTGCGCTAATTTTTCATTTTTTGCATTATCTTTTTTAATAAGTGCGTTCGCTTCTACTTCCCAACCTAATCCTTCTTTCGGCAATACAACTTCAACTGGTGCACCTTTTTGTTTCTCTTTCAAAGCACTATAAACCATTGATACGCCAACTGGATATTCACCCGCTCCTGCTAATTTCGCTGGTTTTGATCCTGAATGCGTATAACTTGCCATATTATCATGAAGTTTCTTCATGTAATCCCAGCCTTTATCTTCACCCATGATTTGTAGCCATGCAGAAACTGTTAAAAATCCTGTTCCAGATGATGCTGGATGTGGCATAACAAGTGTTCCTTTATACTCTGGTTTCGTTAAATCTTCATATGATTCTGGCATCGGTAAATTTTTCTTCTTTAACTCTTCTTTATTTACAGCAATCCCCGTCATAAATGCAGTATTTCCTACCCATTTTTCAGGTTGCTTATCATCTTTAAATTGTGGAAGAACACGATCTGCTCCTTTTGGAGAGTATCCTTTTAACATATCTTTTTTATCTAAAGCTAATAGACTTGATGCCGCAGTTCCCCATACAACATCGGCTTGTGTATTTTTCCCTTCAGCTAGTAATTTCGCAGTAATAACTCCTGTTGAATCACGTACAATGTTCAATTTCACATCAGGATATTTCTTTTTAAAGGAATCAAGATAAATTGGTACAAGCTCTTCTTCAATTGCTGTGTAAACAGTTAATGATCCAGATAATTTGTCATCTTTCACTTTCGCTCCAGCACTTTCTTCCTTCTTTGCACCACACCCCATTAATAACGAAAATACCATTCCAGTCGCTACAGCTTTAAAGATTGTTTTTTTCACTGTTTCTCTCTCCTTTTACAAATCTTATGTACAACTCAAATATAAACAACTAGTGTAAAAGCAGTATTAAACCAACATTAATCTTTTGTTTGTTGTTTGTTTTTGTGTAATACGTTGCTACTTCTATGTTTTTTCGCATTTTTCTGCTAATAGAAAACACTAAATTTACAAATAATTAAAAAAACCTTTATAATCCCACAAAAAAATGAGGCGTTTGTAAAAAACGCCTCATTTTTGTTTCCCTTTTTTTGAATTACGATTCGCATACTTTGCGCTATTTTCTCCTTCATACTCTAATGCAAATTCTGCATCTGGTAAGCTTTCTTTCGGAGTTTTATTATTATTGATTGCCGCATTTTGTTTCACTTTTCTTTTTACCAATACATTCACCTGCTCTCAAGAAATCACTTTCTACTCTAGTTTGAAACAACTTAAAATAATTATTACTGGCAAGTGTTAACAAGTACATAAGAGGCGTTAGATGGAAATACTACATATGAAGAAATCATTATAAAAAGGAGCGATAATTTTGAAGAAAAAAGAAAAGATTCAATCACCCATTTTAGACGAAACGCTCCCGCATCAAATGAATTTTCCATCTTTTAAAGGAACAGGAAAAACGATGCAACAACCTTTTGTGAATCAATATAATGTTGTAATTGGAGACAGTAAATATAATTCCGAGAACAGTCCGCTTAACAATTGGAGTGATGAAGTAGATCCTGCCATTATGGCTGGCGATGAGTGGATCCATCCGACAAATGATATTGGGTGGATTTCAGAAGAAAATCAAGAGTTACTAAAAAACGAAGTGGATAATAAAAATGAAGCTTTTATGCATCCACAATTTGGCATTAACGACTAAAAAACCATTCTACCTAACGTAGGTAGAATGGTTTCATACTATCCAATAATAATCCGCTCTTTCGGGTATTTATAGCGAGGTGGTTGTTCCCTTCCACCACTAGCTAAAATAAATGTTAAAATACCAACGCGTCCGATAAACATAAGCACAATAAGTACAAGTTTCCCAACAGTTGTTAAATCAGGCGTAACACCTGTTGATAGTCCCGTCGTTCCAAAAGCAGAACAAACTTCAACAATTAAGCTCATAAGCGGTACATTTTCCGTAATAGATAAAATGAATAGCGCAGTAGCACATAACAAAATCCCCATCGTCATAACGACAGATGCTTTCAGTACATCCTCTTCATGTAGCTGACGTTTGAAGACTCTAACTGTTCTACCGCCCCTTGCAAAGGTGTATAGTGACAATATACTAACAGCAAATGTAGTTGTACGTATTCCGCCCCCAACCGAACTTGGAGATGCCCCTATAAACATTAATATACTCATAAATAAAAGCGTCGGTTGTGATAATTCACGTATATCCATTGTTGCAAGTCCACCACTTCGCGTCGTCACAGATTGGAATAATGTATAAAATACAGTTTCATGCCATGACTTTCCTACTAAAAAATGATTTCTCTCCAGTAAAAAAATCATAATTGTACCAACAACAACGAGTGCAAAAAATGTTGTTGTCGTCAATTTTGTAAATAATGAAAAACGGAATAATTGTTGTCTCCTTTTACTAAGGAATTGTTTCACTTCCATTAGCACAGGGAAACCAATCGCTCCTAAAATAATTAGTAACATATGAATCATTTGAACAATATAATCTTTTTTATACGGAATTAATGATTGTCCTGTTAAATCAAATCCGCCGTTCGTAGTCGCACTAACAGCTGCAAAGAAACCGTGAAAATAAGCTTCTTGCCAAGTCGGAAAGTAAAGTAAAAATCTTGTCCCCAATAAGATTGCTCCAATAAGTTCTATTGAAATAATTACAATTAAAATAGAACGCATCAATTCTACGAGACCCGATAAATTTCCTTGATTATGGTCTGCCATAATTAATCTTCTTCTTTGCAAACCAATCTTTTTCCCCGTAATGATCCAAACAAATGTCCCAAGCGCCATAATTCCTAAGCCGCCTAATTGTAAAATAAGAGCTAAAACAATAATTCCTGCTGTAGTAAACGTATCTGAAATCGTAATAACAGACAGTCCCGTAACACTTACCGCACTAACCGATGTAAAAAGCGCATCTATAAATGTCCATTTCACACCAGGCTTCGTAACAAACGGTAAACTAAGCAATATCACCGATACAACTACCGCTAATAAATAAAACAAAACGATGAGTTGTACAGGACGTAATTTTTGTAAAAACTTTTTTATATCTCTCATTCCATCACTTCGCTACCTTTTTTCTATCGATTAAATAAAGAAAAATCTTTACTTTCTTTATTTGTAAATAACTGCTCAAATAATTTGGCAAAGACCATTCCATATACAGTTCCATTACCTCCATACGGCAATGCATAAAACAAATTATGTATCTTTTCGTCTTCTTTTAAAATGGGGAGACCATCATGAGTACCACCAAATGCGGCTGCCCAATAGTAGTCTGCCTGTATATTTTTATACTGCGGGAACATCTCTTTTACAATATTAATAAGGATATCACGCTTATGCAATAATTTCGTATCACCAATTGTTTGAATTTGTAGCGCTTCATCTAATCCGCCTACAATAATGCGGTTTCGATACGTTCGAAAATATAAGTAGGGCCGTGCCGTTTCCCAAATTAACGATCGCTCATGCCAGCCTTCAAATTGATCTATTTCATTTGTTACAATTGCATAAGAGGTGTCTACTGTTGTATTTTTTTCTTTCTTTCCAAAAAGCGCCTCATAACCTGTCGCCATAATAATATTCTTTGCTACAATTTGATTTCCTGTTTTCGTGTAACAAATTAAATCATTTTTGCGTTTTTTTATATGTATTGCCTCTGTATGTTCATATATATTAGCTCCCATTTGGTTTGCTTTATGCAAAAAACTATACGCTAGTAAATACGGATTCACCTCAGCATCACCTTGCGTATATAACGCTGCTTGTTTTGCAAAAGAATAACGTTTCTTAATATCAGCTTCTGTAAAATATTCAACTGGAAATCCATAATTCTGTAACGTATTATATTCCTCTTGTAAAAATGAGACATCCTCACTTTTACTTGCATAATATAAACTATTTCGCGGAATAAAATGGGGATTAATATCAAGAGTCGGTATAACCTCTTCCATTGTTCTTAGCGCTTCATAACAAAGCTTATATGCTCGTACCCCTTTTTCTTTACCAAATGTATGGATAAGAGAGGTTAACGATTTATCATGAAGAAATTGTAGTAAACCTGTATTAGCAGCTGTGCTACCACACGCAATTGCTCTTTTTTCAATAAGTGTAACACTCATGCCAATTTTCGCTAACGAATGCGCTATATGAGCACCGGCTTCGCCGCTTCCAACTACGAGCACATCACATATCATATCATTTTCTAACAGTGGATAACAAGGTACAGAAACTCCTGTATTCCAAAACAACTTACCCATCATAAGTTTCATAATTATACTCCTAAAATATAAATTTCTCCTTTCTATGTTTTGTTATTTTTCATAAAAAAATCCAACTAACATAGGCTAGTTGGATTTTTTTATTTTTAATTAGAACGCTCTTCAAGCCAATTTCCAATCGTCGGATATGTTTGTTTTACAGCTGTTCCACCGTAAACGATAGACATATGCCCTGTTGGTAAACATACATATTGTTTATCTGTGCTAGAAATATGGTCTAGTAATGCTTCTACTTGACATGGCAAAGCGATATGATCACGTTTCCCGGAAATATTTAAGACATTCGCCTTAATATTTGCAAGGTCTACCTTTTGTCCGCGAATAACGAGTTCACCCTTAACCAACTTATTATTTTGATAAAAATCACGAATCCACTGTCTGTATGATTCACCTGGGAACGGAATACCATCACCAACCCACTTTTGAACCAATCTCCAGCTTTCGACGAAGCGCTCATTCTCTGAACGATCTACTAAAGCAACATATGGACCAACAAAGTTCGTAATTGGCTTTAACATTTTGTTTCCGAAATCAATCATTTCTGGCGGAATATTTCCAAATGTATCAACCGCTTTATCTAAATTGAAGTATTTCTCATCTAATAAAGGGCCATACAATCCTGTTTCAGAGAAATCAAAAGGACTTGTCATGAAAATTAAATTACGAATTGGCATGTGCGGATGAAGTGCTGCATAAATAGAAGTTAGCGTTCCACCCATGCAATAACCAAGTAAAGAAATCTCGTCCGATTTTGCAGTTCGCATTACTTTTTTTACTGCTTTTGCAATATAATCAAACACAAAATCATCAAATTTCAAATGACTATCTTCTAAACCAAATGTGCCCCAATCAAGCATATACACATCAAAACCACGATCCACTAGATATTCCACTAAACTATTTCCAGGAGTTAAATCCATAATATATGGTTTATTAATAAGAGCATATATTAATAGAATTGGAACTCTCTGTGTTTTTTCTTGTTTTGGAATGTAGCGATAAAGCTTCGTCTTATTCTTCGTCCAAATAACCTCTTTCGGCGTTAAACCGACTTGCGGCTCTGGTTCACGTAATAAAATTTCACTCGCCCTTTTCACTCGGCGGTATGCTTTTCGGTACTCTTCTGGGTATAGCTCTAATTGCTTTTCCCATTCTGTTGCGAATGTAGTCATTTTTCTATCTCCTTTTTGGTCGATTTCCTTCTAAAAAAAGAAGTGCATTCCTGCTATGGATATGCACTTTTTTCTTACTTCATTACATATATAATCCGCCGTTAATGTTTAATTGTTGACCTGTGATATACGCACCGTCACGGCATAGGTATACTACACCTTTTGCAATTTCATCAGCTTGACCAAAACGTTTTTTCGGGATTTTTGCAACAATTTTTTGACGTACTTCTTCTGGTACTTCTGCTACCATTTCAGTATCAATAAATCCTGGGCAAATAGCGTTTACAGTGACATTTGTTTTTGCAAGTTCTAACGCTAATGATTTTGTAAATCCTAACATACCCGCTTTTGCTGCTGAGTAGTTTGTTTGGCCAAATCCACCTGCTTGACCAATAATAGAAGAAATGCTAATAATTCTTCCTTCTTCCGCTTCTGTTATGTATGGAAGAACAGCGCTTGTCGTATTAAATACGCTACTTAAATTCACGTCAATTACGCGCTCCCAATCTTCACGATTTAACTTTTTGAATGTACGATCTCTTGTAATACCAGCATTATTAACAAGAATATCAACTTTACCAAAATGATTCACAGCTTCTTCTACAAGTCGGTTTGCATCTTCTACCTTAGAAACATCCGCTTGCACTGCATAAACATCATGTCCGTCTTTTCCTAATTCATTCACTAAATTTTCAGCTGCTTCTTTACTGCTATTATAGTTAATAACTACTTTTGCTCCCTCTTGTGCTAATGCTACTGTAATTGCTTTTCCAATTCCTTTTGCTCCACCTGTTACGATTGCTACTTTTCCATTTAATTGAACCATTTCTTTTCCCCCTTAAATGAATTTGTGAACGATTGTTATGAATCATTTTGGTACTCATACTATAGAGTCCATATATAATTATGTTTCGCTGTTTATACGTGAAAAGAGATTCTCCCTCTCTCTTTTATCTGTTATAAACAAGCGCTTTTATCATTTTTTATTTTCTGGCTTATTCGCAGGCTTTACCTCTTCTTTTACAGGTACTTGTAGTTTAGCTAGTACTGCATTTTGCTTTTCTAGCAATTCTAAAATTTGATCTACTTTTGTTTCAAGCGTACGAATATCTTGTTTCACTTTCGTCACATCACGCTTTAATGTAGGAGCTTGTCCTAAAGAATCGACTTTCTCCTCTAGAAACTCCTCAATGTTATCTACTTTATTTTCTAAGTTAATAACTAGCGTAGCTACTCTTGCGATATCCTCTTTCGTCGGCACATTTACTTGTTCTAAATAGTTTTTTGTCGTATCATTTAATGCTTTTTGATAAAACAAATTCAAATCTAGAACGCTGCCCATCCAAGCAGAATATTCTTCTGTTTTAATTGTTTCATTGAGCGCTTTTCCCCAAAATGTTTCGGTTTGTTCATAAGCATTTTTCCATGCTTGTAGTGGATCGAATTTTTGATCAATCACTTTACCTACACTCCCTTTTTCGTTTTTGAAACAATTCAACCTATTCACTATTTTCTGATATTCTGAATAAAACTTCAAGTCTATATTTTATTTTTTTCTATTTTCTAACAAATGTGTTGACTTTAAAAACAGATAGGTGTAAATTGCACTTATAAGCAAAAAATTCCATCTAACTGATTCATGAGGTGATGCACAATCATGCTACAAAATGAACCAGAACAACGCGAAAGTTTGGAGAGCAACCAAGCGAAGCAACCAAACTCCATGCCAAAAAACTTCTTAGTTCCCTTCTTACTTCTCTGTCTAAAAGACTGGAGTCTTCATGGTTACAAACTTATTCAAATGCTAATGGATATCGGCTTTTCTTCTGTTGACCAAGGTAATGTTTATAGAACACTACGCAAATTAGAAAAAGAAAACCTTATTTCTTCTACTTGGGATACAAGCGATGGAGGGCCGGCAAAAAGAATTTATTCTTTAACTGAATATGGAGAGCAATATTTAACAACATGTGCGACTTCTTTTGAACATTATCAAAATATGTTGCGAACGTTTTTCACGTTATACACCAATGCATTCTTTCCATTTTCTACTTCTCCAGAAAAGGATGAAAAGGATTCTTCATCTTCACCTGGTGGTACAGCAGAGTAATCTGCGTTCACAATATGCAAAAAAACATTTGGGGGTCAAACAATGGAAACTAAACCATACGAATTAGTCGATGCATTTTGGAAAAACTGGTCTCAATCACTTTCCCTTTTCTCTTCAGCTGGGAAACAATTAGAGCAGCTTACTTTAGAAACATTAAAACAACAACAAGACGCTTTGCATAAATTAACATCAGGAGTAGATGAACTAGAAAAAGAACTACAACAACTCACTGCTCAGTTCAACAACCAATATACAGATTACGTGAAACAATTAACTGGAAACTCCTTAAATGATCAAATTAACGAGTGGCAGGACAAATGGAAGGAACTTTCTGCTCATATGCATCAACTTACTGTTTCTCCTACAAAAACATCTTTGTCAATTCTTACACAAACAAGCGGTCAATTTGAAGAAACAACAAAACAATTTATTGAGCAACAACAATTACAACGTGAAGAGGCTCAAAAACAGTTAGAGGGTTTTTTGGAAGAGTTCAAGTCAAAACAGTTGGAACTCGCAAAAAAGTTCGAGGAAAACTCAAAAAATCTATTTACTTCCATCAAGTAAGAAAAATGTGGGAGCTAACCGCAGCACAAACAAAACTCTTTCTTCCTCCTACTACATCAAGATGGCTAACATTTTTCGATATGGAAAAGAAGGAGGACAAAATGAATCCATTTCAAGAAGCACAAACTGTTCCGGAGCTTCGCTATGATGAGATTCAAGTCGGTGATCAAGCATCCCTTACAAAAACAATTACAGATGAAGATATTATCAATTTTGCAAAATTGACTGGAGATGTGAATCCTATTCACATTTTAGATTCTTTTGCGAAAACGACAATGTTTAAAGAACGTATTGCCCATGGTATGCTCGTTTCGAGTTTTATTTCTACCATCCTTGGAACGAAACTCCCAGGCAAAAATACGATTTATTTATCCCAAAATGTTTCATTCCGTGCCCCTGTCAAAATCGGTGATACACTTCGCGTTGTGGCAGAGGTTATTAAGAAGCGTGACGATAAAAAAATCATTACGTTGCAAACAAATATATATAATCAATCGGATGATATTGTCGTGGAAGGTACAGCGACAATACTAAAAAAAGAGTAGCAAATTTGCTACTCTTTTTTCTATCCAATAACTTCTAATCACACCGATTACTTCCGCGTATGAGCACGCCGGTTCCACATAAAATAACAGTACCAATTCAGATAAGTACTTATCTGGACTGGATTACTCATAAGGATGTGTATCATCATGGCAAAAACAAACAAATTACTAGTTCCAGGTGCTGAACAAGCACTTGATCAATTTAAATATGAAATTGCACAAGAATTCGGCGTAAGCTTAGGGTCTAATACAGCATCTCGTTCTAACGGATCAGTTGGCGGTGAAGTAACAAAACGTCTTGTTTCTTTAGCTCAACAACAATTACGTGGATAATAATATAACATATGGCTTAGAGGCAGATATTCTCTGCCTCTTTCTATTTTTCACATACATAATCGGACTTTTTCACATACTAGTAAGAGCAAACAGAAAGGAACGATATATAACATGAAACGGATTAACATTCGTATGAGTCCTCCCCGCGTTCTTACTTTGTCTTTTATCATGTTATCAATTATAGGTACATGCTTATTAAAGCTTCCAATTGCTACAACAACGTCTATTTCATGGCTCGATGCTTTATTTACAACAGTTTCTGCTTGTACGGTTACAGGGCTTGGTGTTGTGGACACTGGAAAAGTATTTACTTTGTTTGGACAATGTATCATTTTAACGCTTATACAAGTTGGCGGGCTTGGTATTATGAGCTTTGCTGTCTTAATTGCGATTATGCTCGGAAGAAAAATCGGTCTTCAAAATCGGATTTTACTGCAACAAGCATTAAATCAAACGAATATAGGCGGCGTCATCCGTCTTGCCAAAGCATTATTTTTATTCTCTTTTACAGTCGAATGTATCGCTACTTTAATTCTTTCTTTTGAGTGGGTACCAAAATACGGGGTTACCAAAGGGATCTATTATAGTTTTTTCCATTCAATCTCAGCCTTTAACAATGCTGGTTTTTCTGTGTGGAGCGATAATTTAATGTCCCATTCTCATAGCATTATTGTCAATTTCGTCATTTCCTCTCTCATCATTTTAGGTGGAATTGG
Source organism: Bacillus sp. RB3 (assembly GCF_030164735.1). Classification (NCBI taxonomy): domain Bacteria; kingdom Bacillati; phylum Bacillota; class Bacilli; order Caryophanales; family Bacillaceae; genus Bacillus; species Bacillus sp. RB3. The sequence continues at coordinate 188,829 of NZ_JASNGE010000004.1, forward strand.
TTTTACAGTGATCGTAGACATAAAAAGAAAGAAAAACTTTAAAAACCTTACACTACATTCAAAACTTATGCTCTCTTCTACTCTAATCATCAACATTATTGCTACCCTTTTTATTTTTATATTCGAGTTCCATAACTCCCTTTCTATGAGAGGGTTTACCCCATTTGAAGAAGGAATGGCCTCTTATTTCCAAGCAATTTCAACGCGAACTGCCGGTTTTAATACAGTTGATATTTCTACATTGTCAAAACCTTCCCTACTATTAATGATGCTACTTATGTTTATTGGTGCTGGTAGTGCTTCAACGGGTGGGGGGATTAAGTTAACAACATTTTTAATCATATTTTTTGGCGTATTTAAATTTTTACAACAACAAGAAGATATTGTCGTATTTAAAAAATCCATTAAAGATACTCTCATTGTCAAATCATTAACCATTACTATTATTTCTATTTCATTTATCTTTTTTGCTATTTTAATTTTGAGTATTACTGAACGAGTTCCTCTATTGATGAGTGCTTTCGAAGTATTTTCAGCATTTGGGACTGTTGGCCTCAGTATGAACTTAACACCCCACTTAACTATAATTGGAAAAGCGATTATTATTTTTATGATGTTTTTTGGGAAAATGGGTCCTTTAACATTGGCATTTTCATTTGCTCGTAAAAAGAACCGAAAAATAAAATATCCGAATGAAGATATTTTAACAGGTTGACAACCGTATAAATTATCCATATAATGAGAATACAATAACATATCTCCAAAGGGGAGTAGCGTCCAAGAATATATCTTGGAAACAAAGTCGTCATTACGTAGAACTTAGTTCTTCCGGCTTTGTTGGCATTTTTATTACATATGTCTAGCAAGACCTTTGCCTATTAACGGCAGAGGTCTTTTTTGCATTCATTTCCAGATTCTCCCAAAGTTAATAGGCAGGAGTATGGGGAAACTAAATAGTGGGGAAATTCTTCACTTATTTAGAAGTTATAGAGATGAGAGGAGAATGTACATGGATGTATCATTATTATTGGAGTATGGTTGGGTATTACTCATCCTAATTGCACTTGAAGGGATTTTAGCGGCTGATAACGCTCTTGTTCTTGCAATTATGGTAAAACATTTACCAGAAGAAAAACGAAAGAAAGCACTATTTTACGGATTAGCGGGGGCATTCGTTTTCCGATTTGGATCGTTATTTATGATTTCGTTCTTAGTCGATGTATGGCAAGTGCAAGCAATCGGTGCCATCTACCTTATGTTTATCGCTGGTAATCACTTATTTAAAACATATGTTAAAAAGAATACAGATGAAGAAACAGAAGAAAAAGAAGCAAAGAAAAAACAAGAGAACTTTTGGTGGACTGTATTTAAAGTTGAGGTTGCTGATATCGCCTTCGCAGTTGATTCAATTTTAGCTGCTGTTGCACTAGCAATGACTTTACCAAAAACAGGACTAGGTACAATTGGTAGTCTTGATACTGGGCAATTCGTTGTTATCTTTGTAGGTGGACTTATCGGATTAATCATTATGCGATTTGCAGCAACTGCTTTCGTACAAATCTTAAAACGTAAACCAGGGCTTGAAACTGCAGCATTCTTAATTGTAGGTTGGGTTGGTGTGAAGCTAGCAGTTTATACATTAGCACATCCTGCATTAAATGTAATTCCACATTCATTCCCAGAATCCACTCCGTGGAAGCTTACATTCTGGATTGTATTAGTCGGAATCGCAGTTGGTGGTTGGTTCTTCTCAAAAGAAGTAGAAGTAAAAGTGGAAAAGAATTTAGACGAAAAAGCGCTGTAATTACAGCGCTTTTTCTTTTTCCTTTCTTCCTCGCAATGTCCAGAAAAAATTCCATTATACTACCTTTTGTAAACGTTTTCTTAATGTATGTATGTCCTTTTTGTGAAACATTGCACAAACTTGTTGAAAGTAAGAACAATTCCATGTACTTTATTCATATAAGGAGTATTTATAGAAGATTTACTAAAGGAGCGTATTACTCATGCTAGAACAAGGACTAGATTATGTTGTCAAACTGGCTAAAAGCAAAAAGAAAATACTAGATACAAACCCAATGCAATATTTCATTCGTGCTGCACTTGCTGGTATTTATATCGGTTTTATTATTGTACTATGTTTTAAATTAGGTAACTTTTTTCACATTGCAGATTCACCAGCAACTTATTTAGCCGCTTCTATGTTTTTCGGGATTGCTCTCGTACTTATTATATATGGCGGTGCTGAATTGTTTACTGGGAACACAATGTACTTTACTGTCGCAACTTTAAGAAAAGAAACAACGATTTCTGATACACTTCGTAACTGGGTTGCTTGTTATGCAGGTAACTTAGCCGGCGCATTATTCTTTGCCTTACTATTTTACGCAACTGGAATTTTTGAAGCAATTGATCACGGTCACTTAATGAGTAAAGTCGTTGAAGGAAAGATGAATACACCTACGATGCAGTTATTCTTTAAAGCCATTTTATGTAACTGGCTCGTATGTCTTGCTTGCTTCTTACCTTCTCAGGTTAAAGGTGACACAGCAAAAATAATGGTCATGATGCTACTTGTTTTCACATTCTTCTTATCTGGTTACGAACATAGTATTGCAAACTTATCACTCTTTGCTTTATCTTTAGTTTCACCGCATCCTGAGACAATTTCTTTTTCAGGTGCTATTCATAACTTAATTCCTGTTACAATTGGTAACATTATTGGCGGATCAGTATTTGTCGGTATGGTATACCACTACTTAACAAAGAAAACGCCTGAAGTTCAACAGGAAGAAACTGAAATCGCAACAGCTCAACAAGAAGAGATTATTCCTTTACAAGCCCATATGAAACATTAAAAACTCCAAAGTTTTACTTTGGAGTTTTTAGCTTCCCACGTATTTAATAACAAGGTGAGGAGTAATTTCTCCTTCTTCCTTTCCCTTATCCATTCTCTGTTTCATCTTGTGCATACCGATGACATCATTCGTATGAAAGTGAATTTCATTTACATATAACCCCTCTGTACAAAAAGCTTCTACAAAATCTAGTCCATTTTTCGCTCCCCATCCCATATTAAAATCAAGAGAAAGAATATTCACATCATAATCCCGAACCATTTGCAAAGCACATTCTACTGTAGTTGCGGGCACATACCCGAACGGGCAACTTCTTTGATCATCCATATATACGTTCATTTTCGATTCCCTCTCTAATTTGAATATGCGGCCAATACATAACATATTGCCCCGAGACTAATAAAAGGACCAAATGGAATTGGCTTTCGTACTTCTATACGTTTTAATCCGATACCAATCCCGAAAAAACAAAGACTAAAACAAGATGCTAAAAATAAAACGATAAAAACTCCTTTCACTCCTACTATAAATCCAAGTAACGAAAGTAGTTTTATATCTCCTCCGCCAAGCCCTTCTGGATATATCTTTTGCATGCAATATAACAAAATAAATATAACACCACTACCAGCTATACTATCTGTCCAAGTAACTAATTGTACAAAAACACTTTCGAGAATGAGTAAAAAGGCAAACGAAATTAAAATACAATCAGGAATTAACATATATAAGTAATCTGTAACTGAAATAATAAGAAGTAGCGAAAAAAGGGATAAAATAATAATAAGCTCTCGTTCTATTCCAATCATATACACTGTAAGAAGAAATATACCTCCTGTTATACATTCAAATGCTACATACATAATTGGAATTTTCCTCTTACAATTCGTACAACAGCCTCTTTGTATATAAAATGAAATGATGGGGATTAGTTCTTTTGTCCTTAGCACATATTTGCAATAATCACAATGTGAACGCGGGGTAATAATAGAAGCACCTAATGGAACCCTCATCGCAACTAGCATAAAAAAAGAACCAAACACCATCCCTGCTAACAGTGCATATAAATAAGTGAACATCCCTTCCTCTCCTTTCCCAAAAAACATAGCAAAAAAAGGAGAGAACTTCTACTTCATATTATCCTTTATTCTACTAAAAAGCAGGCCATTTCCAGGCCTGCTTTCCCCTCTTTTATACGATGAAATAAACTGCTTTTAATGGTCCATGTACTCCGACAACAAGATTCATCTCGATGTCAGCCGAGTTACTTGGCCCTGTAATAAAGTTAATACAAGATGCCGCTGTCTCCCCATTTTCTACGCGTGAGTTCATATCCTGAACTGCTTGTGTAATACGAGGCACAAGTGTTTCACGTGGAATAATAGCAAAATATACAGTCGGTAAAAAGTGTAAAGAACGCCCTTGACCTTTATGACTTTGTACAACAATTGTACCAGATTCAGCTAATGTATAATCACTAAATGCAATACCAATATTCGCTTTTTCAGCTAAACGCATATTTTCGTCTTTTCTCACTGGATCCCATACATTTACTTCAACATCTCGTTTTGGAAGTTCTTCTTTAAATAAAGATGTTAAACCATATGCATCAAAACGCGCATCTGCTGATAATAAAATAGGTCCCCCGCCGTTTTCCATGATTACTTTTTGAAGGTCTTCACCTAAACGGTCGTTTGTCGTTTCTACTACAGTTGTATGAATGTTTGTACATTGCTCTTTAAACACTTCTAGTAATTCTTCTTGTGAATAATCTTTTAACGTTTCTATATTCACATTACTTTTCCATACTGGACGCTCTACACCTTCTGTTTTACGCGCGCGCCCAAGTTCTTTTGCAATGTTATCTAGAAAGGCATCACGGTTTTGAATTAATCCTGTCATTATTTATCCCCGCCTTTCTTATGATCTTTATACCAATCACGGAATCGTTCTTTACTTGGAGCTGGAAATTCACGAATATCCGTCCAGTTTTTAAGTGGTCCAACACCTTTTGATACACGATTACCAGATGTAAATGGACTCATTGCCGCTGGTGCCATTTTTGAACCCATTTTATATAAAGCAGCTGAAGAAGCACCCATACTAAACATTTTCATAGCCAGTTTTTCTGCAAGTGGTGCACGACCTTCTTGCTCAACGATGACTTGACGATGTTTTAATAATAAATCATGCAATGGAATTTTTACTGGACAAGCTTCTGTACATGCTCCGCATAAACTAGATGCATAAGGAAGCTCTTTGTAATCATCATATCCACCTAGAAGCGGTGTTAATACCGCACCGATTGGTCCTGAGTAAATCGATCCATATGAATGTCCACCAACGTGACGATATACAGGACATACATTAACACAAGCAGCGCAACGAATACATTGTAATACTGAACGGAATTCAGATCCAAGAATTTGAGAGCGACCATTATCAACAACAACTAAATGAAATTCTTCAGGTCCATCAACTTCCTCTTCTTGAATTGGCCCCGCTACTGTTACATAACTTGTTAATTTTTGACCTACTGCACTACGACATAGTAAACCAACTAAAACATCTAATTCTTCCATTGTCGGAACCATACGTTCCATACCCATTACCGTTATTTGTGTTTTAGGAATTGACATAACAAGATCTGCATTACCTTCATTCGTTACTAAACAAAGAGAGCCAGTATTTGCAACAGCAAAGTTACAACCAGTTACACCAATTTCTGCATCCATAAATTTCTCACGAAGTTGTTTACGAACAAACTTTGTCATTTCATACGGGTCATCAGAATTTTCATAGCCTAGCTTTTCTTTAAATACGTCGCGAATTTGCGTTCTATTTTTATGAAGTGCAGGTGCAATAATATGTGAAGGTGGATCGTTATCTACTTGCAAGATATACTCTCCTAAGTCACTCTCTAACACTTCACAGCCAATCTCTTCAAGCGCATGGTTCATACTAATTTCTTCTGTTACCATCGACTTTGATTTTACTACCTTTTTTGCCTGCTTCTTTTTTGCAACGTCTTGAATATACTTTGCTGCTTCCTCTTTCGTTTTCGCAAAGTACACGTGTCCGCCTCTTTTTGATACATTTTCACTTAACTGCATTAAGTAATAATCAAGATTTTCTAACGTATGTTGACGAATTTGTTCACCTAGTTCACGCCACTCTTCCCAGTTTCCTAGTTCATCTGCGGCTTTTAAGCGATTCGTATATAAACGCGTTTGTGCAGAAGATACTGCTCCGCGCATAAACGAATCTTGAATTCCATCACCAACGCGATCATTAAATTTTTTCTCACTGATTTTCATAGACATAGCTTATGTTCCCCCTTCATGAGCGACTATTCAGTACCTCAGCAATATGCATTACTTTTACTTCTTTTCCTAAACGCTCAATACGTCCGCCAATGTTTAACAAACACCCACAATCTGCACCAATTAAATAATCTGCACCTGTTTCCATTACACTATCTACTTTTTCGTCTACCATTTGCTCAGAAATTGGAGTCATCTTAACTGAAAACGTTCCCCCAAACCCGCAACAATTTTGCACGTTTGGCAAATCTCTCACAGTTAATCCTTTTACATTTGATAATAAAATTCCTGGTGCTTCTTTTATTCCAAGCATACGTGTCATATGACATGATTTATGAATAGTAGCGACCCCTGGTAAACTTGCACCAACATCAGTAACCTTTAAAACATCCACAATAAACTGTGTAAATTCATAAGTTTTATCAGCAACTTTTTGTGCACGTTTAGCCCACTTTGGATCATCTTTGAAAACATGTGGATACTCATGAAACATTGTCGCACAAGAACCAGATGGCGTAACAATATATTCTGCATCTTCGAAAGTTTCAATCATATGTTTCATTGCTTCTTTTGCTGCTTCTACATGGCCGCTATTATAAGCAGGCTGACCACAACAAACTTGCGCTTCTGGAAATTCAATTTCACAACCTAAACGCTCCAACACTTCAACCGTTGCTTTGCCGACATTTGTTTCAAACATATCGACTAAACAAGTAACAAATAAAGTAACTTTCATAACTATTACTCCCCCTTTTTACAACTTCACCAACAAACATATGGTCATCAGATGACTTAGCAGAGAAGAAATAGGCTCAACCATGGCCTATCCTCTCCCTCTTCTAAAGAAAACGCTTACTTAATCTTTCTCTATTTTATCAGAAAATTAAATTTTTAAAAGATTAAATTACGAATTTATATCGTTTTTACCTGTGACAATATTTTCTACATTTGTTAAGTGATCTAGCATTGCTTGCTGCGCTAATTCTACATCTTGTTTTAACACCGCATCATATATAACTTGATGCTCTTCTATAAGTCGTTCTGATGTCGTTTGTTCACCATATAAAATAATGCGTCTTGATTCACCAATCGTTTCAGCAATCATCTCTGAAACATGATTCATGAGTTCAAGCAAAATGCTATTATGCGAAGACTCTGCAATTCCCATATGAAATTGAAAATCGGCTTTTTCGCCAGCCTTTTCATCTCCAATGCTCTTTGCCATTTCATCTAACCAATGTTTCATATTTTGTAAATTATCTTCCGTACGTTTTGCCGCCGCTACTCGAACTGCCCCCACTTCAAGCACCTTTCGTACTTCTAATAAATTCAAAATATCTTCTTTCTTCATTAATAATCTATTGTTTAATGATTTCGTTAATGAAGAAGAATCGAAGTTCTTCACATATGTACCTTCTCCTTGTTTCATCTCAATTAAGCCCATCGCTCTTAGCGCACTTAGCGCTTCACGAACAGCAGATCTGCCAACTTGAAACTGCTCAGCTAATTGATGCACAGGAAGTAGTTTGTCACCAGGTTTTAACGTACCATTTTTAATCATTGTTAAAATAGCTTCAGATACTTCTTCGTAAATTTTTTTCGGTTTAATAGATTTGTACTCCAGTTAAATCACCTCAGTATCTTCCAAACAACAATTGAAACGATTTATAAGAACTTTGCATCATAACTATTTTAGACCGAATTGATAAGAAGTACAAATGTTTTGTTCATAAAATAGTCAAATTTTCGATATTTATTACATATTAATTTATATTTTTACGTATAAAGTGAAACTTTAATCAGTGAGGGTTTTGTTCATCCCCCACTGATTATTAGCCCTCACCAATCGGGCTTTTACGGGCAGCAGTGCCTCCACCTAACTTCTTTGCTTCTGCTGAATTTTGAGGTGAGGGTCTTACTGACCGGCGAATAGCGGGATAAATATTTTCTTCAATATAAAGAACATGCCCTAAAAATTAGAACATGCCCCCCTCATCCTGTACATTCAGTTTAATAATAACCGTTGTTCCCTTATCTTTTTCACTTTCAATTTTCCACTGTCCACCATGTATATGAACAATTTGTTTCACAATAGCAAGGCCTAAACCTGTTCCACCATGTTGACGACTTCTCGCTTTATCAACTCTGTAAAAGCGTTCCCCAAGATTCTCCAAATGCTCTATATCAATGCCAATTCCTGTATCTTTTATTTTTAATTCACAGTAATCATCGATTTGCTCTAAAGTTATAACGATATTTCCTTTTTGATTTGTATATCGTATCGCATTATCTAACACATTATGAAGCACTTGTTGCATACGATCCTCATCAATCATGACAATGACCTCTGGATTTAAATTGGTTGAAATATGAATTTCCTTTTCTATAAACTTAATCTCATACGTATCTAATACGTCTTCAATCAGCTGTGAAAAAACGATAGGTTGCTTCTTTAACGGAAAGTGCTCACCTTCTAATTGTGCTAAGTCTAACAAGTCATGAACGAGACGCTGCATACGACCTGCTTCTTTATGAATTAGCTGAGTTACTTTTTCCTGCTGAGCTCCCTTTGCAACACCATCTAAAATAGCCTCGCTATACCCTTTTATATAACTAAGTGGTGTTCTAAGTTCATGCGAAACATTTGCTAAAAATTCCTTACGCTTTACATCTTCTGTTTCTAATGAATTTGCCATTTTATTAAATGCTTTTCCTAATCGTCCAATTTCATCCTCTGAAGAAACTGTAATCCGCTCCGAAAAATCTCCCGTAGCCAAATGATTTGCAACCCGCTCCATTTGCGAAAGTGGCTTCGTAATTGCAATTATAATTTTTCTTCCAACCCATATCGTAATTAAAATCATAGCAATTGCTAACGGTGCTAAAATAAGACCCATATCATAGATTAAATCTTTTATACTTTTTAAAGGAATATACGAATAGACAATTCCGACTAATTTTTTATTTTCCAATACAGGAATGACAACCCCCATAATATTACGGTCAAAATGTTCTTCATATCCTATTTTTGTCACAGTTTCCCCATCTAATAGCGTTTGCCTATCTCCTTCACTTATAAGAGAATGATGATGCACATCAAAAGGCAAACATGCGCTTAAATCACGCGGATTAGATACGAAAATAACATCTGAACTAGATATTTGATCAAACGATCTTACTTTCTCTTCAAAAGTTGATATTCCTTCACGCTTATCATATTGAGCAGCAAGACTTTTCCCTTCCATTACTAACGAAGTTTTTAAATTATCAACGTATAACTTTTCATACGAGTATAAAGATACGAAATAAAGAAAGGACACTGTTACACATACTGCACATACTACTGTAAGCCAAAGTTTTTGTACCATCGTAAACATATGTTACACCTCAAATTTATAGCCTACACCCCAAACAGTTTGAATGTAGTTTCCACTTTCTCCAAGCTTCAAGCGCATCGTTTTCACGTGCGTATCTACTGTTCTTGTACTTCCGGCATAATCATATCCCCATACCTTTTCAAGTAATTGCTCCCGGCTAAATACTTGTCCTGTATGCTGACAAAGAAAATATAGTAAATCAAACTCTTTTACAGTAAGAGAAATCGACTCACCATTCGCCTCAATTCGTCTGCTTTTTTCATTGATAAGAATTGGTCCAAATTGAATCTCTTCTTGCTGTTCTTGCTTTGTATATCTTCTTAGTACAGCTTCCATACGGGCAACCAATTCACCAGGACTAAACGGTTTTACAATATAATCATCTGCTCCCATACGTAAGCCATTCACCCTATTCCACTCTTCACCTTTTGCGGTTAAAAATATAATCGGCACATCTGACGTTTTTCTAATTTCTTTACAAACTGAAAGTCCATCCATTTCTGGCATCATTATATCTAATACAACGAAATCATAATGATTCGTTTCTAGTTTTTTAAGAGCCTCTTTTCCGTTTTCAGCTTCTCCCCACTCATATCCAAAGTTATCCAAATACATTCCAACAAGCTGCCTCATATCACTTTCATCATCTACAACTAGCACTCTATATTTATTCATTGTCCTTCCCTTCCCTCTCTATGAGTTGAAACGGTCCTTTTCCGACTTTAATTGTTTGTTTTATTTTCATACTCTTCATATCCATAACACACACTTCATCACTATCATAACTTGCTACATATCCTTCTGCTCCGCTTTTCAAAAATGCAAATGGATTTGAGCCTATTTCAACGGAAGCTACCTCTTTATACGTACTAGTATCAAATTTTCTAAGCATATTCGAACCGTGGCTTAATGCATATACGTACTTATTATCTTTCGTTATGTTCACAGGCATAAATGGAGCGTGTAAAGAACGTACCATTTCACCGCTCTGTAAAGAATACACTAATACTTTCTCATTCACTTGATTTCCATCACCATGCCCGCCAATCCATATTTCTTTCCCATCAGGACTAATCGTCGCTCCTGTTGATGCTGGCGGAATCATAAAGGATTGAACAACTTCTTTTTTCTTCGTATCAATTGTCGTTAGTTTCGTATCATAAAAGTTTAGTACAGATAACCGATTCTGATACTCTACCATCGTTATAGGCCCTTTTCCTGTTGAAACATTTCCTGTCTCTTTCCCATTTATCGTAAAGAACCTTACCTTTTGAACATTTTGATCAGCAGCAAATAATTGTTTTTTATCTGCTGATACGACTACATTTACAATGCCCTTTCCAGTTTTATATTTTTCCACTTGCCTTCCTTCCGCTAGTGAATATACATACATATATTCTAATTGCTTACCGTATACAAGTATTTCATCGCCATTTGGAAGCAGTGTGATTCCGGCCATTGGCTCATTTAGTTCCCATGTCGTAATTAACTTTTTATCCTTTTTATCAATAAAACTAATACTGCCTTCTTTTATATTCGTAGTTATAATAACATTTTTATCTTTAGCAATTGGTGTATATGAACTTCCTTGACACCCTACTAATAGAAATAAAAAACAGAGAAGAAAAACATACTTTCTCAAAAGATTCCCTCCATCTTCAGATGATTTCGTTATAATTGTAAAATAACAAATAAATGTGTGGAAAGTGTGAAATTCCCCTTTCTTACTCAATTTACATATATAATATACAACAAATAGAATTTGAGGTGTGTCAATTATGCTATTTCCTGATTTAGCGAATAAAATTGTACGAGAAGTACGCAGACTAATTACAGAAAATATAATTATCATTAATATAGAAGGCGTTATTATCGCAAGTACAGATACAGAAAGAATTGGCCAATTTCATGAAGGTGCACTCCGCTGCGCTAAACAAAAGAAAACCGTCATCATTACAAAAGAAGATGAAAGGCGATTGCAAGGTGTAAAGGCTGGGATGAATCTTCCTTTATTATTTCATGATGAAGTAATTGGTGTCATTGGGATTACCGGAGAACCTGAAAATATTTCACGCTACGGAGAAATATTGCGTAAGATGACCGAATTATTAATTCATGAAAACTACTTTTTAGAGCAATTAGAACTTGAGCACCGTTCTTATGAAGCTTTTGTCTTTGATTGGCTTCAAAATACAGAGTGGTCCCCGAGTTTTCTTGATCGTGCCAAAACACTTGGCATTGATTTATATAAGAAAAAACAACTTGTTTTGTTTTCTATTGGCAAAAATGACACAATGCTCCAGCGTAAAATATGGCAACATGTACGAAATATTTTAACAAAAGAGCATCTATTTGTTCGCTGGGGAAATGATCGTTTTATTTTATTTACAGCGATGAGCTCCAAAGAACAAACTTATCAGTTTTTAAAACGGTTAAAACAAGACTGCGAAGCTTTATTTTCTATTCCTTTATATATCGGGATTGGGCAAACAGTTACCCCAAACAATATGAACATATGTTACGAACAAGCATTACGTGCTCTTTCTGTATCATTGGAAACGAAAAAAATTGTATTTAATGAAGATTTACGTTTAGAAATGTGTTTACAAGATATTTCTGCCGAAACGCGTGAACAATTTCTAGAGCGTACCATCGAAAGCTTACTATCATCTCCTGAGCTTATGCACACTTTACGCTTATTTATCGATTATAACCAATCTTATAAACAGACAGCTAAACAATTACATATACACATTAACACCTTACATTATAGGCTAAAAAAGATTGAAGAACATACAGGACTTGATCCAAAACAATTCAAAGACTTAAACGTTTTATACTTCGCACTCCTCCTATTAGATAATCATACAAAAAAGAACGATAAAACAGATTAATCTTTAGATGATTATACATAGAAAGAATCCCTCGACTTTTTTATCATTATAACGAAAGCACTGTTACCACGTTGTTTATTATAACTAAACACGTTAACAGTTTGAGGGGGATTTCCAATGTTAGAAAAACAAATTATTCATTCATTCGTATCTATTGTTGGCGAAGATAATGTAGATACATCCAATATGGGGCGTTTAACTTATAGTTATGATGCCACTCCAAACTTCCAAGCAATGCCTGATGCAGTCATTGCTCCTCGTAATACAAATGAAGTAGCTGAAGTGTTAAAAGTATGTAACACTCACAAAATTCCTGTGTATGTGCGCGGGTCTGGAACAAATCTTTGCGCAGGAACATGTCCACTTGAAGGCGGTATCGTCCTTATTTTCCGCCATATGAACAATATTTTAGAAATTGATGAAGAAAACTTAACAATTACTGTACAAGCTGGTGTCATTACACTTGATATTATTAAAGCGGTAGAAGAAAAAGGTTTATTTTATCCACCAGATCCAAGCTCGATGAAAATTTCTACAATCGGCGGTAATATTAATGAAAACTCAGGTGGATTACGCGGTTTGAAATATGGCGTAACACGTGATTATGTAATGGGGCTTGAACTTGTCTTACCAAATGGTGATATTATTCGCACTGGTGGTAAATTAGCAAAAGATGTAGCTGGTTACGATTTAACTCGTTTATTTATCGGTTCTGAAGGAACACTTGGCGTGGTAACAGAAGCCATATTAAAACTTGTTCCTATGCCTGAAACAAAGAAAACAATGCTTGCATTATATGAAGATATTAATGAAGCTGCACGTGCTGTTTCTTCTATTATTGCAAATAAAATCATTCCAGCAACACTGGAGTTTTTAGACCAACCGACAATTGAAGTAGTAGAAGAGTTTGCACAAATCGGTTTACCTACAGATGTAAAAGCAATTTTATTAATCGAACAAGACGGTCCACCCGAAGTAGTCAATCGAGATATTGAAAAAATGGCTAACGTTTGTCACTCTATGAATGCAGTTGATGTTCGCGTTGCAAAAGATGAGACGGAAGCAGATGCGCTTCGTACCGCTCGCCGTAGTGCCCTATCAGCGCTCGCACGATTAAAACCTACTACAATATTAGAAGATGCAACTGTACCACGTTCACAAATAGCTCCGATGGTTGAAGCTATTAATACCATTGCAAAAAAATATAATATTCCTATTTGTACGTTTGGACACGCTGGTGATGGTAACTTACATCCAACTTGTATGACAGACGCTCGTAATGCAGAAGAAATGCACCGAGCTGAACAAGCTTTTGCTGAAATATTTGCGAAAGCAATTGAACTTGGTGGCACAATTACTGGTGAACATGGTGTTGGTGCGATGAAAGCTCCATATTTAGAAATGAAATTAGGTAAGGAAGGTATTGCAGCTATGCAAGGAATAAAGCAGGCTTTCGATCCAAATAACATTATGAATCCTGGAAAAATGTTCGCGAAAGACACCCGAAAAAGAGTGGTGGTTGAGCGATGACCACATTAAATAAAGAAAATATTCAAAAAGAATTTAAAGAACGATTAAGTGAAGATGAATTACTAAACTGTATGCGATGCGGTTTTTGTTTACCTACTTGTCCTACCTACATTCAATCCGAATATAAAGAGTCACATTCACCGCGCGGACGTATCGCATTAATGAAAGCTGTCGTTGATGGTTTAATCGAACCAGATGAAGATGTTGAGAATACATTAAACGTTTGTCTTGGTTGCCGTGCTTGTGAGCCTGTTTGTCCATCTGGTGTAAATTATGGGCATTTATTAGAAGAAGCTCGTGATATTATTAATCAAAATAAAAAATTCTCGGTGCCAGTGAAAGCTGTTCGAAAAGTCGTTTTTGAAGGATTATTCCCCCATCAAAATCGAATGAGAACATTAACTGGACTAATCGGATTTTATCAACGTTCTGGTTTACAAACGCTAACACATAAAACAGGGATTATGAAGTTATTCCCCGAAACACTTGCAACGATGGATCTCGTTTTACCAAAAGTCCCTAAAATGAAAGCGATGAAAGATCGTCCTTCATTTTTACCTGCAGAAAGTACAAAGAAAAAACAAGTTGCATTCTTCACAGGCTGCTTAATGGATACGATGTTTTTAGAAACAAATAACGCAACGATGAAACTTCTTCAATTAGCTGGTTGTGATATCGTTATTCCGAAAACACAAAGTTGCTGCGGTGCATTACATGGACATGCTGGTGAAAAGAGTGGAGCAAAAGAATTAGCAAAGCGCAATATAAAAGCATTCGAAGACTTAAACATCGACTATATTATTACGAATGCAGGTGGTTGCGGAGCTTACCTCGTAGACTATGATTATCTTTTAAAGGATGATCCGGATTGGGCTGAACGTGCTAAGCAGTTTGTTTCTAAGATTAAAGATATTACTGCTATACTAGTAGAACTAGACTTCCATAAGCGAACTGACTTACGACTCACGCCGCAAGTTATTACGTATCAAGACTCTTGTCATTTACGCAATGTTATGCGCACATCTTCTGAACCTCGTATGTTACTAGAGGCTATCCAAGGTGCAACATATCGAGAAATGAAAGATGCCGATCGTTGCTGTGGCTCTGCTGGTATTTACAATATTGTTCATTCAGAGTTATCAATGGAATTTCTAGATTACAAAATGGACCGTGTGCATGAAACAGAAGCAACAACCATTGTTACTGCAAATCCAGGTTGTTTATTACAAATGAAATTGGGTATTGAGCGAGAAGGGCTTTCTCATAAGATAAGAGGAATTCACATTGTGGATTTATTATTAGAAGCAATTGAAACTAACTCGTAATAACTCGTAACATACGTAATAATAGGAAAACGGCTATCTCCTTCGTCTATGTAAAGAGATAGCCGCTTTTTTGTCTGCTACAACATTAAAAATATGTTACTTTATTATAAAAAAGAACAACAGAAACATTACAGTTTTGTAAAAATCAATCCATTATATTCCTCAAAAAATCGCTCAAACCATTGATACAATAGGATTCTTCATTTTCTATTTAGGTAACTTTATCCAAAAACCCCCTCTTAAAACCAAGTATAAAAACACTATAAATTCCTTTTATACTCTATATTTCTCTTATTTTTGCTCCCTCCTTCTCTTAGGATAAATTAGGTAATTTTAAAGTCTATGAATTTTTTTCCATCTTTTTTCTCGCAAATTGTATGCTACGATGAATTTGTCAGTCAGACAGGCTGTCAAAAACAAATCGTGTGAAAACAAATTAAAACTTTATATAGGGGGACACACATCATGAAAAAACGTGTTTTATTATCTGTAGCTGCTGCAACAGCTCTTACTTTAGGAGTATCTTCTCTAGATGCACAAGCTGCAACAGTACAACCATCTAACGTAAAGGTTCAAAATATTCAGCATTCAAAAGTGATGATGAAACAAATGAACCAACAAGAATTACAAGCATTCTTACAATCTATGGGAGTTGAATCATTAGCACAATGGCAACAAGGAAACTTCCAACCAAACTGCTTCATTCCTGGTCAACAACCTACTGAAAATGTTGTAACTGAGCAACCAACAGCTAAGCCAGAAACTCAAAAGCCAGTTGAACAAAAACCAGCCGAGCAAAAGCCTGCTGAAGAAGTTCAAAAACCAGAAGCTCAAAAACCTGCTGAAAACAACAATACTCAAAAACCAGCTGAGCAAAAGCCTGCTGAAGAAGCAAAATCTTTAAGTGAGTTCGAACAACGTGTTGTTGAATTAACAAACGCTGAGCGTGCAAAACAAGGCTTACCAGCACTAAAAATCGATACTGAATTAAGCAAAGTAGCACGTATTAAGTCTGAAGATATGCAAAAAAACAACTACTTTGATCATAACAGCCCTACATACGGATCTCCGTTTGATATGATGAAGAAATTTGGTATTTCTTATACATCTGCAGGTGAAAACATCGCTCAAGGCCAACGTACACCTGAAGAAGTAGTACAAGCTTGGATGAACAGCGCTGGACACCGTGCAAACATTTTAAATAACGGCTTCACTCACATCGGTGTTGGTTATGTAGAAAGCGGCAACTACTGGACACAACAATTTATTACGAAGTAAATAGATTAAAAGAGTCTTCTCATAATGAGAAGACTCTTTTTTAAGTTTCATAGCTTTCTATTATGTATGAATAGAAAATATATAACATAAACAACATAGATCCACAGCTTATTATACTAAGCAATACATAAAATCCCCACTCTAAGTTCAAAAACAATGAAAACAATATGCCCCATGCCATCACTTGAAAAATTCGTCTACTCACTAAACGAATTTTTTGTAATTTAATTGGATCTTTTTCTTTGCCTTTTATTTTCTTAAATTCTTTACTCAGCATAAAAAGAAACATACTAATCCCAATCGTTAATCCTGTTTGAA
Source organism: Bacillus sp. RB3 (assembly GCF_030164735.1). Taxonomy (NCBI): domain Bacteria; kingdom Bacillati; phylum Bacillota; class Bacilli; order Caryophanales; family Bacillaceae; genus Bacillus; species Bacillus sp. RB3. Next base: position 205,729 of record NZ_JASNGE010000004.1, read on the forward strand.
AGGATATCACCTTCCTAAAATTAATAAAGAGGATAAGCATATGAATAAACAACATAAATAACGTAATTTTCTTTATAAAGCCGCCTATAATACCATGCCCTCTTTCATTAAACTTAAATATATTATGTGAAATAATATACAAAAATCCATATGAAAAAATAATAAAACAGGGAATAAATGCTACAACAACTTGTTTACTCATAAACTCGTTTGGCTCACCATTTACATTCCAATGTACTGCCATACGATTTGGTAAATAGGGATAGAGAAATAGAGTAAGTAAAAGACAAGCGAAAAATATTCCAAGTACATACTTATATTTGATCAAGTGATTCTCACCTCTCTTTTCTCTTAACGGCTTCGCTTCTTTTAGAGAAATCCCTGCAAAAATCTACTTTTTTCAAGTTAAAACTTATACTTTACGCATTTTCTTTTTGAAATTCTTTTATTTTTTTATTTAACTTTGTAGGAAACGGCACATCAACTTCAATTGCTTCTTTCGTAATTGGATGCAAGAAATTTATCTTCATCGCATGCAATGCTTGACTGGACATATATTTTGTTTGTCCACCATATAATACATCCCCAACTAGTGGATTACCATTATGACTCATATGAACACGAATTTGATGTGTTCTACCCGTTTCTAATTGTAACGTTACGAAAGTCGTGTTTTGCTTCTTAAAATACTTTTCTACTTTATAATATGTGATAGCTTGGTCACCTTTTGGAGAAATACGACGCCTTGTAGCATGATGGCGATCCCTTCCGATAGCAGCATCAATCTTCCCTTGTTTCTTCTTTACTTTCCCTTCAACGAGCGCTGCGTACGTTCTTTTAATTTTTCTTTCCATTAATAGACGATCCATAATTGCACCAGCAATTCTATGCTTAGCAAACACGACACCACCTGTCGTATCTTTATCTAAACGATGAATATGACGCACCTTCGTCTCTAAACCTTGCATTTGAAAATGAAAAGCAACAAGATTTGCAAGCGTCCCGGTTCCACCTTTTTCAGCAGGGTGTGTGTCCATTTGCTCTGGTTTATTTACGATAAGTACGTGATCATCTTCGTATACTACATGTAATTCACCATATTCTGGATCTACACCGTACTCTTCCTCCGCAAACATATGGACTTGTAACTTATCGTTCTCTTTTAAAAGCTCATTCCATCTTCTTTGTTCCCCGTTAACCGTAACACCTTTTTCCATACGAAGCTGATGTAATAGCTTTTTCGGTATTTCCCATTCTACTTTTAATACCGATTCAATACTTATACCATTCCATTTAGCTGGAACGATAATTTCACACCATTCGCCCTTTTTCTTTGTTTCCATACTGTTTATCACCTTATTTCTATTGATTCTCTCATTGTAACGGAAAACACACTTTGATGCACTGTCAAAAATAGAGGACAGTCTTATAATAGACTGCCCCTCAAGCTCTAAGTCTTTTCATTTCTAATAATACTTCTTCAGCTTTTTGTTCATACGATAAATCTTTAAAGAAATCCGCCAACCTTTTATAATCATTGTAAGCATCTAATAAATCGTCCATCTTTTCTATTTTCATCACTTGTTGTTTTTGTTTCATTTTTACTGGATAGCGATAACCTGATACTTCTTGTATTTTGTAATACTCATCCTCTACTTGAACGACCTTTACAAGTTCTTCCTCTTCTGCATCCATCGTATACCCGTCAAATTCTCTAAGTAGTTCATAAATGATATGAGTCCATTCATCTTTTGGATAAAATCCTTTTTCTAACCGATAACCGACAATGCGATACATATGCCCATCGTTCTCGGCAAACTGTACTGTATCATTTAACTTAAACTTAAAATAACGAAACATTGCCTTCACCTACTTATTATGTAATGTTCTTATCACATACTATTTGCAAAATGTAGGCTTTGCTATTCATAAAAAATGCTCATCATATTGATGAGCATTTTTTACGATGCTTTTTCTCGTTTTTTTCGAAATGGTAACCACCAGTTCCAGTCTCCAAATAACTTCATTAAGCTTGGTACGAGCATAAGACGAATAATTGTTGCATCAAGAAATATTGCTAATGCAACGCCAAGACCCATCTGCTTTACTGGTAAAATATCAGTAAATGCGAATGCACCAGTTACAACAATCATTATTAAAGCAGCTGATGTAATGATTCTACTTGTTGAAACGAGCCCTTCTAACGTTGCTTGATCGTTATCTCCTGTTTCTTCATAGAGCTCATGAATACGTGAAATAAGAAATACTTCATAATCCATACTAAGCCCAAATACGAGGCCAAAAATGAAGATTGGTAAGACAAACAGAACCGGACTTGCTTCTAAACCGAAATGACCACCTTCAAATAACCAAACAACAATTCCAATGGTTGCACTTAAACTAAGTATATTCATAACAATTGCCTTAATTGGAATGAGTATAGATCGGAATGCAAATAATAATATAACAAAGGTCGATCCAAATATAACAGACATACCAATTACAACTTTATCTTTAATTTCATCTTCTAATTCTTGTTGAAACGTCGTCATTCCGCCTAGATAATACGTAACATCCGTTTCTTTATAGTTCTTTTTAAAGTCACGTACCCACTGTTTTGCAGTCTCTGTACGTGGTTTTGTTTTCAAAAAGATTTCTATCGTCGTCTTATTCCCTTGCGTGTATGCTTCAAATACAGGAGTTAGTTTCGCTGATTCTGGCGACTGCAATATTCCAACAACTTGATCTGCTTTCATTCCAGTTAACCCGTCGTATAAACTTCTTACTTCATGTACTTTCTTATCATCTTTTAACTTTCGAACGACTTCTTCTATCTTTTGTAGACTTTCTTTTTCTTTCATATCTTTTTTCGTCTCTACAACTAACGTAACATCAGCGTGTGTTTTGACAGTTTCATTAAATGCTTCTTCATACTTTTCATATGCAATCCTTGTATCACTCTTTTCAGGTAAAGCTTCAACACCAGGGAACTGCAAATTAGCTGTACGTAACGGTAATAAGCAAATAACAATAAATGTTGTAACAACAATAATCATTGCAATTGGATGTTTCATCACAAATTGTGCAAATTTACGCCATGCTTTTGCCGGCGTATGTGCTACTTGATTCTTTTTTAATATTCTTTTACCTATTAACGATAATAGTGCTGGAAGAAGTGTGAGTGAGAATAAAATGCTCATAATGACAACAATCATTCCGCTAATCGCGACAGATTGAATATAATCTATCTTAAAGAAAAACAAACCGGATAACCCAACAAATACGCATAATCCTGAAAATACAATCGCACGTCCTGCCGTTTGATATGTAATTGCTATCGCTTCTTTTACCGTTCGTTTAGCAACTTCCTCTCGAAAACGGTTCACAAATAATAGCGCAAAATCAATAGATAATGCAAGTCCAATCATCGGTGCAACGTTTAACACGAAAATAGATAGTTCTTTATCAACACCGATGAAATACAATATCCCCATCGTACTAATAACACTAAGCGTCCCATTCAAAATCGGTAAAATTGATGCCAAAAGACTACCAAACGAAAATAGTAATACAAGAAACGCAATTGGTAATCCAATCATTTCTGCTACTTTTAAATCATTTTGCGTTCTTTCATTAATCTCTTGATTAATTTTCGGAAATCCTGTAGGTGTTACTTTTAATGCTACATTACTTTCTTTCTCAATCTCATCAGCAAATTGTAATGTCTTTTCCATTCTTTCTTTATTTGTTTTCCCGGAAAATAAAATTGTCGCATAACCGATGTCATCTTGTAGCATTTCTTTATTTTGGATTGGGTGATGGAAAGATTCATAGCTCTCTTTCTCTTGAACATTCTTTACAATTTCATCTATTCGCTTTTTAAATTCCTCATGCGAAGCATCTTTATTTTTCTCAAAAACGAGCAGAAGCGTATCTTGAGACTTCTTAAAATCTTGATCTAAAATTTCTTTTGTTTTTTGATAGTCGCCTTCCGTTTGGAAACCGTCACCACCTAATACTCCCGGTAGCCTTGGAGCAAAAATCCCAAGTGCGATTGCGAGCAACAGTAACGCTACAATTACTGTATAACGAAACTGATACAAAAAGGCTCCTAACTTCCCCCACTTATCAACTTTATGTACGTTTGTCTTCACACATTTTCACCTACTTTAAATAATTCAATTGTCACTTATACTGTATCACATCTTGATATAAACAAAAAACGTCTGGAAAAACTATAATAATAGTTTTTCCAGACGTTTTTCTATCTCTCTTTATTAAGCCCTAATCTCTCAGTAAGTAAACGATGGTAGTAAATCGCGATAATTAACAAAATACCACCTACGCAGTAACCAGCTAAAATATCAGTTGGGTAATGTACATTTAAAATGACTCTACTTAATCCAATCGATAAAATTACTATACCCATCAAAATCGTTGTGACACATTTCCCAGCTACGCTTTTCAAATTAGCAGCAATGATATAAGTAAGAAATCCAAATGTCATAATCGATAGCATTGCATGTCCACTAGGAAAACTATATCCAAGTGCATCTAGCGCTTCATTTAATGACGGACGTTCTCTCTTTACAATCTCTTTTATCCCTTTATTCACAAGATGTGTTATTAAAATCCCCATTGGATATACAATCATCGCAGCATAATAACGCTTCTTCCAAAAAACAAGCAAACTTATAACGAGCGTAGTGACTATCCCAATTGCTGATCCCAATTTTGTAAAGTACGAGAAAAATATAAGAGAACTTTCCGTTTGTAGCCCTCTTACTAATCCACGGACATATGTATCCATCACTGTAACGCCACCTGCATGTACGCGCCAAGCAACAATACCAAATACAGCAAATAACAAACCGATACACATTACCTCATACTGATGTAACTTCTTCTTCAAACGATTTCCTCCTACTATGAAAAAATGCGATTTCTACTTTAGAAACCGCATTTCCTTACTTATTTACCTTTTGTTTTTAGCTCTGTCCAGTAACGATCATAGTCTTTTAACTTATCGTCTACATCAACAAGCCATTCTGTACGATCTAACTCTTCTTTCGTTAAGAAAATCATGTGATTATCACGGTATTCTTTACTATGAAGAGGATGAGCTTTTTCATTTGGATTACTGTAACCAATTGACTCGTAGTTTTTCACACTTACTTTTTCATCTAGTAAGTAGTTCATAAATTTCTCAGCAAGCTCTTTATGTTTTGCACCTTTTGGAATTGCTAACGTATCAGCCCAAATTGTGCCGCCTTCTTTCGGTACAACATATTCTACATCTTTATTATCTTTTGCGATAAATGCTGCATCTCCAGACCAAACTGTTCCGATCCAAGCATCTTCTGTAATGAATTTTTGTTTAATGTTATCTGTATCAAATGCTAATAAGTTTGGAAGCAGCTTCTTTAAATCATCTGCTGCTGTCTTTAATTGTGCATCGTCTTTCGTACTGTTTGAGAACCCGTGCTTCTTAAGACCCACTCCTAATACTTCACGAGAATCGTTCAGTAACGTTACATGTCCTTTATATTTCTCATTCCATAAGTCCGCCCAGCTTGTAGGTGCTTCTTTCACATACTTTTTATTGTATGCAATCCCTGTTACACCCCAAGTGTACACTAAAGAATATTTATTCTCTGGATCAAACGCAGGTGTTTTGAAATTAGAAACCATATTTTCGATATTCGGGATATTCTTTTTATCTAACGGCGCTAATAAGTCCATTTTCGCCATTGTTTTAACCATGTAATCAGACGGCTGGATTAAGTCATACTTTGCGCCACCAGCTTGTAATTTCGCAAGCATTTCTTCATTACTTGCGTACTTGTCATAGTTAATTTTCACATTATATTTCTTTTCAAAATCTTTTAGCACTTGCTCATCAAAATTGTCAGCCCAGCTATAAATATTTAATTCTTCTTTCTTTTCACCACAACCAGCAAGCACACCAGCAACAAGGCTAAAACTAATTGCTGCGCCAGCTATTCTTTTCATTAATTTCATCGGTTTATTACCCCCTTGTACTTTCTATATCGTTCGTATTATAAAGGAAGGTGTCCTCCAGAGTTTTCTTCACCATCTGCACCTTTATTCCGGAAGATTTCAGATAGAACCATTAATCCTACGATAGCAACAATTAAAATTGTAGAAAGAGCATTGATTTCTGGTGATACTCCGCGCTTAACCATACTGTAAATGTATAGTGGCAATGTTGTTGATCCTGGTCCTGATACGAAGAAACTAATTACAAAATCATCAATTGATAATGTGAATGTTAATAATGCTGCCGAAATAACTCCCGGTGCAATTGCTGGGAACGTTACATAACGAAACGTTTGCCAAGGCGTTGCTCCTAAATCATTTGCAGCTTCTTCTAAGTCACGTCCCATACTTGAAAGACGCGCAGCTAAAATAACAACAACAAACGAAATACTAAATGTAATATGTGCAATAATAATCGTTGTTTGTCCAAGTTCCATTCCTAACTGGCTGAAAAGAATTAGTAATGATAATCCCATTAAAATATCAGGAATTAAAATTGGTAAATATACAAGGCCATTAATAGCCCCTTCAAAACGATATTTATAACGATGTAAAGCGATTGCAAAGAATACACCAAGTACCGTTGTCACAATCGTTGTTATAACTGCAATCGTAATACTATTTACAAATGCATCAATAACATCTTGTTTTTGAAATAAATCTGTATACCAATGGAATGTAAAACCTTCCCACTCCGCATTAATGCGAGAGTCGTTGAAAGAATAGACCATTAAAACCATCATTGGAAAATACAAGAATAACAAAATTAACCAAGAATAAGAAACTAAAAACTTCTTCATCTTTGCCTATTCCCCTCCGTTCTCATTATATTTATATACTTTCGTTGCACGATAATATAAGTAAATTAACAGAACAGAGAATAGAACAACGATAATCGATAACGCAGATCCAAACGGCCAGTCACGTGCACCTAAGAATTGATTTTGAATAACGTTTCCAATTAATGCTACTTTCGATCCGCCCATCACGTCTGATACAACAAACATTCCGATAGAAGAAACGAATACTAAAATAGAACCAGTCGCAATTCCTGACATCGTCATCGGCACTGTTATATTCCAAAATGCCTTTATTGGTGTTGCTCCTAAATCATAAGCCGCTTCTAGCTTACGCTTATCCAACTGCTCAATTGCTGCATACACTGGTAAAATCATAAATGGTAATAAAGAATAGACCATTCCGAGTATTACAGAAGGAGTATTATATAATAAATTTAACGGTTCACTAATAATGCCAAGCTTTAATAACAACGTATTCACAAGACCTTGTGAACGTAAAATAACAATCCATGCGTATGAACGAACAAGAAAGTTAATCCAAAACGGGATCGTTGCCAATAATAAAAGAATAGAGCGGTATTTGCGGTCAACAATTGTAATTGTATACGCAAACGGATAACCAATTAATAAACATATTACTGTTGTAATAACTGCAATTTTAACAGTTTCCCATAACGTTCCTAAGTATAATGGATCAAACACACGGGATATATTCTCCAGCGTAAATTGCATTTCTACTGTCCCGTAAGCTCCGCGCTGCATGAAGGCGAATCCTAATACGAATACGAGCGGGATTAGGAAGAAAATTAACAGCCACGCGACTGTAGGTAGTGCGAGTAATTTCCCTTTTTTCAATTTAAGGTCACCTCGTCCTCTTGCTCCCAGCCTACATATACATTATCTCCAATGCTCCACTGTGCTGCCTCTTCAGCAGTTTGATATGCCATTAGTAATTCTGATGTTTTCTCATCACGTACATAAAGCTTCTCCATATTTCCGACAAACTCGATATCTTCAATATGTCCAAGATGGTATTCTTTTAAAATTGACTCTTCAACCGAACGTACTTTTACATTTTCAGGGCGAATTGCTACATAGCCTTCCCCGTTTTTCACAATATTATTTTCACCGATGAATGTCGCAACGAACAATGTTTTCGGCTTATTGTAAATTTCTTTCGGTGTTCCGATTTGTTCGATATGTCCTTTATTCATAACTACAATACGATCGCTCATGCTCATTGCTTCTTCTTGATCGTGCGTTACGTATATGAACGTAATTCCTAAATTACGTTGTAAGTTTTTCAATTCACGTTGCAAGTCTTTTCGTAACTTAAAGTCAAGCGCTCCAAGTGGCTCATCTAATAGTAATACACGCGGATTATTTACAATCGCTCTTGCAATTGCAACACGCTGCTGTTGTCCACCAGAAAGCTTCGCAGGTTTACGATTACGGAACTCAAGTAACTGCGTTAAACGCATTGCCTCTTCAGCACGCTCTTTCTGCTCTGCTGCTGATACTTTCTGCATTTTCATACCAAAACAAATATTCTTCTCTACTGTCATATGTGGGAATAGTGCGTAATGTTGGAACACTAGGTTCATATGACGCTTATATGGCGGCAAATCGTTAATTCTTTCATCATCTAATAAAAGATTCCCTTTAGTTGGAGTTTCAAATCCTGCGATCATACGAAGTAACGTCGTTTTCCCGCAGCCACTCGGCCCTAAAATTGTTAAAAACTCTCCCTCTTTAATATCTAAAGAAAGAGGTGGGATAATCACTTGATTTCCAAAATGTTTTTCAACTGCTTCAACTTTAATAATCTTTTTCATTTTCCCGTCCTATCTACCTTAAATTTTAAATTTTTATATTCATGAATAAATATTTATGTTCTATAGACTATTTTTTGTTTCGATCCAAACAAAAATGGTTATTTAGCAAGCGTTCGTTTCTATTCTTTATGTAGTATGTTTGATTCATTTTCGCCTGATACATAACGTCGAACAGAAAAACCCCTTCCATTGCGAAGGGGCTATTATCATACGGCTACGCCTACTGATAAACACCATCATCATTTTAACAACTTTCGTATGAATTTTAAAGCACTTTTTGTAGAAGAGTAACGAATTTTCATGTCGAATGCTGTAGATTGGGCTAAAATGCTTTTATAATGTGAAAAAGTCCGAAAACTTTCTTTCCCATGATAACCCCCTAATCCACTACTTCCAACACCCCCAAAAGGTAAATATGGCGTAGCAAGGTGATAGACAACATCATTAATACAGCCTCCACCATATGAAATATTACTCGTCACTTTCTTTTGTACTTCTTTATCTTCAGAAAATACATATAACGCTAACGGCTTCGGATGTTGCTGGATTGTGCCAATTACATTTTCTATATTGTCGTACTCTATGATTGGTAAAATCGGACCAAAAATTTCATCTTCCATAACAGCATCTTGCCATGTAATATCCGCTAGTACTGTCGGTTCAATATGTAATGTATCTTTCTTATAGTTTCCACCAATTACGACTTGACCATCTTGTAAAAATCCACATAATCGTTCAAAATGACGCTCACTGACAATACGCACATAATTTTCATTTTGCAAAGGTTCTTTACTATACTGCTCTGTAATTTCATGTCGCAGTGCCTCAATTAGCTTTTCTTTCACGGAAGAATGCACGTACATATAATCAGGCGCTACACACGTCTGCCCTGCATTTAAAAACTTACCCCAAACAATTCTTCTTGCTGTCATCTCTATCTTTGCATCTTTATGTACAATACAAGGACTTTTCCCGCCAAGTTCTAAAGTGAGCGGCGTCAACTGTTTCGCTGCTGCTTCCATTACAACTTTTCCAACGCCAACACTACCAGTAAAGAAAATATAATCAAACGGTTCCTTCAGCAAAGATGTACTCTCTTCAACGCCACCTTCTACTACCGCTACAAGCTCTTCTGGGAATAATTCATCTAACATTCTCTTAAGCACTTTTGAAACGCTTGGCGTTAACTCTGACGGCTTTAAAACGATTGTATTTCCAGCTGCCAGTGCTCCTACAAGTGGTGCAATTGCTAATTGAAAAGGATAGTTCCACGGTGCAATAATAAGCGTCACACCATACGGTTCTGGCACTACTTTTCCTTTTGATCCAAAATGAGTAAGTGCTGTTCGAACTCGTTTCGGTTTACTCCACGATGACATATGTTTCAATTGAAAGGAAATTTCTTTTAATACATATCCAACTTCCGTTGTAAACGACTCGTGAACTGACTTATTTAAATCTAATTTCAATGCCTGAAATATTTCTTCTTCAAAACGCTGAATGCCTTCATAAAGCTTCTTCAAATTATTCTTTCTCATTTCGATGCTTCTCGTATGCCCTTTTAAAAAATATTCCTTTTGCCTACTTACAATAGAGGAAATACTCATTCACTCACCTTCTCCCACTATTTTTATCCAATTCTTTCATTATTTATATAAACTTCATATATAACAAATTTCTATTCTTAAGGTTACATTATATATGACTTTTTCAGCTATATAAAATTCATTGCTCACAAAAAAACTACCGAAAGAAAATCTCTCGGTAGTTTTACAGTATTAACGATATAAACGAACAGCACCTGCAGAATTATCATCAGCTTGTCCTACTACTTCAAATTTCAAACCAAGCTTCGGTAAAATACGTCCTGCATCTGGAATCTGTTGATTAATATACGTTTTAGAATCATCAAACTTCGGTACGCCTGCTAAGCCATCATACGTAAATGTTCCACGCGTTGGAGATACGACTTTCCAAGCTGGCGTTTTGTCAAATGAAAACGCTGCATCAGCGATTTGGAATCGTGTACTACTCTTAACTGTTGGTTTACCATTTAAAGTACCAACAATTGCTTCTGGATGAGAATCAACTACACCAAGGAAACCGTGTCCTGGATGTACACCAACCCAGTTATCTGTATAAGCTGAATCTGCATACCATACAACCATACCAGTGTTAAATACTGGACCGCGAGCAAATTTCAACGCGTTATCTGCCCCAGCATAGTTTCTCCACTCAACATAGTAGTTATGTTTTTTCTTCTCTGTTCCGTTAGATACAACGAAACCATCTAATTTTAATTGTGGTGTACCTTCTGCGTCATCAGAGAATACTACTTTACCATCTACTGTTAATGAAGCATTATCAAGAGCGAATCCATTTAATGCTAAACCACCATCAGTAATGTAATCAAATGTTAATTTTACTTTCTTGCCTTTGAATTGACTTAAATCATATGATTTGTCAATCCATTTTCCATTTGTCGAATCTGCATTTCCACTATTTGCTTTCTCACCAAGTCTTTCAATTAACGTTTGTTTACCATCTTCTGTTACAGCGTGTACTTCAAGGAAATCATAACCTGCTTCAATCTCATATAATGACTTGAAATCAAATTTTGCATTCGTTGCATTCGTTAAATCGAACAACGGTGTTTCCATCTTCGTATGAAGATCGTCACCTTTTGTGCTGTAGTAATACTGTTTTCCAAATGCTGGCTCAATTGTTTTAACATCTTTATCTGGTAAGTTAACACGGATCATACCTGGTCTTGCTGATTTCGTAACACTTTGATCCAAATATGTCGCTAGACCGATACCTTTATTTAATTTCTCGTAATCTACTTCTACGATATTTGCCCAGTTACCACCGATTGTTTTTTGGAAAAACTCTTTATTTTGTGGTGAGAAACTCGTTGGCGTCGTTCCAGCGATTTTACCAGCCCAGCTTCCGCCACTCATAATAGACCAAGCTTCAATCGGCTCACCTTGACCACTATATTGTGTATCGTACTCATCTGGAAGACCTAAATCGTGACCATATTCATGTGCGAATACACCAACTGCTCCATCTTCTGGTTCAATTGTGTAGTCGAATGCTGCCATCTTTCCACCCCAATATGGTACTTTCGCTTGTGTACCTTCAATTGGGAATGGCTTTGGTCCAACTGTCCAACGGTGCGACCAAATTGCATCATCGCCTAATTTACCACCGCCTGCTTCTTGTCCAACACCCGCATGAATAATCATTAAATGATCGATTAAACCGTCTGGTTGATTTTTATTCCCATCACCATTTACATCGTATTGATCAAATTGGTCGAACTCTGATAAATCAATACCACTATCTACAGCTGCTTTTAATGCATCTTTTACTAAATCACGTGGCCCTTTTGGTCCTTTATTATCATGGCCTCCGCCCGGAGCATCTGCACCGTAATCAGCAGCTTTACCAGGAACTGTTAACCATTTTGTAACTGTTCCGTCTACAGTATAACTACCACCAGATTGCTCTTCGTAATATTGTTTAAACGTTTCAATTTTACTTCCATCATCTAATGTGAATGGCTCGTTGCCGAATAACATTTTTTCATAATGTTCTTTATTAAAATCGTTAGAATACATATATCCAGGCTCTTTGTCGATATTATTATGTTTAAAGTCAGCGTACTCTACAAGTAAAACGAGTACTTTGTCTTTACGAACTTCACCGTTATAGTCTTTTTGTTTCGCTGGAGAAGTTGGTACTTTACCATTTAGACCGCCTTTAACTGGGCCTGTCGCTGCAGGTGTGCCTGTTGCTGGTTGATTTAATTTTTCTTTCGTGTCTGCTTTCGCATCTTTCACTTTCTTTAAAAAGTCAGATGCATCTTTCGTAAGTTGGTCCCCATTCGCTGCTTCTTTCCCAGGATTTTCACCCTTTTTGTTCTCTACATACTTTTCGACTGCTTTCTTTGTTTCTGTCTCTGAAGCCTTCGAATCAATTACCCCACGTTTTTTTAATGCATCTGCTAAACGTTCTTCCGGAATTAAATGATCATCCACTGGGCTCGTAGCTGTTTTATTCACAGGCGTTTCAGCATATGCAGATTGAGTGCCAGCTCCGAATGAAAGGCCTAATACAGCTGTCAATGCGATTGATGACAAAACTTTGAACGGTTTCTTGTTCATCCCTTATTTCCTCCCCTAATAAATAATATGTATTACAAATTAAATTTTATTAAAAATTCAATATTTTTTCAATATTTAGTCATATTATGTAATGTTTTTAATATATTTGTAAAAATTTCATAGTTAGCATACGAATATATCACAATTCAACAATGTTTTCTGAAAATATTGAAAGTTTTTATCGAACAATTTATAATTTCCATAGAGGGAGTTTAATGGGGATTTTATCTTTGTTTCATCTACACAATATTTGATAATTCACTATATAAAACACAAAATCGGATTTCATTATCATGTATTCTGTAGCAGCAATTATGACCGATAATTAGGGAGGAATTACATTTGTACAAAGATAAGACAGACGCACTGGATCAAGAATGGATTGATTTAATACTTGAAGCTCTAGATGCTGGTATCGCCATGCAAGACATCGAGCAATTTTTCCAACGTATGAAGCCATCCAGTCAGGCTCAATAGGTTTGTTCTTTTTAACGAAGTTTATGTTATAATAATGACATCATAAGACAACTACATATTGATAGAAAGGTGCGCAAATATGATTGGAGAACGTATAAAACGCCTTCGTTTACAAAAAGGGATTTCATTAACTGAACTTGCCGAAAAAGCTGGCGTTGCTAAATCTTACATTAGTTCTATAGAACGAAATTTACAAAAAAACCCTTCCATTCAGTTTCTTGAAAAGATCGCAGCAGTTCTACAAATTCCAGTTGATACTTTACTTCATGATGAAACAACAAAGGAAACTAACCTAGACTCCGAATGGACACAACTCGTTAAAGATGCAATGAACTCTGGTGTCTCCAAAGAACAATTTCGTGAATTTCTTGAATTTACAAAGTGGAAGCAAAATCAAAAATAATAATAGAAAGAAGTGCTTACAACCAGCACTTCTTTTTCTTTATAAAAAAAAGCGGGAATACCCGCTTTTTTTATTATTTTTCTTCCCCAGCTTCTTGGTTAGCATTGAATGTCCATTCTAAATTCAATGTATCACCTTGGAAGATATTTTGGTCTTTTCCATCATCTACAAATTCAAATTGTACCCATAGATAATCCTCTGTACCAGCTGCTAATCCACCCTTTTCTCCCCACTCAGGAGCAAAGATATCTTTAGCTAAAAGATCTGGATCAACTTTTTGTAAGTCTGCTAAAGTTGTTTCGTATACAGGCTCACTTTGTTTATCCCAGTTCCAAAGGAATTTTACTTTAACGTGCTTACCAAAGTCTTCACCAGCATTATCACCTTTTGCATCTTTAACAGTATACTTTGTTGCTAATTTAACGTCTTTAATAGTTAACGAACCGCTGTTTTGTAATAAGAACTCTTTCTTAACAGAATCCCCTGGTTTTAAATCTTTAATATCTACAAGCGTCTTAGGGTTTAATGTAAGGTCTAACGTCCCAGCTGCAAATGTATTGTTTGATACTTCTTTATCGCTAAAGAATGCAAATGTTCCTCCACCAATTAAAGCTAACCCCAATGCTGCTGATGCAACTCCCATACCTAATTTCTTTTTCAGACTCACAATCAATTCCCCCTAGCTTTTTTTTATATTTTTATCACTTATTTTTCAATAAGAGATGTAAAGAAAACTATATTAGCTTAGCTAATATGTGTTCTTTTTTAAAAACCTTATGTTCATTATAACGAACAAACCTATATAAACACAACACATATTTATTAATATTTTCAGTTATTTTTATTTCTCAATATCATTTAGACTTTTCAGAAAAAAAATAATGATAATTTATAACTTTTTTCACACTCAAATCATTTAATACTATAAGAAAAAAGAAAAACAAAGAGGTGAGGGCTAACGTTCCCTCACACTCGTATAAATATTACTAGTCTTGCCTATTCGTTCACTCTCTCTTACAACACATTCTTGTTTTCCGGCTGTTTCACTAAAGCAGTTACTCCGCTTTCTTTTGCTCTTCTAGCTTTTTCTGTTCTTCCGCTTTCTTTTGCTCTTCTAGCTTTTTCTGTTCTTCCGCTTTCTTCTGCTCTTCTAGCTTTTTCTGTTCTTCCGCTTTCTTTTGCTCTTCTACTTTCTTCTGTTCTTCTGCTTTCTTCTGTTCTTCTACTTTCTTCTGTTCCTCTGCTTTCTTCTGTTCTTCTACTTTCTTCTGTTCTTCTGCTTTCTTCTGTTCTTCTGCTTTCTTCTGTTCTTCTGCTTTCTTCTGTTCTTCTGCTTTCTTTTGTCCTTCCGCTTCAATTGCAACGTTTAATTGTTGCTGAAGAGCCTGAATTTGCTCATCAATAGCTTTCAAGCTAATTTCTTTCTCAATATAGTCACGCTTCTCTTTGATACTGCGGAAGCCTTCATTTACATATATGGACACTTGCTGCATCGATTCATCTTTATTTACCTTTAATTCTTCTTGTATTTGATTGTAAGGAGCTTCTATTTCAGTATATACATTTTGCAGGGCTTCCTTCTCAGCAACAATTTTCTCACGCCCTTGTTGCCATACAGAAATCGCCTGTTTTATTTCTTCAATAGAAGTTGCTTTCGATTTTCCCTTCATCGTTCCATACTCACGCTCAATAAACTGTTTATGTTTCTCAGATTGCTCTTTTAACGTATTAACTGTTTTCGGAAATATAATTGCTGTAGAAAGCGTCGCTTCTACTTTCGTTTCATGAATGAACGCCGCTTCTGTATGCGTCATAATTTGAGATCCTAAATAAAACGTAATAGAACACATACACGGCAATATAAGCATCTTTTTAAAATTACGCGGTCTTTTCAGCATCTTAATCTCTCCCATCGAACATTACGTTCTTTATACAGAACATTATCTATATTATAGTAAAGAACTATTAAAATTGATAGACAAATACTAGAAAAATAGAAAAAGGGCTATCCATGTGATAGCCCTTTTTCTTATTATCTTTCTTCACCTGCTGTTTGTTGTGCATCAAACGTCCAATTTAATTGTAACTTATCGCCTTGGAATTGATTTTGATCTTTTCCATTATCAACGAACTCAAATTTCACTTTGAATTTATCAGATTTACCTGCTGAAATACCTTTTTCATCCCAGAACCAAGCCGATAAATCATTATCTACAGCTGTAAGTGTGTCACCTTTTAATTTATCTAAAGTAGTTTGTTTCACAATTGTCTCATGCTTATCTACATTTTTTAAGAATGTTACTTTAATATGTTTACCAAAATCATCTTTATTGTCTTTCTTTACATCTTCTACATTATAATCTGTTTTCAGTAGAACCTTTTTAATATTTAAAGAGCCTTTGTTTTCTAGTTTAAATTCTTTTTCAATTGTATCCCCAGGTTTTAAATTCGATACGTTAACAACTGTTGATGGATTTAATGCTAAATCCAGTGTTCCAGCCGCAAATGTATTATTTGACACTTCTTTATCACTGAAAAATGCAAATGTTCCTCCACCAACTAAAGCTGCTCCTAATACTGCTGATGTAATACCCATTCCTAATTTTTTCTTTAAAGTCATGTCCATATCCCCTTAATATATATTTGTTAACTTCCTAAACGGAAAGTATAACCAAACGAACTAGACGGATTGTTCTACTTTTTTATCTTTCTTTTCTCCGTCAATGCTACGAATAGCACCAAAAATAGAAATCGCGGAATACCCAAGTAAAAAGACTCCTGGAATAATAAGAAGCAATGCTGCTCCCGCTTTTGAATTCGCATAATTCAGTAAATAACCAACATACGGAACTGTAATATCTGCATACTTTCCAACTACATTTTCTGCAAGTACTGGCTCTAAATCTGGTCCGTTGTTGTTATCCCCTTTTGTTTCATAAATTACTTTTCCATTTGTATCTTTCACACCGATAATACGGTGAGTGATAATTTTTTGATCTTTCTCTTTAAAGGTAATAACATCACCTTTTTGATATTTAGAACCATCTTTGTTTGGTTCTATTGCAATGATTGATCCTGTTAAAAACGTCGGCTCCATTGATCCTGAAAGAACGCTCTTAAATTGATATCCCATCACTGTCGGATCACCACCGCTTGCTTTTGAAGAAATAACTACAAAAGCTAAAAAAACCATCAATGCAAATAAAACAAATGAGATCGCGTTGCTAATTATCTTCCATATTAATTTCATCGTCTCTCTCCCTCTCCGTTGTTTTATATTATTTGAAGTATGCAATATCCACTTTGTTCTTTAATAAGAACACAAGTAAATGATATAACGAACTTTAAGTTATTGCAATAAGAAAATTTACAATTATTAGTTATTTAAAATATAGAAAAAAGACTGTGCCAAAATTTTACACAGTCTTTTTATTAGTAATTTATTTACCTTCTGATTTCATTCCTTTTGTATTTCGGCGCAACACTACATATAAAATTGCTCCAAATAATATAATCGCACCTATCCCAACACTTATTACTTTCACATTTGAGTCTTTTACTTCAGGCATAGTTGTATCTTTTTTAGGCATCGTAAAAGTGACATCTTCTGTTGAAAGAACATTTACCGTCGCAATTGTTTGATTATTTTTCGTAATATCAACTGCACCAACTACCTCACCACGATGTATTCCTTTATGATATAAAGATTCTTTATCTAATGAAGCCGCCCGGAAAATAGTTTTCACATTTTTCCCTTCATCTTTCTTAAGCATAAGCTCCGCACTTTGTTCCAACTCAGAATTAACATCTTTATTTAAATATGTTGTTTTTTGATGCCAATTATGTTTATCAAGCACCATTTGCTTCGTAAATTGACCGAAAGAATATTCCGCCATCTGCTTCAAATCTTCATAAATTTCAGGTCTTTGAGAAGCCATTACTACGCTTATAATACGATTTCCATCTTTCTCATTTAATAAAACAAGTGTATTACGTGCTTCATTCGTAAACCCTGTCTTACCGCCAACGCTATATGGATTTTCAAAAAAATTAGATTTATTAAAAATAGACACCGTCTGCCTAGACGTCGTAACTGTCGTTCTTTTCGTATTCATCGCTTGTAAAATTTCAGGATACTTTTGCACACCCTTCGTAATCATAGCCATATCATACGGCGTCGTATAATGGTTCGGATCATGCAATCCATTCGGTGTTACAAAGTGGCTATCTTTCGCCCCTAATTGCTTCGCTTTCTCATTCATCATATTAGCGAAATTCTCAACACTCCCGCCAATCCGCTCCGCAATCGCATACGACACATCATTCGCACTCAGCACCATTAAAATTATAAGCGCAGTATTTCTATTAATTGTCTCTCCAGGTTGAAACTCAATTTGATAATTACTCTTCTCTTGATCTAATGCTAATTGTGAAAATGTAAATTGATCCTCTGGCTTTGTATGCTCCATGAGTAAAATCGCTGTTAACACCTTCGTCGTACTAGCAGGATATGCTCGGTGATATGCGTTTTTATCATACAAAACATCTCCTGTTTTTGCATCAATTGTCGTTGCAAACTGACTAAAAACATTCGGTCCTTCCGCAGGTGGTGGTGCAACTTGTTCTGGATTTACTCCAATATTCGTCTCAGCACGCAATGTTATGGGCGTCAAAAAAAACGAACAAATAACTGTAATAAAAACCAAAATTTTCTTAAAATTTACCATATGACTCTCCCTTTTCCATTTACTCCTTAACAAAATAATAAATCTACCAATCATATGTAATTTGTATTATATTGGAAGAATTTTCACTATTTTTTACTATATCATACTTTTACGATAAAGAACATAAATATACAATAAAAATAAGAAGGAATTACTCTTTCTTATCCTTCTCATCAATCAACGAATCTATTAACTTTTGACTAGCTTCCTCGGGCGTAATCTCATCTGTTATTCCCATAAACGACCAACCTTTAGAATCAACCCACTCAACAAACTCTTGTAAAAATTCATCATGTGTAACATCCACATCAAGAATCGATCCATTAATCGAAATCGTTCTATTTTTAGACACGCGCATCTTGAACGTTTTTCTTACCATTACAACTTTTCTCCCTCTACTTCTGAATATTTATAAAGTGAAACTTTCATCAACCCTCACGAATCGGACTTTTACAGGCATTCCGACCCGAACCTAACTTCTTTACTTTTGCTGAATTTCGAAGTAAGGGATCTTACTGCCCGCAAATAGCGAGATAAAATAATCATGTATCTCTGTTATACATGATTTTCAGTAAATTGTAAAAAGGATATATTGGCCAATTGGCATATTGAAACTGAAAATCTATCATTCTGCAAAAATATCAAATGATATGTAATTGTTCATAAATGACTAAATAGATTCACATAAAAATAAAACAACTTACATTTTACCACACCAAATACAAATGACTTTCTTACAATGGAATGGAGTATACTAGAAGAAAACTTAAAATGAGGAGGAACCTCATGACGCGTTGTACGTATTGTAAAACGAAGTGGACAATAAAAGATGTATGGGCAATACTCGTGACATTTGAAAAGGATTGTCCGTATTGTTTTATGAGACAATATCTATCAAAGAAAACGGTGAACGCTATGCCAGAACTTATAAGCTTACCTTTACATTTCTTACTCCCTTTTCTTGTTGATTTGAGTGCTGAAGGTCCTTTGGATTGGTATCGTAAATAATATAACCACTACATCCAAAGACTACTTTCTACTGAATTCGCTTCTCATCATTATTCCTTCATACATTACTAGCATAATCGCTTATACTTTCCCTTTTGAAGATTCTGTAGCTCAGCAGGAAGAGCGTCCCCTGAACAAGGTTTATCAATTATGACTTTAATAAACGATGATATATGCATACTGTTAAGCATAAAAAATTAGCATTAAGTTCCACTCAAATATTAATTGAAACCCAACACTCCATTTAATCTGTAATCTAGAATACAAGCAGTGTTTTTTATTATGCATTTTTGCATACAGTATTATTTTCTCTTGTAAATAGATAATAATGTTATATAATAAAACCAACGTTTTACCAATAAAAGGTAATAAGAAGTAGTGGAATAAGTAAATAACCAAAGCGTATTAACAGATTTGTTCTATGTAAATCATGATACATATATGGAATCAAAACTATGAAATTTTATGTAGTGATTAGATTACTACAAGATGAAAGATTCATAGCGAATACACTTAAGGAAAAAACGTTCCATTAGATTAATGTGATATCTATCGAACGAATTGAGAGTATACTTAGGGGGAATTTCAAGTGAAAACATTTGGTAAAGTATTATTAACTGGCGCATTAGCTTTAGGCGGTTTAACGGTTATGAACATTGAAACACCAAAAGCACATGCTGACGAATGGGATGGTTGTCATTACATTTGTGGTCCTGGTGAAACGGTGAACGGTGTTACAGTTCAGGTACACTCTACACAAGTTACTTTTGGTAACAGCGTAATTGCAAGAATTACAAATGACCGAGCTGAAGAAATTCATTACAATGTCAGCCTTGAAAAGAAATATGGCGATAGATGGGGCGAATTTGAAACCAACTTCCGTTGGCAAAATCAATGGGTCCCAGCTGGAAGCAATGATGAAATTGCAACTTTCACAGGATATGGCGATGATATTTATGAGGATGGAACATATCGTTATAAAGTCGAAATAAAAGGCGCTGACGGTTCTATTGATACAATTTACACAGCAGGAATGACAGTTACAGGACGATAGCTTATGAACAAGCTCCATTATTTATGATTGTATTTTTGAAAATATCATTGATAATTGCGTTGATATTATTATTAAAATAAGCTCTTCGGGGCTTATTTTTTTATACAAAAATTAGAATATGAATATTCAGAAAATTGCACCTTTACACCATTAAAGTTTGTTGCTATTATAGGAATACATCAAATGTTACAATACTCAACAAATTGTACAAATTCTCCGATTACACGAATGAAATGAAAATACATTGCTGATGGTAACATTTATAGTTGGGATCCCGTAGCTCAGCAGGGAGAGCGCCACCTTGACAGGGTGGAGGTCGTGAGTTCGAGCCTCTCCGGGGTCATATGAAAAACCCCTTGATAGTCAAGGGGTTTTCTTTATGTAGCAAATAAATGATTATTATTAAAACTAAATTTTCCCCTACTTCTTTTCTCCATTTTGGAGAAAGACATAAATTATATTAATTATCGCTCTACGTTGTTCGCTAGAACTCGATTCTTTACTCTCTTTTGGGAGCTTTTTAAAATTCTCTTTGAAAAATAGCCTAATACAGCAATTTTTATATTTATTTATATAAATTTCTCAACAAAAAAGATCTACACAGTTTAACTATGCAGACCTTTGTAAATTTAAGTTTAGAAATGAATAGACGAATCCTATTTTTGCCCTAATTTGATTGCCTTTTTGATATTACTAAATGCACCTTTACCATATATTAATACGCCACCGCGGTAAACACGACTCGTTAAACCAATCATCATACATATTGTTGCAATTAGAATTGCTAATGCAAGCGCAATCTCCCATACTGGGATATTGAGGAATCCAATTCGTACAAGCATAACAATAGGAGTGAAGAAAGGTACATAACTAGTAATGGTAACAACCATGCTGCTTGGGTTTGACATTCCATAAATTGCTATATACAAAGCAGCAAGTAACATAAACATCAGCGGCATAACAGCTTGAGAAGATTCCTCTATACGCGTAATGATAGAGCCAAATAGACAAGATAATGAGCCATATAATAAGAATCCTAATGTGAAGAATAGAATCCCATAAAACACTAGAGTTGGAGCAACAGAATTTAAATCAATACTATTTAAAATATCATTTTTCGAATCATTAATTGCTGTTTTATATCCAACAGTTGCGACCAAGCCCCAAATTATGATTTGCGTAATACCAGCCAATAATGTTGAGAATAGCTTCGCATATAAATGTTTGGTAGGCGAAATACTTGAAACAACTAACTCCATAACACGAGAAGATTTCTCTGTTGCAACATCTGTTGCTAATTGTGCAGCATACATTAATATCATTAGATAATTTAGCATGATAAAGACATTAATTAAAATCCCTACACCCTCAGTATGTTCTCCATCTTTAACCTTATCTGAAACCGTTTTGGTATGAATTTCTACTGGCGTTGTTAACACCTTTAATTCATCTTGAGATAGATTCAATTGCTGGGCGAAATTAGAAGATTGTATTTGAGATAAAATCGTTTGAACCTTGCTAACATCTTGCTGATTTACATCCGTCTCAGTTATATACGTAGCCTTTAATTGTTTATTATTCAATTCCTCTACAACGATTGCATATGTATAATCACCATTTTTAACACCTGATTCTGCTTTTTGTTTATCCGTGCTACGTTTAACTTGTATCTTACTATCGACATTTTTAAACACTTGATGAATGGTTGAATATAATTCTTCTTTTTCTGTAACAACAACAACTTGATCGTCCTCGTTACCTGCAAACAAGTTATAAATCTTGTCAAAATTCATCAATCCTATAATTAACATAGAAACTATTATTGTAATAGCAAAATATGATTTTGATTTCACTTTAGATTTATAGTTTTGTAAAAAAATTGTCCAGAAACTATTCATTTTGTGCACCTACTTTCGCAATAAAGATATCATTTAATGTAGGCTCTTCTACTGCAAACTTTTTAACATACCCTAATTTTGTTATCTCTTTAAATAAAACATGTGAAACTTCTTCATATGAAATTTTAAGAGTAACTGCATTTTTACGTTTCTTCATACTTTCTACACCTTTTATTTCTTTCAAATGGTCAAAGTTATGATCGCCAACGATTACAACGTTCTTTTTACCAAAATCACTTTTAATTTTGGTAATGTCACCCTGAACAACAGGTACACCTTTGTGCATAATACAAATGTGTTGGCATAACTCTTCCACATGTTCCATACGATGTGAACTAAAAAGAATTGACGACCCTTGTTTTTGCATATCAAGAACAGCGTCTTTTAACATTTCAACATTTACTGGGTCTAAACCACTAAATGGTTCATCTAAAATTAAGAGTTCAGGCTTATGTATAATCGCTGTTATCAGCTGGATTTTTTGCTGATTGCCTTTAGAAAGTTCTCCTACCTTTTTGTTCAGATGCTCAGTAATATTAAAACGCTCCAGCCAATAGTGAAGTTCTTTTTCTGCATCTTTACTTTTCATGTTCTTTAGTTTTGCAAAAAAGTTAACTTGTTCTTTGACAGTCATTTTCGCATAAAGACCACGTTCTTCTGGTAGATACCCAATTTTATCTGTAACACCATAATTTATAGGTTTACCATTCCATGAAATGGTCCCACTTGATTTCGATAAAAGTCCAAGTATCATTCGAAATGTAGTCGTTTTACCTGCTCCATTCCCGCCCAAGAATCCAAATATTTCACCTTTTGGTATCTCGATATTCAAATTATTCACTGCAACATGCTCGTCAAATTTCTTTGTTAAATCTTTAATTAGTAAACTCATTATCCACACCCTTAATTCCCAAGATGATTTATTTATACAATTGTATATCCATAGTCAACCACAATATTTTGCCCTCTAATGGCATCGCTTTTATCAGACATTAAAAATAAAATGACATTTGTTACATCTGAAATTTTAACAAATTTTCTATATGGAATTTTTTTAAATAACTTATTTCCTTCAAAGGACTTCAAATAGCTTTCGTTATTATCGTTTATACTATAGGACAGTGGTATACAATTCACTGTAATTATTCATTTTTTATCTTTCAAAAATGAATAATTACCAACAAATGTTATATTTCGCATTATAAGGTTAGCATAAGATTTAAAATATTTAATATGCAATTTTGCATATTTTAACATTCCTAATTATTTACATAGTGTTTGACCATCTTTATTTAAAGCAGCCCCCACATTCACAAAATTCACTTAAAACAAGAATTTGTTTATCCATACTTTTTCTATAATTTTTCATGAAAGAACTGAAATTAATTAGTACCCCCTGTTAAACACCTAAATCTGATACTTAAACTAACTAATCTTCCTCTAATAAATTGTTTTCTTATTTGACTTCACAATTAATAATACCCAGCAGGTATAGTCACAACATCTTCGTACACCTCCTCATTAAAGCTGAAGGAACACTAATTAAAATCTGGTCCAGAAATTTTACCTTTCTACGTTATAGGATCCGCATAAGAAAACATAGAATACAGTACCTCCTCTGTTACAACTAGCTGTATGTCATAAACCAAAAAATCATAATATAAAATTTATAGAATTAATTTCTTGAGTTCAAACCTCTCCAGGTTCATAAAAAAGAGACACCATATCAACCTTCTACGTGATATGGTGTCTCTTTTTATCTAATTCAATTACTTCCCACCAAACATCTTCTCCAAAGACTTCGCATTGGCAAACAATACTTCTTTCAAGTTATCGTCAGCAACGATTTTATAGTCGCCATCTTTGTCTTTCTTTAAGTTCAATGTAACTTCGCGAGTTGCCATTGCTGCATCTTTATCTGCTAAGTTTTTGACGATAGTTGATGTCATTGTTTTTTCGATTGCTTTTTCAGATTGTTCTTTGTCTTCACTAAAGGCACTAGCGAACGCCATTGGCATAACTTCTCCCACTGCTTTTGTTACAGCAACGGATAGATCTGCAGATGTAATTTTCACTTTCACTTCTGCTTTGTCATCCTTTTTCGATACTTCTTCTAGCTTTTCAAATTTAAAGTTTTTCGTAATTGCACTTAGCATTGCTTTTGCCTCAGCATCATCTGTTTTTTCATTTAGTTTATTAAATTCCTTGTCACTCTCAACAAATGTACGAGCCTTTTCTACATCACCTTTTTGTATCGCTGTTAAAAATTCTTCTGTAGTATCTTTCGGATTTGCACACCCTGCTAAAACAACTGCTGTTAATCCTACTACCATCATTAATAGCAATAATCTCTTTATCTTTTGCACGCTCATTCTCCTCTTATCTTGTCTAGTAAGTCAGCATTATATAATAGTATGAAACTGACATTACAAACATTTTTTAGTATATCATTTATATGATTCGTTTTCCATTAATCCCCAAAAGATAAAGGGCCTTGCAGCATTCCTACAAGGCCCGGCTTCTATCAATCTGTATCCGTAGCACAAATGAACCACATTTTCTGTTCCCTACTATCTAACACCATCCAAGTAACATCCCACGCAACATCGTAAAACCAATCTGTCCAAGGGCGATAGCTTTCGAACACTTTAATATCTTCGTATCGATCTTGGAACATATATTGACATACATTGACTGCTAATTGTTTTGCGATAACTGGTCGTTCCTTAAACCCTTCATATGCTCCGCCCCACAAAATTTGCGCAGCAATGCTACCATCAAGCATGACTGCGAGCTGCTCTTTAAAACAAAACTTATATTTGTCTGATGTATGTATTTTTAACTCTTCTAAGTTATTGATTATGTCTAAAGAGTTGAAGATTCTTCTAAAGAAGTGCTCATGTCCATCTTTCGAATGTGGTATTTCTTTAAAAAAATTTTCGTTATGCACTTTAAAACAGCTTATTATTGCTCCACCAATTAAGTTTTGTTCCTTAAACGTGTTTATAAGTTGCTCAACAGGTGAGTCATTCGTGTCTATTTTTTCAAACGTTCCCTCTTTCCATCTCATAACGCCCACTACTCTCTATTAAAAATTTGTTTCTTTATTATAAATAGCAAAATAAAAACCAGCAACTTTGAGGTTGCTGGCTTATCTCTTATTCATATTCGAAACAACAACAACAACAACAACAACAACAACTGCTCCAAACACATAATGCCCTGCTACCATCCACATACTCCGATCAAAGATCATAAGCGATAACCAAAGCGATATATTAATAGCAGCAAATAATAAATATAAAATGTAATCTCTCTTTTGTATTGCTCCTCTATTCATCAAAATGTAAGCGGCACGGATAGGAGGAAAAAGACAAATATTTTTCTTAACGACCACGGATACGAAGTTACTGTCTGCATATGAATCTCCGTTTCATAATAATACTTGCTTCAACATCGGCCTCACTACCCTATATTCATCACTATAAGCTTCCTTTATGATTAAAGGCGGGTAATCACTTTTTTTCTTCCTCAATCATTGTGAATACTTCTGTTTTCTCTTGTAATGTATTAGATTCTCTATTTTTAGTAGGTTTTTTACTTGTTTTAATTTTCTTTGTTACTTCGCCAAGTTTTTGCCCAACTTCTTCTACTTTGGCAGGTTCATTCGTAACATAGTATTCTTGTTCGTTCCATACTAATATAGGTGGCACTTGTTCTCTTTTGTTACATATTATATAAGTAGTACTAGCTACAAATAGTATACAAGTTAATAAATAGAAGATAGTTTTTTTATTCATATACTACACTCCTTATCTATCATTTCATTGGATTATATAATACAAGTTATTTATAGTAAATGGATTTAGTGGTAATTTTTAGGTTTAACAATAAAGAAAAACCTTACCGAAGTAAGGTTTCGTTTTTACATTCTATAGTGACTGATTAATTAATACGATCATTACAATAATTGCTATAAGCATAACAACTAAACAGCCGATTAATTTATAAAATCCTCGCTTCGTTAACGTCCCACCTTGAACGTCTTTACGAATAAATAAGAATACGGCTAAAAATAATACAAGCCCAATGCCAAAAGCATACATCATTTGCATATGTTAATCTTCCTTTCTCTCCTCCATCTTAATATCTTTTTGCTAAAACAACAAATGAGATAAAGACGGTACTCATTGTAAGTGCCATAAGTATATTCAATAATATAGAAGAAACTTTTTTAAATTTCAGCACGTCTATTTTGAAGCGAAACACGGAACACTGTAAATAAATGTTACTATATCTCCTCACTTCTTTTTTTAAAATTTAATATCTCCATATTTGTTTTATCCTTTTAAAATATTTCATTTATTTCTTTATTTCACGAAATGCGTTATTTGTTTTACGGTGTTTTTCGTCATATTTATAGAAACTAACTGTTTATGGAGCATTTTTTATGTTTAGCAACTTTTTTTGTAGAAATCCTTCACTTTCCTTTCAATATTTAACACTATCTAAATAAAGTTTACGATAAATTCATAATTTTTTATTTTTTATACTATATTCCGTTATATTGTTGTATAATATCTATGAAAGCGCTTATTATTTCAATATACATAATTCAAACTGTTTTTATCGAAACATTCTAACTATTATACCTATATTTAAATACAACAATTATAGCTATTAGTATAGGCATACCAAATATATCCACCCCATTTTTCTGTAAAATTACTTTATAACATGAAAGATTAACTTGGGTGATAAGTTATTGTGAATGTTTTTTTACAAAACAGATAAGTAATAGTGTTTGGTATTATGTAAATTATTGTAATAACATAAGAGTAAAGAAAAACATTTACATTGATTATTGATTCATTACTTATTGAAAAAGAGCAAAATGCACCTTTGTATGGAAAAGGATTATATGCATTGGGAGGTTTAAACAAATGACGAGGAAGAATACAACGACAAACCCTTGGGCCAAGTTCCACGGTCCGAACCTTGGTTATGTTATTGAGCAGTATGATCTTTACGTAACTGGAGCAGGTTCTGTTGATCCGGAATTACAAGAGCTTTTTGAAATTTTTGGAGCTCCTTCGTTTCAAGATGATGTCGTAACAGGGGACAACTCAGCAACACATTTTTCTCCTCAAAACACAGGTAACATTGAAAAAATTCTTAAAGTCGTTCAACTTGTTGAGCAGATTCGTTCTTTCGGGCACACGTTGGCTCACATCAACCCGATGGAAGATGCTGCAAATGGACAATCTCTTCTTGAGAAAGCAATGAACGAACTGAGCGATGCTGACTTGAAAGCGATTCCAGCGAAAACGGTATGGCAAGATGCACCAGAAGGTATTCACACTGCACTTGATGTAATTCATAGATTAAAAGACGTTTATACAAAATCTTTAGCTTATGAATTTTCTCATATACAAGATAGTGAAGAACGCGCGTGGTTGCATCAAATGGTGGAATCAAATTCACTGCGTCAACCACTATCAAATAAAAAACGAACTGCTCTTTTAAAACGTTTAACAGCTGTTGAAGGTTTCGAGCAATTCTTGCATAAAACATTCGTTGGGCAAAAACGTTTCTCTATCGAGGGCGTTGATATGCTTGTACCTGTTTTAGATGAAATTGTTCTAGAAGGTGCTAAGAACGGCGTAGAGGATGTCATGATTGGTATGGCTCACCGCGGTCGCCTAAGCGTACTTGCTCACGTATTAGAAAAACCATATAGCCACATGTTTGCTGAGTTCAAACATGCAAAAATAGAAGGCGCAGTGGCTAATTCTGGCTGGACTGGCGACGTGAAATACCATTTAGGTAGAGAACAAGTCGTTAGTAACGAAGAAGTTAGTACTCGCGTTACATTAGCAAATAACCCGAGTCATCTTGAGTTCGTGAATCCTGTAGTAGAAGGTTTCGCACGTGCGGCTCAAGAGAATCGTAAAAAATCTGGTCTTCCAGATCAAGATACTTCAAAATCATTCGTAATTTTAGTTCATGGTGATGCTGCATTCCCTGGTCAAGGTATTGTATCTGAGACACTCAACTTAAGCAGATTGAACGCGTATCAAACAGGCGGAACGATTCATGTTATCGCAAACAATGCAGTTGGTTTTACGACTGATAGCTATGATTCTCGTTCTACGAAATATTCAAGTGACCTTGCAAAAGGTTTCGATATTCCGATTGTTCACGTGAATGCTGATGATCCGGAAGCTTGTCTTGCAGCTGCTAACCTTGCGATTCAATATCGCATGTTGTTCAAAAAAGACTTCTTAATCGATTTAATTGGTTACCGCCGCTACGGTCATAACGAAATGGATGACCCGGCAGTTACGCAACCACAAGTGTACAAAAAAATTAAAAACCATCCAACTGTAAGAGCAATTTATGCAGATCAATTACAAGCTGCTGGTGTTCTAAATGCAGATGAGGTTGAAACAATTACACAGTTTATACAAGAGCAATTAAAATCCGACTATGCACAAGTACCCCCAGCTGATACGAGTGATGCAACAATTCACGTTAAAGTACCAGATGTTGTTGCAAAAGGTATTCAGTCAATTGATACTGGCGTTGAGATTGACTCACTTCGTGCAATTAATGAAGGTCTACTATCTTGGCCAGAAGGCTTTAACGTATATCCGAAAGTGAAGAAAATTCTTGAGCGCCGTAAAGATGCTCTTGAAGAGAACGGCAAAATTGAATGGGCACTTGCTGAATCATTAGCATTCGCTTCTATTTTACAAGAAGGTACGCCAATTCGTTTAACTGGTCAAGATTCACAGCGTGGTACATTCGCACACCGTCATATCGTATTACACGATACTGATACAAATGAAACATATTCACCATTACATCGCTTACCAAACATTAATGCTTCATTCTCTGTTCATAACAGTCCGTTATCAGAGGCTGCTGTTGTTGGTTACGAATATGGTTATAACGTATTCGCTCCAGAAACTCTTGTTATGTGGGAAGCGCAATATGGTGACTTCTCAAATACTGCGCAAGCATTATTTGATCAATATGTTTCAGCTGGAAGAGCAAAATGGGGTCAAAAATCTGGCTTAGTTCTTCTATTACCACACGGTTATGAAGGTCAAGGACCAGAGCACTCTAGTGCACGTCCAGAGCGTTTCTTACAGTTAGCTGCTGAGAATAACTGGACAGTTGCAAACTTAACGAGCGCGGCTCAATACTTCCATATCCTGCGTCGTCAAGCATCTATCTTAGGAACAGAAGCTGTTCGACCATTAGTATTGATGACGCCGAAGAGTTTATTACGTCACCCACTTACGCTTTCAACTGCTAGTCAGTTAAGCGAAGGACGTTTCCAACCTGCTTTAGAACAAGAAAACCTTGGCATGAAACCAAATAAAGTAAAACGTCTTGTTTTAAGCACAGGTAAAATGGCGATTGACTTAGCAGCAGAAATCGAGTCTGGTAAACATGAGTACAACTTAGACGAAGTTCATGTCGTTCGTATTGAGCAATTGTACCCATTCCCTGCTGAAAAAGTTCAATCTATTATTAAACGCTTTAAAAATTTAGAAGAAATCATTTGGGTTCAAGAAGAACCTCGTAATATGGGCGCATGGCATTACATGGCTCCAATTCTGTTCGAACTTGCTGGAGATAAAGTGAAAACAGGCTACATTGGACGTCCTGATCGCTCTAGTCCATCTGGCGGCGATCCATTCGCTCACAAAGCTGAGCAAGAACTAATTGTTGCACATGCTTTAGATGTGAAGTATAACTTCCGTCAAGATAAACAAGAAATTGAAGTTTACAGCAACTAAAAAGTAACAATGAAGGTTTCTAGCTTGTTCCTTGGGCAGATATTCTGCCCAAGGCCAGGCTAACAAATGGAGATTACCGAAGACAAAAGAAGAAAAAACACACCGTTAGGCAAATAAGGGGAGGACATTTAAAATGATCGAAATTAAAGTACCTGAGCTTGCAGAATCTATTACTGAAGGAACTATTTCACAATGGCTTATCAACGTAGGCGACAAAGTTGAGAAAGGTGGCAGCGTTGTTGAGCTTGAAACTGATAAAGTCAATGTAGAAATCATTGCAGAAGATTCAGGTATTGTATCGAAGTTACTAGGCGAACCTGGGGATACAGTTGAAGTTGGTGCAACTATCGCAATTTTAGATGCTAATGGAGCACCAGTTGCAGTAAGTACACCTGCACCAGTGGCTGAGCAACCAAAACAAGAAACGACTGAAGCACCGAAAGCTGCGGCACCAAATGCTGAGCAAACTGCAACACTACAAGGGTTACCAAATACAAACCGTCCTATCGCATCACCAGCTGCTAGAAAAATGGCTCGTGAATTAGGAATCGACTTAAACGACGTACGTAGCACAGACCCACTTGGACGCGTGAGACCACATGATGTACAAGCTCATGCTGCAGCACCAAAAGAAGCACCAGCTGCTCCAAAGAGTCCAGCTCCTGCTCCAGTTGCAAAAACGGAATTCGAAAAACCAGTTGAGCGCGTGAAAATGTCCCGCCGCCGTCAAACAATTGCAAAACGTCTTGTAGAAGTTCAACAAACATCTGCAATGTTAACAACATTTAACGAAGTTGATATGAGTGCGATCATGGAATTACGTAAAGAACGCAAAGATGCTTTCGAGAAAAAACATGATGTACGTCTTGGCTTCATGTCATTCTTCACAAAAGCAGTTGTTGCAGCATTAAAACAATTCCCATTATTAAATGCTGAAATTCAAGGTGACGAGCTTATCATTAAAAAATTCTATGATATCGGTATTGCAGTAGCAGCTCCAGATGGATTAGTTGTTCCAGTTGTACGCGATGCCAACCAATTAAATTTCGCTGAAATTGAAAGTGAAATTCGTGAATTAGGTAAAAAAGCACGTGACAACAAACTTTCATTAAAAGAACTACAAGGTGGTACATTTACAATTACAAACGGTGGTGTGTTCGGTTCTCTAATGTCAACACCGATCCTAAATAGCCCACAAGTTGGTATTTTAGGAATGCATAAAATCCAAGTACGCCCAGTTGCAATTGATAACGAGCGTATGGAAAACCGCCCAATGATGTACATTGCTTTATCTTACGATCACCGTATTGTTG
This sequence comes from Bacillus sp. RB3, assembly GCF_030164735.1. Classification (NCBI taxonomy): domain Bacteria; kingdom Bacillati; phylum Bacillota; class Bacilli; order Caryophanales; family Bacillaceae; genus Bacillus; species Bacillus sp. RB3. The sequence continues at coordinate 237,284 of NZ_JASNGE010000004.1, forward strand.
ATGGTAAAGAAGCAGTTAGCTTCCTTGTTGCTGTTAAAGATATGCTTGAAGATCCAAAGTCATTATTATTAGAAGGTTGATAGATTAAAAATCTATTAAAGGCTGTAGAATGAATCATTCTACAGCCTTTTTTTATTGTGTTCATACGGGACAAATTTCATGACATAAGGTAATAATGTATGCCTAAACGTAAGGAGGATTAAAATGAATAACCTTCCAATTCATGCAAAACTTAAAGTAAATAAGGATACTTTCTTCCTCCCCGATTCAAACGGGGGTGTCTATTTTCGAAATAACGCCAGTTCATTTCGTATGGACGGTGATGGAATTTATGATTGGATTGAAAAATTAATGCCAATGTTTAACGGGAATTATTCTTTAGCCGAAATAACCGATGGCCTCCCTCTCCCCTATCAAAACCGTGTATTTGAAATTGGAGAGATTTTATATGAAAATGGTTTCGTTCGCGATGCAAATCAAGATGCACCTCATGAATTAAACAGTACATTACTCGACAGATATGCTTCGCAAATTGAATTTTTAGAAGCTGATTCTCATTCAGGTGCTTTAAAGTTTGAAACATACCGCGGAGCAAATGTCCTTGTACTTGGTTCTGGGGATATGCTCACTTCCTTAGTTTCTTCTTTATTAGAATCTGGTTTACCTACATTTCATTACCTCGTTACAGATCGGGATGAAACAAACTATGACAGAATACATGAGCTAATAGAACGTGCATATGAAGTTGATAACAGTGTACTCCTTCAAGAAATCGATACTACAATTGACCGTCCTTTGCGTGAAGTATTCGAACCTTTTGATTGGATTTTATATGTTTCTCAAAACGGAGACATTGACGGTTTAAAAACAGTTCACACTATTTGTAGAGAAACGAAAAAGAATTTCATACCAGCTATTTGTTTATCAACACTCGGTATAGCTGGACCTGTCGTAACAGAAAATCGTGATGAATGCTGGGAATCCGCATGGCATCGGCTACATGAAACGACTTTACAAAATGAAAATTCATCGGATTCCTTCTCACCAATTACATCTGCCATGTTAGCAAATGTAATCGTTTTTGAATTGTTTAAACATGTCGCGGATGATTCATATCGTGAAAAAGAATCACAATTCTTTTTATTAAACTATGAAACACTTGAAGGAACGTGGCATCCTTTTATAAAACACCCTCTTGCAACTGATGAAAGTTTTACAATTGATACGATAGAAAATATTTCTGAAAAACTTGAGCATCGGTCCAGCCAACATACTTCAACTGATGTATTCCGCTTTTTCGATTCATTAACTTCTAAAGAAGCCGGTATATTCCATGTATGGGATGAACAAGATTCATATCAATTACCATTATCACAATGCTATATTCAAGTAGCTACTCCACTATCAGATGGCCCAGCTCCCCTTCTGCCTCTTATGACTCGTAGTGGATTGACTCATAATGAAGCACGCCGAGAAGCTGGTTTAACAGGAATTGAAACATATGTAGCAGAAATCATTCACCGCCTTATTCCTGAACATAACAATATCGGTATCGGTGCTGGAGAAACGATGACAGAAGGATTTTACCGGGCACTACAACAACATTTAAACAATAAACTGTATGAGCGGCAGTCACATATTCTAGAGGAACTTACAACTGTTGATTTAATTGATATTCAAGATAAACATTGTAGATTTTATTACGATGCTCTCTCTACAATCCATGAAACACCTAAAATCGCAATGAGTGAAGAGATTCTCAGTTTTCCAGTCGTTTGGGTTGGTATAAATGATAGATGGTACGGTGCATCTAATATTAATATGACGTTAGCGTTACGAAACGCACTACAACTATCACTCTTTCACGTTCAAAATGAAGAAATTCCTTACAGAGCTAATATCTTGCCTGAATCCTCTATTATTTTATATGACACGGATTCTTTTAGAGTGGAAATACAAGCGGAAGAAGAAATTCCAAGTGTGCAATCTTTACAGCTTGCCTTACAGCATTTAGAAGAACATAATTTTTATCCCTTCGTGTTCGATTTAGCAATCGAACCATTTTTGAAAGAAAACCTAGACGGTGTGTATGGGGTATTAATTGCAAAGGAGGACGGTTTATGATTCAAAATATATTGCTTATAGGAGATGGCCTTCTTGCAGACTATGTACATGATCAATTATGCAAACAATATTCCATCATTCGTCAGCAGACCCTTACAGAAGAACTTCCTGAAAATATTCATCTCGCTCTCGTATTACATGACGGATCTCCTTCTACTATTCATCATGATGCCGAACTTATTTTTCGCTCAAATCATATTCCATGGCTTCGTGGTTTTACTTCATTTGGCGAAGGTATTATCGGTCCTTACATTCATCCTCTTACGCCTGGATGTTCCCATTGTTCTGATGGACGCCGTTTTATCGCTGGCTTTGATCAAAAAGAAATGTGGGAACTACAGCGGAAATATGCCTTTAAAGCAGATAATGTAACGAGACGTGACGTACGTGCCACCCAAAATGGAATGTTGCAAATGTGCCATCTTATTTGCGCAGAAACAGGAAAAATATTAACTCATAACCATTCTTCTTTAGAAAATGAACTTATTTTACTAAACTTACAAACATTACAATGTACGCGGCATTCTTTTCTTCCAGATCCTCTCTGTCCTGTATGTAGTAATTTACCTGATGATACTGCGGATGCGGCGGAAGTTTCTTTACAACCGAGTTTAAAAGTAAGCACCGAAACGTATCGCTGCCGTTCCATTCATGAGCTAAACACATTTTTAACGAGAGACTATTTAGATTATCGGGTCGGTATGTTGAACGGAAAAATGCAGCATTCTGTATTACCATTCGCTGACGTCATTATAAACATGCCATTAATGTTCGGAAATGAAGGTGTTGCGGGACGAACTCATTCATTTGCAGTGAGTGAAGCAACTGCTATTTTAGAAGGTTTAGAACGATATTGCGGTATGTCGCCTCGAGGGAAAAAGACAAATGTGCATGGTAGTTTTCATGATTTAGAGGAACATGCACTAAATCCCCTCACACTCGGTGTCCATACAAATGAACATTACAATCGTGATAACTTTCCATTCAAGCCGTTTGATCCTGATTATGAGCAAAACTGGGTATGGGGATATTCTTTATCACAAAACAGACCGCTTTTAGTTCCTGAATCAATTGCTTATTATAGCCTCGGTCATCGAGATGCTTTCGTGTATGAAACATCAAATGGATGTGCAATTGGCGGTAGTTTAGAAGAAGCGATTTTTCACGGCATTTTAGAAATTGTAGAGCGTGATGCCTTCTTACTCACTTGGTATGCCGAATTACCTCTTCCCCGCCTGGATCTTAATTCAGCAAATGATACAGAATTACAATTAATGATTCAGCGGTTACGTACGATTACCGGATATGAATTACACGCTTTTAACGCGACGATGGAACACGGCATTCCTAGCTTATGGGTAATTGCAAAAAATACGCGTGAAAATGGAATGAACGTTGTTTGTGCAGGAGGCGCTCATTTAGATCCTATTCGAGCCTTAAAAAGCGCCATTCAAGAAATAGCAGGCATGTTACTTATAACAGACGATGAGCTCGAGCACAAAAGAGAATACTACGAAAAATGCTTACAAGATCCTTATTTCGTTAATAAAATGGAAGACCATAGTATGCTGTATGGATTGAAAGAAACAGAAGAACGTCTTCACTTCCTTTTACGGGAAGATGCACCGGTGCAAACGTTCCAAGAAATGAATGTATCACAATCATTTGATATGGATTTAACATCCGATCTCCACCAACTTTTAAATCGTTTGCATCAATCTAATCTTGAAATAATCGTTGTAGATCAAACCGTTCCCCTCATAGAAAAGAATGGATTACATTGTGTAAAAGTTATTATTCCAGGCATGCTACCGATGACGTTTGGTCACCATCTTACTCGAGTTACAGGACTGGACCGGGTATATACCGTACCGATGACACTTGGATATACAGACGAACCTTTAACGAATGAAAGATTAAATCCACATCCACATCCGTTTCCATAGTAAAGGAGGGATTTCATGCAGCTAGATACTTTTTTACATCATCTCCATTTCTCTATCGATGAAATTATGCCGAATCATGAGGTGGACTGGAAAGACGCACCGCTTCCTTATAAATTATATCGAAATTTACCTACCATCCCGCTCTCCTTAGAAATCCCATTATCTTTACCGAACTCTTCTACTACACCTACTTTAGATGAGATTGGTCACTACCTTTGGTATTCATTTGGTGTAACACAATTATGTCAGCTAAATAGCGAGAGAAATGTATTACGAAGATCTATTCCTTCAGGTGGTGCTTTATATCCGAATGAATTGTATATCTATTTAAAGATTGACGATTACCCAGACGGCATTTACCATTATGACGCCGCGCATCACCGACTTATTTTACTTCGCGAAGGAAATTTCGATTCTTATTTGGCAGACACACTCGGTAATCGCTGTAATATAGATGATTGTTTCGGTGCTGCATTCGTATCCACTATGTTTTGGAAAAATTTCTTTAAATACAATAATTTTTCATATCGTCTTCAAGGATTAGATAGCGGGGTCCTCATTGGACAATTGCTAGAATGTGCAAAGCAATTCGGTTATACAAACGGCGTATACTTTCAATTTCTAGACCGTGCACTGAACCATTTACTCGGATTGTCAGAAGGTGAAGAAAGTGTGTATGCCGTTATTCCTTTAAGTACAGAGCCAGAAACTAATTGGTTTCACAATGATTACCGTGAAAATAAAACAGTTACTTCTCATGAGTTGTTGCAACAAATTCCGCCGCTCGCACATGAACATTTCATTCGCTCAAAACATGTAGGTGAATATCCGATGATAACAAAAATAAATGAAGCTTCTATGATCGAATCAACAGCACACTTCCAAACACTACATCATGAAGAGCACTATCAACATAATCCGTACGCTGTACAGCTACCAAAAGTAGAACGGTTATCGTATGATTTCCTACAACTTTGTAAAAAACGATATTCTCCTGATGCGGATTTTATTTTAACGAAATGGGATGCAGCTGAGCTCGCTACTTTACTACAAGAAGCGAGCCTTTCCTTCCCCTATTACAACGACCTTGACGGTAAGTATACAAATGAAAATACACGCGTCTCCTTATACGGATGTTTTTATAGCGTGAAAAATATTGAAAACGGAGCTTACGCTTATAACAGTAAAACACATTCCATACAACCAATTCGATATGGAGACCTTCGCTACCCACTTCAGTCTAGTATGACGATGGATAACGTAAACCTTTTTCAAGTACCACTTTGCTTACATGTAGTCGGACAGAAAGATTACTATACACGTGCATTAGGCTATAGAGGATACCGTATTCACCAAATGGAAGCAGGTATACTCGTTCATAAACTCGTTTTTGCTGCAACTGCTATGGGGATGGGCGGGCATCCTTTACTTAGTTTTGATACAAATGCATGTGATCAATTGTACGGAATAGATGCTGGGAATGAAACATCTCTTATTCAAGTTCCAGTTGGGGCATATCGGGCGCGGAATTGGTTAAAAGGGGCTTTGCATTGTTAGAAGTACGCCGTCTATCGGCGTGCTTTTTTTAAAGGATTTAATTTATAAAAAGCGAAATGAGTATATATTCTTACATAAAAGGAGAATTTAACTTGAGCATTTTACAACGGTTAATTCAGCAAGCAAAAAATCCTAGCGGAACAATTGGTTCCTCCATGCTTTGTATTATGAACGCTGCACATACGAGATTAATAAATTGGGCATTGCAGAAAGTACATATAAAGACAGATGCAGTCGTATTAGACATCGGCTGTGGTGGAGGCAAAACCATACACACTCTTTCAAAACGAACTCCACTTGGGGAAATATATGGAATTGATTACTCCGATCAAGCTGTGAAAAATTCTATACAGACGAATGCAAAAGATGTTCAAAAACAAAAAGTAATTGTTCAACAAGCAAGCGTTTCTTCTATTCCACATCATACGAACTTCTTCGATCTCATTACCGCCTTTCAAACTCATTATTTTTGGCCTGATGTTGAACAAGATATAAAAGAAGTATTTCGCGTCTTAAAACCGGACGGCTCCTTTTTATTAGTGGCTGAAACTTTCAAAATTCAATATCATATGAAGAATTTTAACACGACCGAAGAACTAATAAATCTCTTTTATAAAACAGGATTTACAAGTGTACAATGTTACGAAGAAAGAGGTTGTCTTTGCGTAATAGGAATTAAATAAAAAGCAGACCTCAAAGGGTCTGCTTTTTCACTAGATTAACTTAAAAATACTCTTAATTTGTCTAGCAAATAACCAATTTTTCGTACCGTAGTTATCATTTAAACTATCTAAATTGATAGATTGTCCGTTAGCAAACTTTAATTCTAACGTAGTATTTTTGTCATTTGTTTTTAAGTTACTATTTGTAATGGCATCATACTTTAATTTTTCAATCTCAACATATTCGTCTTTTTCTTGTCCAATCACGACATGGTCTTGGAAGAAGAAAAAGACTTCTACTTTTTTACCGAAACAAAATACATTTTTCGTATAAATTAATGTCGCGTTATCAAGTCCGACACATACTTCTTTCATTTCTTCCACAACGTGTCCAAAGTCTTCTTCATGTCTTGCATTTGATTCAGCAATCCATTCTTCGATTGTTTTCATGTTAATTGCCATACTGCGCCCCCTGGTTCGTTCATTGCTTCGTTTAAAAAATAAATACTATATGAAAATATAAGCGATACGTAATATGTTTTCAAGGGGAAACGGTATATTCAAAATAAAGTGAAACTTTAATCAGTGGGGTCTTACTGTCCGCAAATAGCGGGATAAAGTTAAATTTCAAAGTAATATAAAAGGAAAACCAATTTCATTAAATTTTAAACGTTTGAACGAGACATTCTTCATCATCAATTAACTGCTCTCTCTCATCAAATTCTATGTTCAGTTTTTTATATACTTTCTTCCAAAACGACACTGCTGGTACATTTTTTAGAAGTTCGATAACGAAATATTGTCCTCTTTTCTCTTCTAGTAAATTCTCAACAGCTTGTTTACCTATTCCTTTTCCTTTATATTGATTCAATATGAAAATATCATTAATACCAAAATCATTTTCCTTCTTCAAAAACGGACGTTCCAGTAGTAATAAGAATCCTACAATACTATGATCAACTTTTATAAAATACGGCGTGATTCCGTCATTTTTCCAAAACATATGCAAATCTTTGTATCCAAAAAAACCATTGGCTCCGATAGTTATATTCATAGTGAACTTAGAAAGATCATGAAGATATAATGCGTACAAATTACGTAATATTTCTTTTTCTGATTCTTGAACTTTTTGAAGTGCTACAATCATAAAAAAACTCCCCTTCCTCATATGTAACTATTTCCTGATCCTCTTCATTCGACAAAAATGATAATTCCCCTTTAACAAAAAAATAGCACTTTAAAAAGTGCTATTCTGCTCTCCTTGCCGCTTGTTGAATTGGGTCCCACACGCTGTTATATGGTGGTGCATAACTTAAGTCGACGTCTTCTAAATCATGAATGCTCATTTTATTGAAAAGCGCCATCGCAATCACATCAATACGTTTATCTACGCCTTCTTCTCCAATTACTTGCCCGCCCAATAATTGTTTCGTATCGGAGCGATATAGTAATTTCAAGTAAAGTGGTTTTGCATTTGGATAATAGCCCGCCATATTTGTAGAATCTACTTTGACCGTTTTATACGGAATGTGTAGCCCTTTCGCTTCTTTTTCATTTAAGCCTGTTCTTGCGAGTGTCAAATCCATAAATTTAATAATGCCTGTGCCTAACGTACCTTTAAAAGCTCTTCGTTTATCAAGCATATTCAGTCCAGCAAGTCGCCCTTGCTTATTGGCTGTCGTTCCGAGCGGGATATGATCATGAATTTCCTTTATAACGTGGTAATGTGTTGCGCAATCACCGGCTGCATATACGTCTTGCACATTCGTTTGCATATATGCATTTACTTCGATTGCTCCTTTATGATTCTTACGTATATTTGTCCCTTCAAGAAAATCAGTATTCGGCTTCACTCCAACCGACACTAAAACAAGATCTGCTTTATACGTACCTTTATCCGTTTCGATTGCTTCTACTCGTTCATTTCCTTTAAATGCTTTTACATTTTCATTCGTTAAAATTTCAATATTGTGTTTATCTGCTTCTTTATGTATATATTCAGCCATATCTGCATCATAAATCGTACCGATATGATCATTTCGCTCAATCATTCTTACTTTCTTACCAAGTTCGACGAATGTTTCTGCCATCTCTAGTCCGATTGCACCACCGCCAATAATCGTTACATCTTCAACTTTATTCGTTTCTAACGTTTTTAATATGCGCTCAGCATCAGGAATTGTTTTTAAAAGATGAACGCCTTGTAATTCCCGTCCTTCCCATTCTGGCATAACAGGACGCACTCCAGTCGCAATTAATAATCGATCATATGGAAATTCAAAGACATCCTTCGTCTTCGTATGCTCTGCGTACACCATTTTCTTTTCCGTATCTACTTTCGTTACTTCATGACGCACTTTCGCATCAATTCCATATTTCTCACGAAACGTCTTTACGCTGCGCGCGATTAACTTTTCAGTTGAAGCGATAGCACCACTAATGACATACGGTAATCCACACTGAGCGTATGAATAAATTTCACCTTTTTCTAAAGTTACAACATTTGCATTTTCATCGTTTCTAACAATTTGCATAGCTGCACTCATACCAGCTGCATCTCCGCCAATAATGACATAGTTCACTTTACCACTCCTTCTTTTTTACATACTCTTTACGTTTTCCATATTTTATAGAAATAACACCTACTTCCATTGTAAAGAAAGAGAATTTCATCTTCAAATTTGGTGCACAAACCTATGCTTGAATAGGTAACCGTCGTGTCTTATATACAACATGTTTAATATGCTATAACAGTAGCTATTGAAAGTAGGTGAAACATACATGTGCGCCGGCCTTCTCGTCCAGCTTCCAGAGGAACCGATAGAACCGAAACCCGCCCTCCCGCTTGAACAGGAGTTTACCGTTAGTGTAACTTTATACAGTGCTCGTGCTTGGTTATCTGACAATGACACTTTCTCACAAACTATTTGGAAAGCTACCCGCTTCGCTTCTACATCACACACTCGCAAGGCCATCTTTCCAGTCGGTACTGTTAAAATTATAAATTTTTCTGACGATACAATAACAGTTACTGCATCATCAGAATCAGATGATACGCTTAAAATAATCGTCCCTCCTCATTCCGAAGCTGCTTTAACGTCTAGTTCTTTATCTCATGTGCAAGCCAGTACATCAGGAGGGGCAAGTAAAGTCACATTTCTCTTTCATATCTTTTTCTCTAGGGAACCTCGTCCAGCCAAATAACGATAGAAAAGGTACAGTAATATACACTGTACCTTTTTCCCGCGCTCTATTCTCTTGATTTAATTAGTTCAATATTATAAGTTTCGATATCTGTTAACTTTCCTGTAAAATAAGGATTTTCTCTATACCAAGACTGTTTTGCAAAATACGCTTGCATATCTTTCGTTTGAAAAATATGTCCATGCCTTGCATATATTTCATTTCTAGCAATTTTCAACTGTTCTTTCGATAAATATGTTAAATCTGTGCTCGTTAATTTTCGAATATCACTATCAGGAAAGATGAAACCATTATATACATACTCAGTCGCGGGCGTTGGAGTAACATTATAAACAACTGGTTTTTCTGTACTTTTCTTTTGAAATGGAAGATTATAAGACGAAAGTGCCGTTACCGTCTCTACTTTTGTCGTTTCCCGTCCATTTTCTCCATTTCGTTCTAAATAAATTTTCGCGCTTCCATCAGTCGCTACAGGCCCCCATGTAATTTCTTCTCCTGCGAGCGCTGTAACTGGTTTTTGATTTACGTACAATGTTGCACCAGGCGCGTTCGTTTGAACTGTAATATATTGACCTTGCAACGTTAAATCTACCGTTACGTTATTTTGGCTTTGTTTCATAAGTACAACCTTTTCCTCACGCGATAGTTTTACGTAGTCATTTTTATATTCTGATTGAAACACTTGATTTCCCGGAAGAAATGGCCCATATTGCTTCTCAAACTTTTTTTCATCTGTCTTATCAATTTCTTTTCCGTTCATTTTTAACGATACGTCTTTTTCATTTGAAAGCAAAGTTGCATAGTACGTCTTCGCTTTCAATTTATATCGATCAAATATAAAGAAATACTTTCCGTCTTTCGTTAATGAAAAATCAGCTCTTTCTATTCCGTCCCGTTGTTTTTCACCTTGTCTCAAATATTCTTTTAATTCATTCACGTAAGATGGATTTTCTTTTATATATGAAAATAGAGGCGTTACGCTCTCTCTCGTTATCATAACCGATGGATCATCTGCCGTAACGATCTCAGCTAATTTCTCTCCGTCCCTCTCTTGTAAAATCGTAATCATCCGGTCTACTTGTGCCACCTGCGTATAATACGACAATCCGTACAAATACAATCCAATAATCGCTATAACAAATAGCGCTAACAGTGTAATGCCAACTTTTACACCACCGCTCATGTTCTTCTTTACTACAGAACGTCCCCTCTTCGTCCCGCAGTTTTGACAAAACTGCACACCATCTTCAAACTGAACTCCGCACTTTGTACATACATTCATCCAGTCAACCACCTTTTCATTAGAAGCCAGTTATTCCCTGTGTTAAGGCTTGAATTATCGTGCTAATGTAAGACCAAAGTACAATGAATGTTGCAATTCCAATTAAAACATTTGCAATAATAAGTGTGTAAACGAGATCTAATCCGCCATTGTCTAGCTTTAATACGGCTACAGTTATACTAATCCCTATATAAGTTGCAGCTACGGATAATAATATCGGTAAGAAAAAGATTAATAAGAAACTAAAAAGAAAAGAAAGGACTAATATGACAATAGCCGGCGTCGCTATCGTTCCCCATATACCGAATACTTCAAGAAACGAAAAAGATGATTTCATCATCTTACCACTTACAAAAATAATAAATCCGACAAATAAAGTTAAAATTAATAAAAAGAAAAAGACCGTTATAGATTCTACAAAAAACGTGGGAGTAGATATATCTGGTGCAAATGTTCTCGTAACTGCTGATGCTGCACTCATCATTCTATAAAAAATACATGCTCCTAAAAAACAAATAAGAACAAGACTTACAATTCCATTTCGTACTTCAATAGCGCCGCTTTGCATAATCGCTGTCGGTGCTTGTAATGCATGTTTAAAAAATTGAAAATAGCCGCTCGCAAACCGCTTCGCTTGCTCTACCGTTTCATTTTGCCGAGCTTCCTTTGCTTGTGCCGCACGTGCTTGTTCCGGCCCTTCTTCTTGGCCACTACTTGCCACTACTTCTTCCGTTAACGAATGTCCACAATTCCCGCAAAATTTTGCCTCCGCTGCATTTTCTGTATGACATGACGGACATTTCATTCTCTTATCCCTCCTTAAGGATATACCGTATAGGGTGTTACAAATTCAATATATGAATTTGTACATAAAACATGACTACAAGAAAAAGATTCTGAAATCCTTCTTCCGAAAGAAAATATATGTGCTAGTAATCTTGAAAAAAAATGCTATTATGAAACAGAATAAATAATATTTTTAACAGATTGGATGACTGGCAATGGAATTGGTAAACTCAATTTTTCAAATACTCCTTACAAGCGTAATCCAATTATTATCTTTAATTGGCGTTATCATTGTAATTGGATTTCTATTAGGCTATTTAGAATCTCTCACACGGATGTATTGGTCGAGAGCTTTTGGACGAAAAGGATTCCTATTAACGGCTTGGATCGGTGTTCCTATTCACGAACTTGGACATGCCATTATGTGCGTGCTGTTCCGTCATAAGATTGTAGCAACGCAGTTCTTCCCGACAGATACAAGTCAAGGGGCTTTAGGTTACGTACAACATCAATACAATCAAAAAAGTGTGTATCAACGGATTGGGAATTTCTTCATCGGCATTGGGCCTATTATTTCTGGTATTACTGCATTAATCCTTTTAATGCGCTATTTCGTACCAGAATCATATTTTTTATTTAATACAACTCTCGAAAAAACGATTGCTTCTACTTCTATTAATGTAGAAATGATTCAAAACATGCTCTTGTCGACGTTTGTATTATTGAAAAGCTTATTTACAATCGGCAATTTATTGAATCCTTCCTTTTGGTTATTTTTATTTATCGCCATTTGCATTTCCGCACATATCGCTTTAAGTAAACCAGATATTAAAGGATCAATAGACGGTGTTATCGTCATGTTTATCGTGTTATTTTTATTCAACATAATAGCAGGACTGTTTCAATACGACAGTAATCAGCTAATTGGACAGGTTATGAAATATAATATGTATCTCATTGCGTTTTCTAGTGTGGCACTGCTGTTCTCTTGTCTTTCTACACTCGTTAGTTTTTCGTTTTATAAAATAAGAAGAGGGCGTTCTTTTTGAACGCCCTCTTCTTATTAATTATTCCCCTTATAATCACAATGCTCAACAGGCACACGAGCATGCCCTTCTTCATCGGTACACCATGACTGTGATTGGAATGCAAGAAAGATACCAATCCATTCTTCTTCCTTTTCAAAGTGAATGAGTATTCCTCCGTCTTGCCATATGCCATCATCACCTTGCCATTTTTCTACATTCCCTTGATTCATATGAATATCATGTATACCGTTTCCTGGTTTGAAATGAAAATAGGAATCTGGTGTATTTTCTTCTGGTCCCCATCTTTCACCAAACGCGTAAATAATTGCTTTTTCTTCTATTGCTCGTTTTATATAACGTTCTATTTTTTCATTTAAATCATTATCTGCTCCTGCTTTTTCGGGAGGCAAAGGAATCATTTGATTTGAGTCAAATAGATTTCCTCTTACATAATCTAAAGCTACTTTCGGTTCATTGTTTTTTATTTCTGTAAAACCGAATGGTAATGTCGGTAAAATATGAATCGCCTCTGACTTAATATTGTTACTCGCAAAATATAAAACTTCTGACGGATAGCTTTGCGATTTTACGTTAATTGCAATACGATAATTTACTCCTGTCTCGCCCTGTAAATGAACTTGATAATGAGGTGTTTTCCCTTTTCCAATCTTTGATTGTATAACTGTACCTTTTAACACACCGTAGTTTTTTAGGGGCATACATTTCATCTCCTATTCATTTAGTAGAAGCTATTCATATTTAAATCATTATCCACTCATAAAAAAAATCCTCCTATGTTAGGAGGATTTTTAATTTCTCAACATATACCAAACAATAACTTCTACCACTACAAGCAAAACCGCACCAAAGATCATTAACGTCGTCTTCTTTAATAGTTCATTTTCACGGTAAGGAATATTGCATAAGTAAGCACCTAGTGTAATCCGTGATGGACAAGCGATTGTCGCTACTGATGATGCAGTGTTTTGAAGTGTTGTGACATATTGCCACGGGAGTGCTACGTTTTGTGCGGTTTGCATTTGTAGTTTTATAAACATTGCATTTGATCCTGCGTTACTACCTGTTAAAAATCCACCAATAGCGCCAATAAACGGAGCAACGAAAACGAAAAAATTTCCAAACGTTTCACCAGCGGTTTTTGCAAGTAATAAATGCATGCCAGATGCACCCATTAGTTCTGAAATGGCGATAAACATTGTCGTCGTAATCGCAAATGGAATCCATTGTTTTATCGTTTGCGAGAGTGATTGTTTAATAATATGAGATGGTATCCGGAAGAAAATAATAGTAAATAAGCAAGTCATACCGAGCCAAAATCCTGGTGAATACAGCATTTCTAATTTGTAAGAGTATGATTTTAAATCAAGGACTGCATATGATCTGAACAAGTCATGTAATGCAGGAACGAGGCGAGAAAGTAAAATACAAACTGTTAGAAATATATAAGGGCTAATAATTTTTAGAATAGATACTTCTCTTTCCGTTGCCGCAGCATGTTCTGTTATAAGATTTTGCTCACTTTTTCCTTTTACTTTAATGATAAGAAAGCCAAATGTAATGGTAACGATGGAACTTAATATACCTGCTAGCTCAACACTAACGTATGCGTTAGAAAGATAGATTCCGAGAGAAAATAATAGAAAGAAACCGAATCCTTCTTTCCACTTTTCAATAACAGCCTGCCTGCCACCAACAACATGTAAAGAAAGAATGACGAAATAAGCAAACATCGGGATACTTAATAGCGCTGTATTGGTACCAAGTGTTGTAAGAGGCATATTGATAAGCTGCGAACCGATAATCGTACCAGTTGCCATTGCCCCCCATGAACTAGCTAGTAAGCCGATAAACGAGAGCAGTACAGCTTGGAACGGTTTATAACCTAATGAAAGAAAAATAGGTGCTGCAACCATAAAGCCAATACCGAATCCACTTACTGATTCAATAAGCGGGCAAATGCCAAAACACATAAGCAGCATTTGTAATAAACGATCCTGAGTAACTGCTTCTAGAAAACGTGCTACTTGGTCGATGTACCCCATTTTGTTCATGAGGTGAAATAAAAAAATACCGAAAAATAAAACGTACCCGACAATAAAACAAATTAACCATCCTTTAATCGTTGCGTGCACAGTTTCACTTATCCCTAATTGAAACATTGGCGAGAGTAAAACGATTCCAACAGACACAGCATAAGAAATTAACGAGGACCTTAATGACGTTTGTTTAAATAAAAATAAACAAATGAAAATCATCATAATTGGGATAAGTGCCAACAATATGGCCATGTTATCATCTCATTTCGTTTAAAATACAATTTTTAACTATTATATAACAGATACTATAATTTTCAATTATTTTTACAACAGATTCAAAAAAGGAACCAAACGGCTCCTTTTCATTCACTCCCATTTTCTATTATCCTGAAAAACTGTCTGCTTTCCGACTATTTCTTTCAACACAACAAACACAATGTAAGTACATATTGCTTGCAATATAATATTCCAAAATTTCATTAATGTAAATGAATGAATCCGTAGAAATAATTCGTTTAATAATACAATCGAAACGATACTAAATAATTCTATACTAATCGAAAATAGACATATTTCTAAAATAGACTGTTCTTGAATGCGATTTAAGTTGGAAAAGATGAATACATACCCTAAAAATAGAGCCATTAACTCTATTTTCGTCATGCTAATGAGCCAAGCGTATAGCGGTACAGTTAAGAATAGATATAGTAGTTTACGTCTTAGCATGCCTTCTCACCCTCTAAATTATATGTATTTTCTGTATATTTTAACATTTATTACGCAAAACAAAAAGAAGAGACTACGCCTCTTCTTTTTGTTTTGTTGCATATATTAATTCACATATTTCTTCTTGCTTTTCATTTTCTAAAAGCTCAATGATCTTACTTCCAACGACAACTCCGTCGCATATTGTAACCATTTCTTCTACATGTTCTTTTGTTGAAATACCGAACCCTGCCACTACCGGTAAATGCGTATGTGATTTTACTTTTTCTAAGTAACTATGAATCTCACCTTTAAAGTTTTGACGTACTCCTGTTACGCCCGCTACTGTAACTGCGTAAACAAATCCTTTTGATTCACTCGTAATTTTTTCGATTCGCTCAATTGGGCTCGTGATGGCAACGAGTGGAATTAGCGCAACGTTTGCCTCTCGAAGGAGCGGTGCAATAATGTCTTGTTCTTCATATGGTAGGTCTGGAACGATGATGCCGTCTACCCCTGCTTCTATACAGTTTTCGATGAATCGTTCTTTTCCGAATGCAAGTACTGGATTTAAATATGTCATGAGTACAAACGGAATTTGCACTTCTTTCCTTACCTCTATTAATGCTTGAAAAATACCTTTTACTGTTACACCGCTATCTAGCGCTCGTTTCCCTGCTCTTTGAATCGTTGGACCGTCTGCGACTGGATCCGAAAAAGGAATGCCGATTTCAACGATGCTCGCTCCTGCTTCATCTAAAAAACGAATTCTTTCTTTTAATTTTTCAAAGCCGCCATCTCCGCCCATTACGTACGGAATAAATGCTTTCTTGCCATTTTCAAACGCTGCTTTAATTTTTTCTACTCCCATTTTTTACACCTCTTCCATATAACGTTTTATACTCTCTACATCTTTATCACCACGGCCAGATAAACAAATAACAAGTCCTTCATCTTCCTTCATTTTCGGAGCTAATTTTAATGCATATGCGACAGCATGTGAACTTTCTAGCGCCGGGATAATGCCTTCTTTTTTCGTTAATAATTGAAATGCTTCTAATGCTTCTTCGTCTGTTATCGAATGATAAGAAACGCGGCCAATATCTTTTAGCAAGCTATGTTCTGGACCAACACCTGGATAATCAAGTCCTGCTGAAATAGAGTGTGCTTCTTGAATTTGTCCTTCTTCGTTTTGCAGAAGATACATCATTGATCCATGTAAAACACCGACGCTTCCTTTCGTTAAAGTTGCTGCATGCTTTTCTGTATGAACGCCTTTTCCAGCTGCTTCTACGCCGTAAAGAGCAACTTCTTCATCGTGTACGAACGGATAAAACATCCCCATTGCATTACTACCACCTCCAATACAAGCAACGACTGCTTCTGGTAACTTTCCTTCTAACGCCTCATATTGTTTTTTCGTTTCATTTCCAATTACACTTTGGAAATCACGTACAATTTGCGGGAATGGATGTGGTCCGAGAACAGATCCCATAATGTAGTGCGTATCATGCACATGTGAAACCCAGTAACGAAGCGCCTCGTTTACCGCATCTTTTAATGTACCACTACCTGCCGCTACACTTTCTACTTTCGCTCCGAGTAATTCCATTCGGAACACATTTAATTTTTGACGTCTTACATCTTCTTCTCCCATAAAAATGACGCATTCTAATCCGAGAAGAGCACATACAGTAGCTGTTGCAACTCCGTGTTGTCCAGCTCCTGTTTCAGCGACAACTTTTTTCTTGCCCATTCGCACTGCAAGTAGTGCCTGACCGATTGTATTGTTAATTTTATGAGCTCCTGTATGATTCAAATCTTCACGTTTTAAATAAATCTTTGCACCTCCGCAATACTTCGTCAGATTTTCAGCGAAATAAAGCGGTGTTTCTCTTCCGACGTACG
Source organism: Bacillus sp. RB3 (assembly GCF_030164735.1). Taxonomy (NCBI): domain Bacteria; kingdom Bacillati; phylum Bacillota; class Bacilli; order Caryophanales; family Bacillaceae; genus Bacillus; species Bacillus sp. RB3. Next base: position 254,543 of record NZ_JASNGE010000004.1, read on the forward strand.
TTTTTAAATAATGATTTAATTCCTTTTGAAATGCCTCATCTTGCATCGCTTCTTTATATGCTTCTTCTAGTTCTAGTACAGATTGCATTAACGTTTCTGGAACGTATCGTCCTCCGTATATACCGTAATGTCCTTTTTCATCTGGATATGCGTAGTTCATTTGGAACACTCCTTCGCTTTTATAATAAATTGTTTTATTTTCTCTACATCTTTCTTTCCTTCTGTCTCTACTCCGCTGCTCACATCGACCATATAAGGCCGAACAGTTCGAATCGCTTCTTCTATATTAAGAGCGTTTAATCCACCAGCTAATATCGTTTTCTCTCGCAACTCTTCTGGCATATGCACAAGTAGTTCCCATGAAAATTTCTTCCCATTTCCTCCGTGAAACTTTTCTTTCGGGCTATCAAACAATATATAATCCGTTTCATATGTTTGAGCATTTTTCATATCACTTTCTGAAGTTACTCCTAGTGATTTTATAGACGGAATATTCAATCTTCTAATTTGATAATTATCTTCATCTCCATGTAGTTGTACATGTGTTAACCCACACTCATCTGCAATTTTCTGGATCACTTCTACTGATTCATTTACGAAAACACCGATTTTTAACACGTTGGCTGGAAGCTCCTGAATGATTTCTTTCGCTCTCTTTGGAGTGATTTTCCGTTTACTTTCCGCAAAAACAAATCCGAGTGCATCTGCGCCATATTCACACGCACTTTTCGCTGTTTCCACATCAGTGATGCCGCAAATTTTTACTTTCATATATTCACCTTACAATCTTCAAAAAAACTACTAATAGAAGATGATGTCATAAGCGCCTCTCCAACTAATACACCTTTGGCTCCAGCTCTTTTAACACGAATAATATCTTCTTTTGAATGAATGCCACTTTCACTAATCCAAAGTAATTTCTCCTCATTCAATCTTTTTCCAAGCTTTTCAGTTTGGCTTAAATCTACTTCGAACGTTTTTAAATTACGATTATTAATGCCAATAACGTGCGGATTTAATACAATCGCAGTTTCTAATTCCTGTTCATCATGAACTTCAACAATCGCTTCCAATCCTTTTTCTAACACGTAGCTATACAACTCTTTTAACTTCTCTTTCGTTAACGCTGCTACGATTAGTAAAATAATATCTGCTCCCGCTTCATACGCTCTATCGATTTGAATCTTATCGATTATGAAATCTTTACATAAAAGCGGAATGTTACTTTCTTCTCTTGCTGTTTGTAAATCGTGAAACGATCCTTTAAAAAATTGACCATCTGTTAAAACAGATACTGCTCCTGCACCACATTTCTCATATGTTCCCACTTGTTTTCGTACGTCAACGTGTAAATTGATATCTCCTTTTGATGGTGATGCTCGCTTTACTTCTGCAATGACAGTAAACTGCTGTAACGCTTCTACAAGTGAATGTGTCTTTCTTTTTGTTTTTACTGGTGTATATATTTCATATAACTCCGCAACTTCCTTTTTCTTCTGTTCTACAATTTTATCTAAAATCGTCCCCACTTTAGTTCACCCTTTCTAATTTTTCGTTGCTTGCTACAATTAATAAGTTTAATTTGGCTAATGCTTTTCCAGAGTCAATGCTATGTGCCGCGAGTTTAATTCCTTCTTCAATCGTTTCCGTTTTTCCATTTGCGAAAAGAGCTAGACCTGCATTTAATAAAACTGTATCACGATAAACACTCTTTTCTCCGCTCAATACTTCAAGCGTAATCTTTGCATTTTCTTTTGAATTCCCCCCTCTAATTTCTTCATTTTTCACTCTTGAAAAACCATACTTTTCTGGATTAATACTCTTTTCTACTATTTCATTATCTTTTAAAAGGACTACGTGATTTTCCCCTTGTAATGACGCTTCATCTAAAAAACCACTTCCATTTACGACAAGCGCTTGTTTCCGGCCTAACTTTTGTAATACTTGTGCAACTGGTAATAACATATCTCGTTTATAAATACCGACAAATTGTGTTTCTAAATTCACTGGATTTGTTAAAGGGCCAATTAAGTTAAAGATCGTCGGCACGTTTAACTCTTTTCTTATTTTCATAATGCGCCTTAGTGCTGGATGCATCGCTGGTGCAAATAAAAATGCAATACCTACATGCTCTAGTAAATAATCAATTTCGTTTGGCGTACTACTAATATTTACACCTAGTTCTTCTAATAAGTCTGCACTTCCTGTTTTACTAGAAACAGCACGATTACCATGTTTTGCAACCTTTACACCTGCTCCTGCCAGTACGAATGCTGATGTTGTGCTAATATTAAACGTTTGAGCACCATCACCACCCGTCCCGCAATTGTCCATTGCTCCTTGTATATGGTTCGAAAACGGCAATGCCTTTTCGCGGAGAGCTCGAACGAGACCGTATATTTCTTCTGCAGTTTCACCTTTCGCTTTCAGTAAGACTAAGAAAGCTGCAATTTCACTTTCTAATATGTTTTCACTTAATAAAAGTAGTCCTGCTTTATACATTTCCTCTTCTGTTAAATGTTGACCCTCCACTAATTTACGAAGATAGTTGTTCATACTTTTTCCTCCTCTTTTACTTCTGTTAAAAAGGCACGGATTAACTTTCCGCCTTCTTCTGTTGCGATTGATTCCGGATGAAACTGTAATCCGAAGAGCGGATAATAATTGTGACGGACTGCCATTATTTCTCCGTCGTCCATCGCTGTCGCTAATATGTCAAAGCACTTTGGCAAGCTCGTTTGCTCTGCAACAAGGGAATGATAGCGCATCGCCGTTAGGGGCTGTGTAACATATGAAAAGATTGACGTTCCGTTATGTTTCACACGCGATGTTTTTCCGTGTTTAATACGCTCTGCTCTAACAATGTCTCCTCCAAATGCAGATATGATCGCTTGGTGGCCAAGACAAATCCCTAATATGGGAACGTTCTTATAAAAATGACGGATGACGTCGATACAAATGCCAGCATCCTCTGGTTTTCCTGGTCCTGGTGAAAGTACAATTCCTCTTGGATTCATCTCTTCTAACTGTTCTATCGTTATTTCATCATTTCTTACAACTACAATTTCTTCTTCATGTTCGCCTAACAGTTGATACAAGTTATATGTGAACGAATCGTAATTATCAATAAGTACAATCATTTCATTACCTCCAAAAGCGCTCTCGCTTTATTTAATGTTTCTTCATATTCAGCTACTGGATCTGAATCGTAAACGACTCCTGCTCCTGCCTGAACGTATGCTTTTTCATCCTTTACAACCATCGTTCGAATGGCGAGCGCCATATCAAGATTTCCTGAAAAACTAACGTATCCAACTGCACCAGCGTATACATTTCTTTTTTCATTCTCTAGTTCATTTATAATTTCCATCGCTCTAATTTTCGGAGCTCCAGAAACCGTCCCTGCTGGTAAGCAATACGCTAACGCATCAAATCCGCCCATTTGTTTTCGCAATGTTCCGTAAACTTCAGATACAATGTGCATAACGTGAGAGTATTTTTCTACTTTCATATATTTATCTATCGTAACCGAGCCGATTTCGCTCACTCTACCAATATCGTTTCGCCCAAGATCTACAAGCATCATATGCTCTGCTCGCTCTTTCTCATTGCCTAACAGTTCTTTTGCGATTTCCTCATCTTTCCTCTTCGTTTTCCCTCTTGGTCTCGTACCAGCAATTGGATTCGTCATCACTTTATCCTCCCTTACTGATAGTAAACTTTCTGGTGAAGAACCGAGTACAACATAATCTTGAAAATCGATATAGAACATATATGGTGATGGATTGGCAATTCGAAGTTTTCGATATAATGCAAATGGATCTCCAATACATTCACTTTGCAAACGCTGAGATAATACAACTTGAAATATGTCCCCTGCTCGAATGTGTTCTTTCGCCGTTTCTACCATCGCGCAAAATTCTTTTTCCGTTATAGAAGAAGTGAATGATAATGTTGATCTTATTTCAGTTACTTCAGCTTCTTCTCCCTGTAGCACTTCCTCTTTGTATATTTGCAACCTTTCATATACTTCTTCGTAATCTGCTGAATCATCTTCCCTGCATACATATACAAACGACAACTTTTGGCGTAAATGATCGTAAACGATAAACTCACGATATAGTAAAAGGTGTACTTCTGGAATATTTAATGGGTCGTGTAAATCCGCTCCAATGTTTTCATACTGCCGAATGACATCATATCCAATATAACCAACTGCTCCTCCGCAAAATGGAAATGGACTGTCTACTTGTGATGGTGCAATTACTTCTTCTAACACTTGTAGTACATTACCTTGCACCTTTTCTGTTTGACCGAAAATCGTTCGTTCCACTTCCGTACCAACGCTTTTCACTTCTCCATAAGGATTACATCCCAAGTAAGAATAACGTCCTTTATCTTGATGAAGCTGTGAACTTTCTAATAAGAATTTCTTCTTCCCTTTCATACGTCTATATAAAGAAATTGGCGTAATGCTATCTCCTTCTTCTTCAGTGATTACTAAAAATGTCTTTCTCTCTCTTTTTTGTTTTATAAATTCTTCTTTCGTCATCATGTCCTTCACCTCGCCCTGAAAAATAAAAAAGCCCTCTACATATCGAAAATATGTAGAGGACGATAAATATACCGCGGTACCACCTCGTGTTGGATGCAAAAGCATCCCGCTTTGTTCAGGTACAAAATTTATACCTTATCCTTGTAACGGCGGAACCCGGGTTGCCTACTGAAAATAATTGTTCAGCATACCTCTCGTAAGCCCATTCCGTATATGGCACCGTACCGGGCTCCCACCTATTCCCGGCTCTCTGTAACGTCTCCAATATACGTACTCTTCTTACTTAAACGATTTCATTTATTTAATTTTTTATACACAAAAAGGGAGTACTCATCCTATAGAAAGGACGGGTACTCCCGTGGTGCCACCTTAATTCGTTACAAATGTAACGCACTTTACCGTATCAAAAACAATACGTGTCTCTTGTATCGATGAGATCATGTCGCCAAAGCCTACTTCTTTCGTTTCGGTTTGGAAGCTCCGAAGCCCATTCCACATCAATTCCATACTGATTCGCACCAACCATCAGCTCTCTGACATGTTCATCATGTGTACTCTTCTTCATCAACGCTTGCATTTTTTTAAGTTGCACTCATTATAGACCTGACTTTTTTCACAAGTCAATACTTTTTCAAAAATTTTATTTTTCTTTCCTTTCAATATTATATTGACAAAACAACCTCTTTTTATGTAAATATAATAAATACTCTATTAAAAATAAGGTTTTTTGTATGAATATTATATATTAAAAAAGTAAAATGACATCAAAAAACGCTTACATTTCTGAAAATTCGTATTTCTATATGGATTTTTCAGAATAATCATGATAGATTATAAAGTGAAACTTTAATCAGTAGGGGTTTGTTCATCCCACTGATTATTAGTTAAATCAATCGGGCATTTACGGGCAGTTGCTCTCCCACCTAACTTCCTTGCCCAGCCAATTTTAAGGTGGGAGTTTTACTGCCCGTTTATGCGGGATAAATATGCATAACGCATCAAAAGACATGACAAAAGGAAGGGGAACTTCATGAGTACGCAGATGTTAACTTTAACTTCAATCTCTATTTACATGCTCGGGATGTTAGTAATCGGCTATTTCGCCTATAAACGAACGTCCAACTTAACAGATTATATGCTTGGCGGGCGTACACTAGGCCCCGCAGTAACGGCATTAAGTGCTGGAGCATCCGATATGAGTGGTTGGCTTTTAATGGGATTACCAGGTGCAATGTTTAGCGTTGGATTAAGTAGTAGTTGGATTGCGATCGGCCTAACACTAGGCGCATACGCAAACTGGCTTTATGTTGCTCCTCGCTTACGTACCTACTCAGAAATTGCAAATAACTCTATTACTATTCCAGAATTTTTGGAACACCGTTTCCACGACAAATCTCATATGCTACGTTTAGTATCTGGACTTGTTATTATGATTTTCTTTACTTTCTATGTAGCTTCAGGATTAGTTTCAGGCGCTGTATTATTTGAAAATTCATTTGGTATGAACTACCACGTTGGATTATTCATTGTAGCTGGTGTTGTTGTCGCTTACACATTATTTGGTGGTTTCTTAGCAGTGAGTTGGACAGACTTCGTGCAAGGAATCATTATGGTAGTTGCTCTTATTCTTGTTCCTATCGTAACAATTATGAATTCGAACGGACTGGGACCTGCATTTGATACAATTCGTTCTGTAGATCCAACACGTTTAGATATTTTTAAAGGTGCCTCTACTTTAGGGATTATTTCTTTATTTGCATGGGGCCTTGGTTATGTTGGACAACCTCATATTATCGTACGCTTTATGGCGATTTCCTCTGTAAAAGAAATTAAAAGCGCACGAAGAATTGGTATGAGCTGGATGATTTTCTCTGTTGTCGGAGCTATGTTTACTGGCCTTATCGGTATTGCTTACTACTCACAACAAGAGTTAACATTATCTAACCCAGAAACAATTTTCCTTGAACTCGGAAAAATTTTATTCCATCCACTTATTACTGGATTTTTATTAGCAGCTATTTTAGCAGCGATTATGAGTACAATTTCATCTCAATTACTCGTTACTTCTAGCGCTATAACAGAAGATTTATATCGTACATTCTTTAAACGTTCTGCTTCTGATAAAGAACTTGTATTTGTCGGTCGTATGGCTGTACTTGTTATTGCCTTAGTTGGGTGCGCATTAGCGTTTAAACAAAATGATACGATTTTAGCTCTTGTTGGGTACGCTTGGGCTGGATTTGGTTCTTCATTCGGACCTGCTATTTTATTAAGCTTATATTGGAAACGCATGACGAAGTGGGGCGCACTTGCTGGTATGATTTCTGGTGCCGCTACAGTCATTATTTGGACTCAATTCAAATTCTTAAAAGAATTCTTATATGAAATGATTCCTGGTTTTACTATTAGTTTACTAGTAATCGTAATTGTTAGTTTACTAACACAACCTTCAAAAGAAGTTAAAGAGCAATTTGAGGATTTCGAAAAACAACATCGTCATAATTTATAAAAAAATCTCTGCTGTTATCATAACAGCAGAGATTTTTTACAGTTCGACAATCTTTTTATCAAATTTAACAAATTCTTTATGTTTCGTTAAATTTAACATAACACTACTCCTTTATAGTATGAGTATCAGCACTTATACAGAAAGGGGACTCCAACATGTTAGCAGCTTTCCAGCAACAACAAACACGAAAATTTTCACCTATCACAAATACTTCTGCGTCTTGTTTAAACATGCAACCTAACCCGCCTAAAATTTCAATTGCTCCTTCTGTTATTTCAGTCATCGGTGTTCATATGGAAAAACATAAATTAAAAATAAAAACGGGACAAAACATTGTGTTATCAGCTTCCATTTTACCAATACAAGCAACGAATAAAGAGCTTATTTGGTCAAATATGAATTCTGATATCATCACCATATATCCAAAAGGTGACACCGTGACGATTACTGGAAAAAGTGCAGGTAAAGCAGTCGTAATTGTCACAACTGCTGAAGGCAAATTTCGTGACCTATGTGTCATTCATGTACAACCTTATATGACAAATCCAAAGTAAAAGAGTGGCTTCGTAGCCACTCTTTTACTTGATTTCAATATTTTAGTTTTTACTTTTTACAAGGTTAATAAAAAATTGGATATAACCATACATTTTTTTTGATGGAAATTCTACTAAACTTTCCCCGTCTTGATTTAAGTCAATGAATCTCCTCCTCTTCCCTATTACAATGAAAACAATATTAGAAAAGGAGGACATATTATGACTGAACGAAAGTACGCCTTATTTGCTAGCACATCTCTTCTTGTTATGGCATTCATTGCATTTTTCTCTTACGGTTTTGTTCATGGAAACCTCGTTATACAAGGAGATGCGAGTACAACATTCCATAATATCCAAACTTCAAATTCACTTTTCAAAGCAGAAGTTTTTGGGTGGATTATCATTTTTATCACTGATATTGTCGCTGCGTGGGCTCTTTATTTCTTTCTAAAACCAATTCATACTAGCCTCTCATTACTAGCCGCTTTGCTTCGTCTTATGTATACAGCTATACTTGGGATTGCTATATTCAATCTAATATTGGCATTATTGCTTTCAAAAAATACAATTGCAAATCCAGAAACATATACAATGTTGTTTCTCAGTGCATTCGAATACATTTGGTCTATAGGATTGATCATTTTTGGATTGCATCTTTTCGTTTTAGGCTATGTAGCTTTTCTCTCTAAACAGATACCAAAGTTTATTAGTATACTGCTGTTCATTGCTGCTACCGGTTATATGCTAATTCACGTCATGAATACAATGTTTACACAATACGATACAATGATTTCACTCATACAATCACTATTCCAATTACCTATGATTGCAGGTGAATTAGGACTTGCGATATGGCTACTATTGAAAGGTGGTAAACACTCTAATTAAGCCGTTTCTTAATTCTACTTAATGATTCTGGTGTCATGCCAAGATAGCTTGCTAGCTGATATTGTGGAACGCGATGAATTAAATACGGGCGTTTTCGTAACAATGTTTTATATCGCTCTTCTGGTGTCGATGAGATAAATACAGCAAGTTCATCTTGTACTTCACCGAAATTGTACTCGATCATTTTACGCGTCATTTCTTCTAATTGTGAATACTTATTATACATGTCCTTTTTACTATGTAGATCACCAACAACTACAGTACAATCTTCTAAACACGTTAACGTATATGATGAAGATTTATCTTGTTTATGATGGTTGAAATTCGAAATTGCCTGTTCTTCTGTATAAAAATTTGATGTAACTTCTTTCCCTGCTTCATCTATACTATGTTGCCTAACGCATCCTTTTAATACAAAATAACATTTTAACGGAACATTTCCTTGTCTTAGGAGCACTGTTCCTTTTTTATATTCTTCAATTTGTAATTCCCTGAGGATCATTTGCTGCTCTTCTTCACTTAGTGTTGTAAATCTATTCATATACTTCTTTAATATCTCTTCCATTTTCCTCCCCCTTCTACGCCCACATTTCTATAAAACAAAAAGAGAAGTATCATAACTTCTCTTTTCTCCCCTAACACTATAATTCCTGTGTATACACTGGCTCGTTTACGACATTTTTTGCTGTTCGCTTTTGTTGCTGCATTAAGAAAACAGATACACCAAACAATACGAGCATGCTACCGATCATTTGCATTGCATTTAATTTTTCTCCAAGTAAGAAGAACGCAAGTATAGATGCTCCAACAGGTTCTCCTAAAATACTCATTGAAATTGTCGTTGCATTTACATAATTTAATAGCCAGTTATTAATTACATGTGACACTGTCGGCACAACCGCAAGTAAAAGAAAAACAGTCCAATCCCACTTCGTATAACCTGTAAAGGGTACTTGTAATATAACATTATAAATCCCCATAAAAAGACCTGCGAACGCAAAGACTGTAAAGCTATAAATCCAGTGCGATACTTTCTTCACTGTCGTTTGCCCGATAAATAAATAACCGACAACCGCTATTACACTTAGAAAGGATAATATGTCACCATAAATTGCTTGCTTACTTAAACCTAAATCTCCCCAACCAATGCACATTACTCCTAAAATAGCGATTCCCATCGTTGCAATGGCTGAATATGTTGTTCTTTCTTTAAATAGAAAAAAACCTCCAACTAAAGATACGATTGGTTGAAGTGCCAAAATAATTGTTGAACTAGCAACTGTTGTATGCTTTAAAGATTCAAACCATAAAAGAAAATGCAGTGCTAAAAAGAAACCAGATCCAATTAAAAAGCCCCAATCTTTCATTTGAATCCTATTAAATTCCTCTCTTTTTTTCCATACGATAGGCAGCATAATAAGTACGATAATCCATAAGCGGTACATACTTAATATTGAAGATGGTGCTGAGGACATCTTTACAAAAACTGCTGCAAAGGAAATGGCAATTATAGAAATTGCTAATGGTAGTGCGATTGATTTTTCTTGTTTCAAATCCTGTCTCCCCTCTCACCTGTCAAAAATCCCACTTCATTATATCCGTTTTCTTTCGCAACTTAAATACTAATTTTTTAGATTCTTCGTACCATTATGGTAAAATAGAAATTAAGGCACCAATTAGTGAATATTTCTTTCCTTTTCACTACAAGCGTCGCTCTTACAATCGTTACAGTAAATTTTTATTTAGGGGGATCTACATGAGTCAAACAATAGGGAGAATTGAAGAAATTTCATTTTATAGCGCATCACTTCAAGAAGATGTTACACTTCTCGTTTATTTACCAGTAAATTACACACCACTGCACAAACATACAGTTGTAATTGCACAAGATGGTAGAGATTATTTTCAGCTTGGTAAAGCGCACCGTGTAATTGAGCGCCTTCGTGAAACCGAAGAAATTGACCGTACAATTATTGTCGGTATTCCATATAAAAATGTACATGATCGTAAAGAAAAATATTTCCCAAATGAAGTAAAAAATGCTGCATATATTCGTTTCCTTGCTCATGAACTTGCACCATATATTGATGAAAATTATCCAACGTACCAAATGGGAAAAGGTCGTGTTTTAATTGGTGATTCTCTTGGCGGAACAGTTTCCTTTATGACTGCACTTATGTATCCGCATACATTCGGTAAAGTCGTTATGCAATCACCATTTGTGGATGAGACAGTGATGAACTTAGCAAAAGAATTCAAAGATCCACAGGCGTTAGAACTGTATCACGTCATCGGTACAGAAGAAACGGCTGTAAAGCGTACTGATGGACAAGTATCTGATTTCGTAGGGCCGAACCGTGAGTTAAATACGCTTCTTACAGATAGAAACTTCATCACGCATTATGAGGAATTTGAAGGCAATCATACTTGGAAATATTGGCAGACTGATTTACCGAAAGCCTTCTCTCATATTCTATCAATGAAATAATAGAGAGCAGTATTCAGAATAATTTGATATAATAGATAAAGAGATTTATTTATCTCAAAATCTAACTAGACTTACAAAGGGAGGAATTGGAACATGAAATTAGGCATTGTAATTTTTCCATCTAAAATGATTCAAGATAAAGCGAACGGATTGCGTAAACGTTATGACCCGCACTACGCATTAGTTCCGCCACATATTACATTGAAAACACCCTTTGAGGCGCAAGATGAACAATTAGAGTCGATTGTAAACGAGTTACATACAATCGCAAGTAAAACGAACCCTTTCACCCTTCATGTTGGGAAAGTTGGTTCATTCGCACCTGTTAATAACGTCCTTTACTTTAAAGTAGAAAAAACACCTGAACTTACTTTCTTAAATGAAGAAATGCATAGCGGGTTATTCACGCAAGAACGCGAATATGCTTTCGTACCTCATTTAACAATCGGACAAGGCTTATCAGATGCAGAGCATGCTGATGTGTTGGGCCGATTACGTATGAAAGATTTCTATTACGAACAACCAATTGATCGTTTCCATCTTCTATATCAATTAGAAAATGGAACATGGACTGTACACGAAACATTCCGTCTTGGAAAGGGGAACAACTAATTTGCACGCACAGATTGTACAAACGGACGAACAACTAAGAGATGCATTCTCTGTACGTAAACAAGTGTTTGTAAATGAACAACGTGTCTCTGCTGAAGAAGAGTACGATGAGTTTGAAGAAACTTCAACACACGTTGTTATATATGACAATGATGTTCCAGTTGGTGCTGGACGTTTTCGCACCCTTGATGGTATAGGAAAAATGGAACGCATTTGCGTGCTAAATTCCCATCGCAAAAAAGGGATTGGAAAAATTGTTATGGATTCTCTTGAAGCGTATGCAAAAGAAAATTCGCTACCGAAATTGAAACTTCACGCTCAAACACATGCCGAAGATTTCTATAAAAAACTTGGATATGTAACAAGTTCTGATGTATTTATGGAAGCGAATATCCCGCACGTCGTAATGATAAAAGAATTGTAATTTGAAAGCAGGAGGTGATCCCTCCTGTTTTTTTACATTGCTATTTTCTTTTTCTTCCGCTAAAGTTAAATGTTGATGCTATAGTTTTGAAGGTGAACATATGACACAAGAAAAATTTTCACAAAAATCGTTAACACACGCTGATATTCCGCGTGCGACATATCATATTCCGAAAACATCTACCCATTTAATTATGGAAGAAGATGTAGATGCGGCTTATTTCCGCGCTCTTGAACAACAAAATGTTTTTTTAAACGAAAAACAATTAGAAGCCGTGCGCACAACAGAAGGTCCTGTTCTTACACTAGCTGGTGCCGGAAGCGGGAAAACATCTGTTTTAACAACTCGCGTTGGTTATTTAGTAAATGTAAAACAAGTTCATCCACGAAATATTTTATTACTTACATTTACACAAAAAGCAGCTGAAGAAATACGAAGTCGTGTTGCGAAGTTACCAGGCATGAATCATGCAGCAAGTAGCTACGTAGTTGCTGGTACATTCCACTCTGTTTTCTTAAAATTGCTTCGTAGCCAAGGGTATAATCAGCAAATTTTAGCAAATGAAAAACATAAACAAATTATGATAAAGAAAATCTTAAAAGAATTGCGTTTAAAAGACGATTATGATGCTGAAACGATGCTCGCGATGATTTCACTTGAGAAAAACAAATTAAATCGTCCGAAAGATGTAAAAGCGAAAACACCAGTCGAACAAGAATTTAAAGAAGTATACGAACGTTTTGAAGAGGTAAAACAAAGATACAATTATATTGATTTCGATGACATCTTATTGGAAACATATTATATGTTAGAAAATAATGCTCCTTTACTAACTCAATTACAACAACGTTTTCACTACATTGAAGTAGATGAGTTTCAAGATACATCGTATGCACAATATGAAATCGTAAAATTGTTAGCCACGCCAAGAAATAATTTATTTATCGCAGGTGATGACGACCAGGCGATATACGGCTGGCGAGGAGCAAGTCACCAAATTATTTTATCTTTTCCCAAAGAATTTGATAACACAACAATCATTGCACTAAATACGAATTATCGATCCAATCCCTTTATCGTCGGGCTTGGAAATGAAGTTATAAAATTAAATCAAGAACGTTTTGATAAAGAGCTATACTCTGTTCGTGAGGAAGGTGTACAACCTTTTTATGCAAGACCTGCTACGACTCTTGATGAAGCAAATCAAATTTTGCAGCTTATTCAAGAAAAAGTAGAGAGTGGTGAACGTAACTTTAAAGATTTTTGTTTACTGTATCGCACACATTCTGTAAGTCGTTCGTTACTTGATCAGCTTACCATTCATAAAATCCCGTTTATTAAACACGGAGCGAGCCAATCATTTTATGAACATTCTTTAATTAAGCCTGTATTAGATCATTTAAGACTCGTGATTGAGCCGTTTCGACTAGAATCACTTTCAAACATATTGCCGACGATGTATATCGGACGTGATGATTGTATTTCATTTATTGAACGTGAACAATGGAAATATGGTGAGGGGCGCTTCCCTTCTCTTCTTCATTTCTTACTATTAAATCCAAGCTTAAAACCTTTTCAAGTGAAAAAGGTAAATGAGCGCATCGATTTTATTAAGTTTATTAAAGAATTAGAACCGAAAAAAGCATTAAAAGAAATCATTCATGGTAAAGGAAAATATTTAGAGTACTTACAAAGTAACGATCGTTCTTCCTTTACAATGCATAAAGACATACAAGAAGAAATGTTGGAAGAATTAATGGAGTCTGCAACTCGTTTCACCGATATTCCAGCTTATTTACAATTTATCGACGAGGCGATTCAAGGTCAAAAAGAAATGGAAGCATTAAAAACAATGCCGCAAAAAGATGCCGTTTCACTTATGTCAATTCATAACGCAAAAGGCCTTGAATTTCCATGTGTCTTTTTACTTGGAGCGAGTGATGGAATCCTGCCTCATACTTCTTCTTTAAAAGATGCAAATGATCGTGTTACGGAAACTTCTGAAGCGTTAGAAGAAGAACGCCGATTACTTTATGTTGCCATTACACGTGCGAAAGAAGAACTTTACATTTCTTCTCCGCAATTTTTCAGAGGAAAGAAATTAGATATATCTCGTTTTTTATATACTGTGCGAAAAGATTTACCTGAAAAGACATCCACTAAATAAGGATGTCTTTTTTTATATCACGTTATGTACATCCCTCCTATATAAATTCCTTGTTTTTATCGTGAGAATTAACGTAATATCAGCCATATCCCACTCATATTGTAATAGTGTATGTCAGAACTCACGAGAAGGAGTGAACATAATGAGCTGCAATTGTAATGAAGATCATCAACATGAGTGTGATTTCAACTGTGTATCGAATGTCGTTCGTTTTATACATGAACTACAAGAATGTGCAACGACAACATGTGGATCTGGTTGCGAAGTTCCATTTTTAGGTGCACATAACAATGCATCAGTAGCGAATACACGTCCTTTTATTTTATACACAAAAACTGGAGAACCTTTTGAAGCATTTGCACCATCTTCAAGCCTTACTAGCTGCCGATCTCCTATTTTCCGCGTAGAAAGTATAGATGATGATGACTGTGCTGTATTGCGTGTATTAACTGTAGTTTTAGGTGATGGTACCGCTGTACCACCTGGTGACGACCCAATCTGTACGTTTTTAGCTGTACCAAATGCAAGACTAATATCAACCTCCACTTGCATTACTGTTGATTTAAGTTGCTTCTGCGCTATTCAATGCTTACGTGATGTTTCTATTTAAAACTAAATAATGAGTTAAGCATGGATTGGGTGGCAGAATATTCTGCCACCCAATCCATGCTTAAAGAGTATTCTTATGTAAATTTCTTAAAATTGGGAACTTGTCTAGAACATAGAACCTGTCCTTTTCATTAACTGAAAGTAGAAACAGATAAAGGAGTGAAAAACATGTTCTCTTCTGATTGCGAATTTACTAAAATCGATTGTGAGGCGAAGCCAGCTAGTACACTACCTGCCTTTGGTTTTGCTTTCAACGCGTCTGCACCTCAGTTTGCTTCACTATTTACACCACTATTATTACCTAGCGTAAGTCCAAACCCAAATATTACTGTTCCTGTAATAAATGATACAGTAAGTGTCGGAGATGGCATTCGAATTCTACGAGCTGGTATTTATCAAATTAGTTATACATTAACAATTAGTCTTGATAACGTACCTACTGCACCAGAAGCTGGTCGTTTCTTCTTATCATTAAATACACCAGCTAACATTATTCCTGGATCAGGTACAGCAGTTCGTTCTAACGTTATTGGTACTGGTGAAGTAGACGTATCCAGCGGTGTTATTCTTATTAACTTAAATCCTGGTGACTTAATTCAAATTGTGCCAGTTCAGTTAATTGGAACTGTAGACATTCGTGCTGCAGCATTAACAGTTGCACAAATTAGCTAGTAAAAAGCGGTATTTCTTATACAGAAATACCGCTTTTTATATATAATAAAAAACACTCACAGTAGCATGAGTGTTTCATTCTTCATATTGTTTTATTGTGTTCTTCTTTTTCCCGCAATTGCATCCCTTTTTCTTCACAAATCCTTGTTGTTGTAATTGTTCTTGATATGCCTGTTGTTGTGCTTGGTGTTGTTGCTGTATATGATACCACTGCTGCAGGTCATATGAATTCTGCCTTAGATTATTGCTCACAGCAAACATCTCCTCTACTGTCAATTCTGTCTATTTACTATATGAACAACTCTTTATTTCCGTTCCCTCATTCTTTTAAACTCCGCTTTTTCTCGTATTATGAAAATATATTATTCTCCCATAAAATATCCTGTAATTGTTTCAATGATTGCTGCCGCTCCTGCAATAGCTAATAATGCAAGTAACGGTTCCGCAACGATAGGGATCCAATTATATAAGACTAATAAAAAAGCACTAACCCATACACCTGTACACCAATAACAGCTTAATAATTCGCCAATCCACTTTCTTAATCCATTACCTTTCACTTTTGTAAACGTTGATACACTTCCATCCGGCTCCGTAATCTCTAATTCATCAATAAATGGTCTTCGCAAAAAGGCTGTAATTTTATCATAAACAATTAAACGAGTGAGCCTAAAAGCAGCTAACGCAAAAATAAAAAATAAAAGCCAGCTTGTAAACAGCATAATTCCACCTACCCTTATCCTCTTTCGCCTATTTAAAAAAAAAGGTCTTGAGATTGTGACCAAATCTCCTCGACTCCAATATCTTATTAATGTAAATACAAACAAGAAGATAAGGAGTGACATTAATGAGTTGTAACGAAAATAAACACCATGGCTCTTCTCATTGTGTAGTTGACGTTGTAAAATTCATCAATGAATTACAAGATTGTTCTACAACAACATGTGGATCTGGTTGTGAAATCCCATTTTTAGGTGCACACAATACTGCATCAGTAGCAAATACACGCCCTTTTATTTTATACACAAAAACTGGAGAACCTTTTGAAGCATTTGCACCATCTTCAAGCCTTACTAGCTGCCGATCTCCAATTTTCCGTGTGGAAAGTGTAGATGATGATAGCTGTGCTGTGCTACGTGTATTAACTGTAGTATTAGGTGACGGTACTCCGGTACCACCTGGTGACGATCCAATTTGTACGTTTTTAGCTGTACCAAATGCAAGATTAATATCTACAACTACTTGCATTACTGTTGATTTAAGCTGTTTCTGTGCGATTCAATGCTTACGCGACGTTTCTATCGTAAAGTAAACTAAAAAACTATTGGGGTGGTAGAAGCTTTCTACCACCTTTACATATTTAAAAACCGGCCATACTAATCGATTGGATATCATCTATAGACAACCTAATATCTCTCATACTATTTTGCGGCATAATAGATACAATGCCATGACGATACGATATGATCGATCCAACATATGAGACTGTAGCTGTTTTTATTCTGCATCTTACTTTCGGAATGTAATGAGGGCGGTTTAGTAAAAAATGAATTTTTTCATCATTATTCATATCCTTAAATGATTTATTATACGGGACAGTTCTTACTGGTTCTGGTTCTTGCTCTTCTTGTTCTATGTGTTCTTCTTTTTCTTCTTCTATTTTTTCTTCCACTTGCTGCTCTTCTTGTTGTTCTTGTTCTATTACCTCTTCCACAGCACTTCTTACAATATTTTCCTGCCTATTACTTTTCTCTTTTTGATCTTCATTTTCAAAGTTTGTCAGGATAATCCTTTTTATTTTCGGTGCAGCAAGTTCTAAACTTACTTGCGTGATATATAACAACGGTTTTCCAACTGTTGAACTTTTATTTTTATTCTTCACACTCGTCCCTCCCACTTCCATACGTAGCTAAATAAATCGTGTACTATTATAGTTATATTCATCACGTGGTAAGAACTTTCGTTAAAAATCGTTCTTTCTAAGAACAAATAAAAAGGACAATCTCAGCATTTAGAGATTGTCCTTTAAAAATTAATATTATATTTATCCTAGGATATGATACCCTGAATCAACATGAATGTTTTCTCCTGTTACACCGCGTGCTAAATCACTGAATAGGAATACTGCTGTATCGCCAACTTCTTCTTGCGTTGTTGTACGACGAAGTGGTGCGCGCTCCTCAATTTCTCTTAAGATTGAGTTGAAATCGCCTACACCTTTTGCAGATAACGTACGAATTGGTCCTGCAGAAATAGCGTTAACACGAATACCGTGTTGACCTAAATCGTTCGCTAAATATTTCACGCTCGCTTCTAATGAAGCTTTCGCAACACCCATAACGTTATAATTTTTCACAACGCGCTCGCCGCCAAGGTATGTTAATGTTAAAATATTTCCGCCTTCTGTCATTACTTTCTTCGCTTCTCTTGCTACAGCTGTTAAAGAGAATGCGCTAATATTTTGTGCAAGTAAAAATCCATCGCGAGAAGTATCTACAAATTCACCTTTTAAGTCATCGCGATTTGCAAAAGCAATACAATGTGCTACACCGTGAATAGTACCTACTTCTTGTTTAATTGTTTCAAAGCAAGCTGTAAGTTCCTCATCATTCGTTACATCACAAGGTAATACAAGTGATTCTTGTCCTTCTAATGTGTCCGCTAATTCACGAACGTTTCTTTCTAAACGTTCTCCTGCATATGTGAATATTAATTTTGCACCTGCATTATGCAAAGAGCGAGCTATTCCCCATGCAATACTTCTTTGGTTCGCAACGCCCATAACAACAAATGTTTTCCCTTGTAATAGTTCCATGATATATCCTCCCAGAAATACTTATACTTGTTATTAGTACCTGATACTATAATTATAGTACCATAAAACCGCTTAAAGGCAAACAAAAAAGTCATTAACAGAAATTGAAGTGACCCCCGAAAGTTAGACAGGTCGTTTCATTAGGCAGCCTCTAGGGTATGAGCCCGGTATTGTAC